>NZ_LLKN01000002.1:320882-641764 GCF_002900095.1 Salegentibacter mishustinae | reverse complement strand
TCCATTAGGAAAGTGATCTTTTCCGCTGTCCATTCAACTTCGTATATGTGGAACTCTGAGGTTACGTCAGAAACTTCTGTGTCTCCTACAATAGCGTTACCTCCTGAATTTCCAGGGAAATGTAAGGCAGATGAAATTCTATCGGGATCGTTTCCTACAAATTCCATAATATCCATTTCACCAACTCCTGGCCATGATTCTTCAGGAAATGCAGCGCCAAGCATCCAGATTGCAGGCCAGGTTCCCCCTCCTGCAGGTAATTTTGCACGAACCTCTACACGACCAAAGGTAAATTCGAATTTATCTTTAGTAGTTATTCTGGCAGAAGTAAAATCAAAACCACTCTCAGCTTCTCTTTTTGCTGTAATTACAAGGTTTCCGTTTTCTACTTTTACGTTGTCTTCAGCATCTGTATAATACTGAGCTTCATTATTACCCCAGCCATTGCTGCCGTTACCAGTTTCATAGTTCCAGTTATCGGTATTAAGTGCATCACCATCAAACTCATCTGACCAGATCTCGGTGTTAAACTGACTCTCAAATTCTTCCTCTTCTTCTCCACCCTGGGAAGTAGTGAATTTTAAATACCACGCCAAAGCAGGATCGTTACCCGGTATTACCCTCACATCCATTGTAGTTGGTGTAATATTAAGAACTTCGTAAGAACTTGAACCTACATAGTAGCTCATTGTTCCACCGCCAGCGATATTAATTACCGTACCGGTAGTAGCATCTTCTGGCAACCCAGAAGTTGAAGGAGAAAGAGAAGCACTAAAGTCTCCAGTATTACCAAAATCAAGACACTGGTCTTCAGATCCATCTCCACCAAAATCACCGGTGTAAGCTACATTTACAAAGGTTAGCCCATTGTTATTGTAATTGTAAACTATATTATCATTTTCATTCAGGCTAAACGTCATTTCATCGGTATAGAAACAAGAACTAACATCTGCACCCGCTTTTTCAAAAGGAGCAGCTGCATAGTATATAGGAGCCGTAAATCCTTCTCCAGAGCTTGGGCCTACACCAAGGTGAGCCGGCTGTGAGGCCGCCACATACCAGGTTTTTGAACTTCCGCCGGTAAGTAACTCCTTAGTTTCCGGATCGCTGAAATCACTAAAAACAGTTACGGTGGTGGTCATATTCGAGGAAGCTCCCCCTGTACCCGAGGCCACAACTGTTACCGTATAATCGTTTACCCCGTTCTCGTTAAAACTATGGGTGGTTTCTCCAGAAGCAGAAACTTCTTCAAAACCATCGCCATAAATAAACTTGTAGGTCATGGCGTTATCGGCGCTGGCGGTAAAGCTTACTGCGCCACTACCGTCGCCATTAGGCATTTCCTCAGTTTGCCCTACCACTTCAGCGGTAACACTTAGGTTAGAAGGTGTGGTAATATCACCTATATCATAATCGTCGTTGGAACAGGCGCTGAAAAAAACCAGCGAAAGTACCGCAAGACTTGTTTTAAATATATTTTTCATTTTTATGCTTTTTAATTACGAAAATAAATGTTGTTCACATAAACATTAACCCCTCCAGCAGGTAAACCAGAGTAAATAAGCTGTCCGATGTTGGCCATCCCATCAAGGTTCTCAAATTCTGATAGTGGAATATCCAAACTTACCCATTCATTCTGGGCAGGATTCTCTATAACAATTTCTGATTCAGAATCGTCTCCTCCTCCAAAAACACCATCAGGACCAAGATCCACCAACTTCACTCTAAAAACAGTAGCATTATCGGTATAGAATTCGGTATGGAAATGCGTCATATTTGAAGCATCTACAGGATTGGCGATTGTTTCAATTCCAACGTAATCTAAGTTGAAATAATGTTTAGACAATTTTCCGTCAAACTCTATTTCTTCATAGTCTGAAATAGACCAGCTAGTTCTCCAGGTATCAACTGCCACATCATCAGCAACATCACTAAAAAGTGAAATATATTCGGTTTGTACCTCGCCAATAGTAACATCATCAAAGTAAAAGCTATTGCCTTCACCAGGGCTGTTGAAGTCGTAGAATACGATCAAACGGTCATAACCTACACTTTCGTTAAAAGCGTCAAAAGTGCTTAGATCAAAAGAAAGCTCTTCCCATTGATTAGCAACCGTAGTATTTTGAGTTACCTCAACAAATACTGAAGGGTTTCCGTTATTGTCTGGTGCTGAATCTGAGTCTTCAAACTTCAACAGGATCGGCACTCCAGCTTCTGGAGACCAGGTTTTCATTTTAACGGTAGTTCCGTTCTCAAAACTTAGAGCTTCGTCCAGGTTTAAAGAAACCCCTGCCCATACTTCAGATCCATCTCCTTTAGAAAGTTCGGTAACTTTAGCACTGGTGTTTATGCCAGACATATCTGGGTTATCTATCACACCTGCGCCTGCGCCGCCAAATCCGCCCCACGCATAGGTAAGATTCTCAGATTCAAAATTTATAGGAAGTTTTAATGGTTCTAAAGTGGTTGTTTGAATATTATCGAAATAATACGTCTCATCATTTCCTGGAGTTCCATAGTTAAAGAATAGCACCAGTCTACCGTAATCAATGCTTGTATCTACCGCCGACATATCAAAAGTCAGGGTTTCCCAGGCATTGCTAACTGTAGTTTCTACAGTACTTTCAACAAAAAGATCGGCATCATCAAGATTTTCTATCTTAAAAATAACCGGAGTTCCTGCCGCTGGAGACCATACATCTACACTAATGTATTTATCTGAAGAAAAATCTATAGGTTCATCAAGACCAATAGTTGTTCCTGCCCATATTTCAGAGCCTGCAGGTTTAGTATAAGAAGCTACCCTCGCACTGGTATTTAAACCAGAAGGATCTGGGTTATCAATTACCGGTGCTCCTGCTCCTTCGCCGCCACCAAAATTATTAAAAGTATAATTAAGCGTTTCTGATTCAAAATCTATAGGAAGGAAAAGCGGATCTGTAATAGTAATTTCCTGTTCAACTTCAGTAGTCGCTGCACCACCACTAAGAGCTACTACGCGAACATTGTATGTACCTATACTACTGTAAGTATAAGAAACAGTTTCTCCCGGCATAAGGGGAGTTGCCTCTTCATCTTCGTTTTCACCAAAATAAACTTCGAACATTGCAGCGTTTGTAGCGCTGGCTGAAACAGTTACCAAATAATTATTATTGGCATCTTTTACAATCTCAGTTTCCAAATTCTCTGGTGCAAGGAAAGAAACGGTTAAAGGCTGAATTCCTGAAGCCATTTTACCGTTAATATTAATCCCGGTAACCTCTACTTCATATTCACCTTCTGCATAATCGTGTTCTACAGCGTCTCCTACTTTAATCCCTTCTGCAGGAGTAGAACCATCGCCGAAATCTACGGTATACTCCGCAGCTCCTTCACCGGTTGGGGTAATCTCTACCAAACCGGAATTATCTTGAGTTATTTGAAATGTTGCACCCAAATTTGCCGGTGCCTGTACCTGCTCAAGATCTACAAGGGCATCGTCATCACTCTCGCAGCCAAAAAATGGCAGAGCAAGAAGGAATGCAAAAATTATTTTATAATGTCTTTTCATAATTCTAATGTTTTAGTATCCCGGATTTTGCTCCCAGTTACCCTGAGAAAATTCTATTTCTTCTAACGGAATAGGGAAAAGTTCGTTTTTCCCTGCAGTAAATCCTTCAATGTTATCTGCGGCTCTGCCGGTTCTTACCAAATCAAAGAAACGGTGACCTTCGCCTACTAATTCTTTTCTTCTTTCTTCGTAGATAATTTCGGTAAGAGCATTTCCTGCGGCATCTACGCTATCTAATCCTGCTCTCTCACGAACTACATTAAGGTAAGTTCTAGCCTCACTATCGTCTATTCCACCACGGTTCAGGGCTTCAGCAGCCATCAATAACACATCGGCGTAACGAATAGAGCGGTAATTATTAGGCTGGGTAAGGTTAGCATCACCTACGTTATCATTTTCTCTTGGAAGATACTTTCGGTTAAAATAACCGGTATGCTTATAACCTTCGGCATAAGTTGCGCCAGTTTCGGCTGCCCAGGCTTCTATATCTAAAATAGAAGGCTCTCTCCTGATATCATCTTCAGTAAACATATCGTAAGCTTCTTGAGTAGGAACATTAAAACTGAAACCAGGTTCAAAAACAGGACCCGAATAATTTCTTATTCCCTGGAAACCTACGGCTACGTTACCTTCACTACACTGTAAACATCCAAAACCTGCTCCTTCTTCACCTGTATACTGTACTTCAAAAACAGATTCTTCGTTATTCTCGCCTTCCTGTAAGAAAAGAGTATCAAAATCTGCTAAAGCGTAAGGACCATTTTCGATCAAATCTGTCAATACATTTGCAGCTTCATCAAATTCTTCCTGATATAAATGCGCTTTACCAAGCAAAGCCATTGCAGCTCCTTTGGTTGCTCTACCAGTTTCTGGTGCGGTATAATTAAGGTTGTCTATAGCAAATTGTAAATCGCTTTCAATTTGTGCGTAAACTTCTTCGGTAGAAGCTCTTGGCACAGAGGTCTCATCTCCCAATACAAAACGCTCATCTCCTTTTATTGGAATTGGTCCAAACCATTTTACTAATTCAAAAGTAAAATAAGCTCTTAAAAAACGAACCTCAGCAATAATCATTTCGCGACCTTCAAAATCTGTTTTGTCCTGAAATTCCAAAACGTAGTTTGCGCGTTGTACCCCGGCAAAATTCCAATCCCAAACGTCGTCCAGGTTATCGTTTACAGGGGTGTGCGTCATTTCGTCTACTTGTTGAAAGCCTATAACATCGTTGGCGCTTTCACCTCCACTTAGGGTATTATCTGAAGCAATTTCGCCCAGCAATACATTTACATAAGTAGATTGTAAGATATCATAAACGCCAATCATCGCGTTATAATAATCTTCTTCAGAATTAAAATAGTTTTCTGAATCTATTGTGTATTCTTCAGTTTCATCCAAATAATCTTCGGTACATCCAAAGCTAAAAGCCAACAGGAGCAACAGAAGCATCTTATTGAATATGTTATTGTATCTCTTCATTGTGCGATTTTTTAAAAGTTAAGGTTTAATCCGGCAAGGAAAATTCTTGGGACTGGATAAAAACCGTAGTCAATTCCACCACCAATGGCTTCCCCGGTTGAAGCCGAAGGATCAAAACCTTTATAATTGGTAAATGTGTAAAGGTTTTGTACCGAAGTGTAAATCCTTAAACGGTTAATTCCTGTTTTTTCAAGGAATGTTTCAGGTAGGCTATAACCTATTTGAACATTCTGGAGCCTGGCATAAGAAGCATCTTCCACATAAAAATCTGAAAAAGCAACATTAGAAGTTGCACCCGTTGTTACACGTGGCACTTCGTTACTGGTTCCCGGCCCTGTCCATCTTTCTAAATAATAAGCGTGACGATTTACATTTGGTTGATTACGCTCGTAATTTCTTACCATATCGTTTCCTAAAGAAGCGTAGGTATAAGCGGTAAAATCAAAATTCTTATAGCTAAAATTAAGGTTTAGACCCATTGTAGCGGTAGGAATAGGATCACCAATATTAGTACGGTCATCTACATTTATAACTCCGTCACCATTTGTGTCTACGTAACGAATATCTCCGGGAGAAGCTGCTGCACCTAAAGTTTCCTGTGAAGGATGCGCATCTACTTCTGCCTGATTTTGGAAGATCCCGTCAGTTTCATATCCGTAGAAGTAACCAATTGGGAAACCTTCCTGGAAACGTGCCGGTTGTGGTTGTCCCACACCAAATTGCCCGCCTGGAAGGAACTCGGTTCCATTCACTTCGGTAACTTCGTTTCTTAAGAAAGTGGCATTATAACCAACTCCAACTCGAATATCGTCTCCAAAATTCTCTTTATAATTTATAGCAAATTCTAAACCTTCATTTCGGGTAGTTCCCGCGTTAATGGTTGGAGCTCCAGAACCCGGTGCACCGCCACCAAAGATTCCTGAAACAGGAATACCGGCAATCAATAGATCTTTACGATCTTCTCTAAACACATCGGCAGATATATCGATTTTGTTATTTAAAAGTCTTAGATCTATACCAATATTAGTTTTCTCGGCTTCTTCCCATCCTGAAGCAGGATTGGCAATTCTACCTAATGCGGTACCGTTCACTAAGTTTCCGTCTAAAACATAAGTAGCTTCACCGTTTAATAAAGAACGGTAGAACTCGGCGCCACCGGCTTCATCATTACCAAGAATACCAAAACTACCTCTTAATTTCAAGAAAGAAATCACGTTAGAATCACTTAAGAAATCTTCTTCTGAAAGAATCCAACCTGCAGTTGCAGAAGGGAAGTAACCTACACGATTTTCTGGTCCAAACCTGGTAGAAGCATCTCTACGAAGCATACCTGAAACAAGGTATTTTCCTTTATAATCGTATTGTAGTCTTCCGAAGAAAGATAATTTTCTAATATCATATTTATAAGCACTGTTGTTTAAACCATCATTAGTTCCGGTGGTTAAGCTTATATCTGCAAAATCCCATGAATTGTTAGGAACATCATAACCAGTGGCATATAAACCATCTCCCCAGTTTCTAATTACCGTCATACCGGCAGTTCCTGTTAGGTGATGTGTCTCATCAAAAGTGTTTTCGTAAGTTCCAAAAAGGTCATACGTATAAGAATTATCGTTAATTCTATTTTGATTTACTGTACTACGCACATTATTGAAAACCTTACCCGGACCATAATCTATAATTGGCGCGAAATCTTTTCCTTTTGAAGTAGAAAGACTATACCCTATTCTTGAGGTAAATGTCAATTCATCTATCGGCATATAATCAAGACTGAATGAGCCATTGAATTTATTCAGATTATAGTCATTAAAAGTGTTTTCAATTTGCGAAAGCGGGTTAATGATCTCGTTCCCCAGGGTTCCATTAACATCTTCCTGATCTACACCGAAAGTTGGTGGAATGTTTAGTGCGTTAAAAAGTACTGATCCTAAACCGTTCTCGTTTATTGATCTCCTGTCTATACTTGTATAAATAGTATTCCCGGTAAAAGTGAATGCATCTGAAATATCTACCCCAATATTAAACCTGGCGGTGCTTCTTTGGAAATCAGATTTTTTAGCGCCAATAATTCCTTCCTGGTCAAGGTGCGAAACCCCAAAAGAGTAAGTTACTTTTTCTGAACCTCCATTTAAGGTAAGGTTATGACTCATAATTGGAGAAGTATCAAAAACTTCTTCCTGAAAATTTGTACCTCTACCTAATTCACTAACATTTGGAAATGGTAAAGCCTGTCCGTTATTGGCATAGCTTTCATTTAAAAGCAAACCATATTCTGTAGCATTAAGTAAAGGAAGTTCTCTTGAAGTTTCCTGAACCCCTACGTAAGCATCATATTGTATAGTAGGAGCGGTATTCTTTTTACCAGATTTAGTAGTTACCAAAACAACCCCGTTAGCACCGGCAATACCATAAATAGCAGCCTGAGCATCCTTTAGAATAGAAATAGATTCTATATCGTTAGGGTTAATAGTATTTAAATCTCCCTGGTAACCGTCTATAAGTACAAGCGGTCCATTTTCACTATTGGAAGCAATACCACGAATATTAATATTAATACCTGCACCGGGTGCACCAGAAGATGGTGTTACATTAACCCCAGCCGCAGTACCCTGCAAGGCTTGTTCTACCTTAATAGGATTAAGCTGCTCAATAGTTTCATTTGATACTACCGAAACAGCTCCTGTAATATCTTTCTTTTGCTGCGTTCCATAACCAATTACCACCACTTCATCTAAAGCAGCAGAATCTGTATTTAAACTAACATTAATTTCTGTTTGATTTTCCCCTACGGTTATTTCCTGCGGTAAAAAACCTACATAAGAAAAAACCAGAACATCTCCAGCCGCAATATTATTAATGGTATAATTACCGTCAAAATCGGTTACCACACCATTAGTAGTATTCTTTAAAATAATGTTCACTCCGGGGAGCGGAAGACCGGTGTCTGCTTCATCTACGGTTCCCGAAACCGAAAAGTTTTGTGCTTGCAAGGAAAAGGTTCCAATACAAAACAAAATTAGTACAAGTATTCTATTCATTTGTTGAGATTTTAATTCGAATTCAATTTATTAATTAATTGTTAAGGCCATAGAAAAAGCGCCTTTACAATACTTCAACATGAAAATTATAAGGAGAAAATTTTACGAATTTGTTATTATAGCGCTCTGAAACCGAAGATTACGCAGTTTCAAAAAAAATCACTTGAAGTATTGATTTTAGGGCTTTTAACAAGAATGTTGAGGCGATGTTGTGGTAAAATGGTTAAATGTTAAGTGCTCAAAACTTGAGGATGTACTCCACTAAACCCTGATCATGGTCTAAATCCATCTTTTTACGCAAACGATATCGTTTTATTTCGACACTTCGCACCGAAATATTTAGCAATGGAGCAATCTCTTTTGAAGATAAATTCAACCTTAAATAAGCGCAAAGTTTAAGATCGTTGGAAGTAAGGTTTGGATGTGCTTCTTTTACCGATTGAAGGAAATCTTTATCGGCATTATCAAAGGCCTCTTTAAACAGTTTCCAGTTATCTTTTTCGGCAATATTTTTATTGATTACTGAAATAACTTTTTGGATATCATCTTCATTTTTTGCTGAAGTCAATCTTTTCTTCAGTTCATTTAAAAATTCATTCTTTTTAATCAGGTTCATCGTAGAAGCAGCGAGTTCCCGGTTTTTAGATGCCATATCTGACTCTAACTTTTGATTTTGAAGCGTGATTATCTCCTGCTGGGATTCTAACTGCTTAATTTCAATTTTCTTGCGGTTACGCTCCATCAACCTGTTGCGTTGTTTTCGGAAATATCCTGTATAAATTTTATGCAGGATAAAAATGAGCAGTAGAAACAACAGAATGTAAATAATTATTGCAGTGGTAGTAGCATACCAGGGCAGAGCAATACTAAAAGTATAGGAAGCGATCTCGCTAATTTTATTATTGTATTTACCTCTTACTTCAAAAACATAATCGCCCGATGGCATATTTTCAAAAGTAGCACTCCCATTGGTTTGCCAATCGCTCCAACCCTTACTAAAGCCGTTAATTCTATAGCTGTAAACCGGTTTTGTAAGTTTAGAGTAAACAGGAATACTGAATTCAAAATTGATATTATTTTCGGCATTGGGTAATTCCAGATTCTCGAGCTGTAATCCATGACTGCTGAAATTATTCTCTAAACTAGCCGTAGAAACCTTATTAATACTAAGTTTCTCCATCTCTGGAAGATCTAAAGGCGTAGAAAAAATAGTATATCCTAAATTAGATCCCACCAAGTACTCGCGTTCACCAATTAGCGAAATATTCTCAAATCCTTTTGCTATACTTCTATATTCTATAGGAATTGCTACCGACTTTGCACTTAATCTATCCTGAAATGCGTCCCTGGTTACATAAACAAGATTTTCTTTGCCAAAACTCCACCAGGTATTGTCTGGCAAAACTTCAGAAATTCCAGTAATTCGAGGTTCCTCTATAAGCGCGTTTAAATTGTTCTCCTGAAGGAATTTATTTTTGGAAGGATCATATTTATAAATTTCATCTTCAGTAGAATAATATATAGAATCATTGAACTGAAATACTTTTAAGCCCATCCCGCCCTGATAGGATACGTTATAATTTTCTTTACTTTTTACTTCCCTGACCTCAGTATCAATTTTCAGCTTAAAAATTCCTTTGTGATCGTGGCCCACCCAAATTATCGAATCATTTTCAACTATAAGGTTACGTGAAGAAAGATCGAAATTAGCCAAATACTTCGGGTCTTTTTCAAATTTGCCATCTTCCCAAAAACTAATTCCATCGTAATGTCCCTGGAGCAACCCGTTCTTGAATTCCTTAATTTCCCAAACACCCTGACCATCAAAAATATGATTAGCAGTATTACCCTTTATCGCGAAAACCCCACGATCGTGACCGGCGAATAATTTTCCGTTTATTTCATTAATACTCCAAACCTGCCCGCTGGTGCCGGGAATAAGTTCATAGTCTTTAGAAGTATCATTGCTCACATATAAGCCCTGGTTAGTACCTAAATATAAATGATCCTGGAATTGGTAGCTGGAATAAACCGTACCTACTTTTCCGTAGATATCTGTAAACAATTTAAACGGACTTTTGCGATTAATAAGCACCAAACCATTGTCCAGGCCGCCCCAAATATTACCTGCTTTATCTTCCATTATTGATAAAACAGTGTTGTTATTAATCACCGGTTGTAACAATTGGTATTTCAGGGAAGTTTCTAGGTTATAAACATGTAAACCATCACCAATGCTGCCCAACACCAATGTTTTATCCTCGAGTAATTGCGCGGTAAAAATACTTTCCTCTATTGGATAGTTTTCGAATTGGTAAGGCCGCCAGGTATTCCCTTCTATGGTAAAAAGTCCGTCATCTCGGGTGACAGCCAGCATTTTATTTTCCTCGAAAGGGAACAGTCCAATAATGGGTTTATCTTCAATTTCGGCATTGGTAATCACGCGTTCTATTACACCATTATCTATAGCGTATAAACCATCTTCGGCTACCTGGTAGTATAACTTATTGTCTACCCTAAATAAATTCGAAATAATATCGCCGGCGGTAATTGTACTTAACTGACCGGTTTTTTTATTGTAGCTATACAGTCTGCGTAAACTTTGAAAAACTATGTATTCTTCTAAGGCAGCAATATGCCAAAATTGTTCGCCATCCAAAATCTCCTCTTTAGAAAGATCAGTAAGACTGGTGTAGGTTAGCTCCCCTTTTTTACTGTGTTCCCAAAAGCCAAAATCCATATAAGAACCGGTGTAGATCCTATCTTCCTGGGCCAAAACCGAGCGAACTGCACTTGCATTAGGAACTTTATGAAGATTCCATTGCTCCCCGTTAAAGCTGAGCAGTCCCAGGTTATTGGCCACATAAATATGATTATTAGGCGCCTGGGAAATCATCCAGTTTTGATTGCCAGCATTATAAATACCGGGATCAAAATTGGTTATTGGAGGTAATTCCTGCGCAAACAGGCTGAAACTAAAAAATAAAAAGAAGGCTAGTAAACGCATAGTTTAGCAAAAAACGGAAATTACTAAATAATATGGGCTTTTACTAAGAAGAATATTTTTAGAAAATCATTGTTGCAATTTTCGATTAAAGTATGCCGGTTAAGTTTTGTACAGTATAAACGATTTTATCCTTTTCATTTCAATATCTTTTGATCTTGCGCCTTTGAGAGTGGTTAATAAACCATGCGAATCTATATTTGAAAATACGGATTTAATTCCTTAGGAAATTAATTGCTTTTAAAAAATACTTTTTAACCCTTGCTCTGTTGAAAAGTTATATTCTATACGATAAATAAAAGCTTATACTCAAAAATATCACACCTGTCGATCTTGTAAAAAAGTATTTATCATATCTTTAAATGAATTATTTAAAACAATAGCGGCAATCGAAAAGCCAGAAATGGTAATTTAGGTCTGATTACTTCTATGAAAATAAAACCAATAATTTTCTGGGAATTTTTTCAACTCGCCATTGCTATAGTGCTAGCAAGTATAGGCCTTAAAGCCTTTCTCCTTCCAAATGGTTTTCTAGATGGCGGAGTAACCGGAATCTCGATCTTATTGAATAAAATTACCGGGTTCGAAATCTCCATAATTCTTCCGGTTATTAGTATTCCATTTTTTGTAATTGGCTGGTTCACGGTTTCTAAAAGAATAGTGATAAGGTCGCTAATATCTGTCTTGATATTATCTCTCGTAATTCATTTTGAAAATTTTCAGCCCATCACAGACGATAAACTGCTTATCTCCATTTTTGGCGGGCTATTCTTAGGCGCAGGAATTGGGATCGCTATTAAAAATGGATCGGTGCTGGACGGGTCGGAAATTCTTGGAATATTCGTCAACGAACGAACAGGAATTTCCATTGGCCTAATAATTTTTTGGTTTAACGTGGTGCTTTTCCTTTTAGCCGGCTTTTTATTCTCGCTAGAAGTGGCAATGTATTCTGTACTCACTTATATTATTACGGCAAAAACTATCGATCTTATACTGGAGGGCTTTGAGGATTATGTGGGCCTTATGATAGTGACCTCCAAATCGGGGGAAATGCAAAAGACACTACTAAAAGATATCGGGCAGGGAATGACCATCTATCAGGGTACTAAGGGTTATGGAAGCCAGGGAGAAAAGCAAAATCTTGAGATTATACATACGGTGGTGAACAGGATCGATACAAAAAAGGTTTACCGGGTATTAAAAAAGGTAGATAAAGACGCCTTTGTTATTGAATTTGATGTGAACAAAGTCTCGGGAGGAGTCTTAAGAAAATATCTTACCCGCAGAAAGCAAAGGCAGTTGTCTCCTACCTTATTTCAGGAAAATAACATTGAAATATAGTTTTACGAGAGTTCTTATGAAGAATTGATTACCAATTGAAATCGATATATTTTATAAGTATTCAAAAAAATAACAGAAGAGAATTCTCTTCTGTTATTTCATATAAAGCGTTTTAAAATATTTCTATTTTTAGAAAAGATTAGTTGTTGTGAAAATCTACAACCCCGCTTTCCATATCATAAACTGCCGAAACGATCATGATCTTACCTTCATTTTCCATTTTAGCAAGGGTAGGAGAGGCTTCACGAATATTCTCTACAGTACGCATCGCATTTGTTTTGATCACCTTATTGGTGAATTCTGTATTTTTAGCATTACGCTCTCCATCAAGCTCGGTTTCTTCCACGGCAGGTTGAATTTCGTCTAACAGATCGGCCAGGGAATTCATGTTCATCGATTTTGCATCTACCTGGTCTATGGCAGATTTTACTGCACCACAGGCCGTATGGCCCATTACGATCACTACTTTTGAACCTGCCACTGCAGTGGCAAATTCCATAGAGCCAACAATATCTTCGTTTTCGATATTCCCGGCTACCCTGGCTACAAAAATATCACCAATTCCCAGGTCGAAAACATCTTCTACCGGTACACGGCTGTCTACACAAGAAAGTACTATCGCTTTTGGATACTGACCAATCATTGCTTTTCTACGTTGTGCCGAATGATCACGTTGGGTAAGGTTATTATTTACAAAATTCTCGTTCCCTTTTTTAAGTCTTCCTATAATTTCTTGCGGCGTCATATCGGCCTGCTCTTCAGCGGTAAGAATACTCTCCACCACTCCTTCTTCTACCCTTTCATCCTGGTTTTGTTCCTGGGCAGTTTCAGTCTTTTTTTCATCCTGGCAGGAAGTAAAAACAAATGCTGCCAGTAACATCAATAATGGTAACCTTAGTTTTTTCATTTTATGACTATTTAAAGTTAATACTAAAAGGTTTGATGCAGACTTATCTGTAATTGTCCCTTCTGCCAATTTACCGTGGTTTGCTCCATCCATCCCACCTGCATTCTCAATTTATTATTTAAGGCATACCCAAGACCTAAATAGGTCCTGTTTCGGTCAAAAAATTGTACCTCACGCCCGTCTCCAATATTTCGTTCTCCATTTATAAATACCTCGTTATAAAAGGCAAAGTAAGGAGTACCTTTTTCTAGCGTAGTTCCGGTAAATGGAATGTATACAAAAAGATTGTAACGATATCGTGTTCTAAAATCCTGGGCTTCTACCCATCTTTGTTCATATCTTAATCTATGGGTAAGTAGTAGTCTTTTCCATACTGTTTGTCCAAACAATGCTTCCTGGTAGATCCTGTTTTCTGAAACGGGGGAATCAATATTGGTTCCATACTGCCCTGTGGTAATATTTGCATAACCCAGCGTAAATTTAACACCAGATTCTTTAGGAGTAAATGTAACACCTGTTCTAAGTAATAATTGTTCCCGGTCGCCCAACCCGCGCCAATCGCGATATTGATAATCACCTTGTAGGCCCCAATTAGATTCTCCAAAATTTGTGTTCCAAAAATACATATACCAGGCACCAAGTTGATCTTCGTCAGGATCCTGAGCAATGGCTTGAGAGAAATAGCAGCAACTGAATAATATGAAGAAACAAAAATTTTTCATTTTGTTTAGATTTTAATTGCTTTTGTTAAACATAAAAATAGTTCATATTTAACTATTTCTATAGTATTTAACAATTAAATAAGAATGATTCTAAACAAGACACCATTGGGAATAAATGGTCTTCTGTTAAGAGTGTTCAGAACGTAACACAGACTTTAAATTACTACGGAAGTGAGTTTACAGAGTTTACCAGACAACTTTGTGCGTTTATCTGGTACTATAAAAATAAATTTGGATGAAAATATCTCTAAAATCATCTGTTATCTGGTAATTAGCTTTAAAACAGTACTATTACTATTCTTAAATATTGTGCTAAAAGGTTTAATCTCTATATTTCACTTAGCACAGTTTTTAGTTTATCTACTTTTATAGGTTTTATTAAGTAATTACTACTCAAATTAAACATTTCGGCTTTTATAAAATCATCTTCATTTATAGAACTGGTTAAAATAAATATGGTGATCTTTTGTTCAATGGGAATTTTAAGAAATTCTTCAAGAAACTGCCATCCATCCCACACAGGCATATTCAAATCTAACAGAATTACCTCGGGCACCGGTTCTCCTGTGGTTATAAGAGAACTAAGTAAGTTATAGGCCTCTTTTCCGTTTTTACAAACCATTAGATTATCAACAAGGCCAGTAAGTTTAACGTATTTTTGAGTAAGCATTTGATGCACGGGATCATCCTCTATGATGCAAGCAAGATTAATTTTTTTCATTAGGTAAAATAATTTTAAAGGTTGTCCCCACGTTTTCCATGCTCTCCACCTGAATCTTCCCGTTCATACTTTCTATTTGATTTTTAGTAATAAATAAGCCTAAGCCCCTGGAGTCTTTATGGGTATGAAAAGTCTTATACATTTGGAACAAGCGGTCTCCGTGCCTCTTTAAATCCATTCCCAAACCATTATCTTCAAAAAACAGAATAGTTTTATCTTTCTTTACTTTACTATAAATCTTCAAGTAACTATCTCTTTCAAGTGATCTATATTTAATAGCATTGGTGATAAAGTTTAAGACTATACTTTCTATATAAGCAGGAACCCCCTGAATTTTTGTATTTATATCAACCTGGTTCTCAATCTTTATATTTGCGTTTCTTATCTGGTTAGATAAGCTATCTATATTTTTCTCTATCACCTCGTACAAACTAACAGCATGTAGATTGGCTTTATTAAAACTAACCGATATTACATCACTTAGATCTTCTACTGTTTGCTGTAAATTTTCGGCACCACGGCTAACCATTTTAAAAAGTTCATTGCTCTCCAACTCTGGATGATCAGTCTCTAAAACATCCAAAAGACCAATAATACCAGAACTATGAGACCTTAAATTATGAGAAACGATATGGGCAAAATTCTTCAGGCGGTTATTTTGATCCTGGGTGATATCCAGTAAAGATTTAATTTCGTTTTCAACTCTTTTTAATTCTGAAATATCTACCGCCACTCCCAGATAACCGGTAATCTCATCATCTTTTTTAATAGCAGTTACAGATAGCAATACCGTAAACTTACTACCATCTTTTCTTATATAGGTCCATTCTTTTGCACCGGGCTCTTCTTTTTGCGCCTCAAAAGTAAGCACTTCAAAATCTGAAAATTTTTGACCCTTTTTAGCTATTTTTTTTGCTTCAGCCCTAATTTCCTTCTTTTCGTGTATAGCTAGAGGAGTTAATCTCCCAAGCACTTCTTCCTGGCTATATCCCAATGCAGTTTCTGCTCCTGAATTAAAATGGGTAATCACCCCCTCTTTATTAGTTGCAATTATAACCACTTGCGTACTTGCATCTAAAATAGCCTGAAGGTTAGATAGGGCCGCCTGTAGTTTATTTTCTGCTTCTTTTTCCTTACTTATATCTTGAATAAAAGACCAAATAAATTTATTTCTATTGAGATCCTCTACCATTACACCGCGCAAAAGTACCGGATATCTTGACCCATCTTTTCGTTTATATTCTTTTTGGAATGGACCATAAACTCCGGTCTTCTCTAATTGATTTAGTACCTTTTTCTCTTCCCGCTCGTATTCTATTGGAGTTAAATCCCAATAGCTTAAATTCATAAATTCTTCTCTAGAATAGCCGGAAGGCTCAACCAACTTATCATTTACATCCTTAAACTGGCCGGTTTCATAATCATTAAGAGCAATACCGATAGGTGATAATTCGTATAAAGCATTTAGTAAGTTCTGCTGATACTTTAATTTTTCGGTATGTTTCTTTGCTGCAGTAATGTCAATTATTTGGGATACAAAATAAAGAATAGCTCCACGATGATTTCTTACTACTGAAACAGCTAAAATTATATGAATAATATTTCCATTTTTATGAAAATATCTTTTCTCCATATTATAATTAGGTCTTTTACCTTCAATTACTTCTGTAAGTAAATTTAAATCTTTGTTTAGATCTTCGGGATGGGTAATATCCTGAAAGGTAAGTTGCATCAATTCTTCTTCTGTATAACCTAAAATTTCACAGACTTTTTCATTTACTTTCAGCCATTTTCCTTCTTCATTAAGCAAAGCCATACCTATGGCAGCATTTTCAAAATTTCCTCTAAAAGCTTCTTCGCTTACTCGTAATTCTTCTTCGTATTTCTTACGCTGATTTATATCCTGGTGAGTCCCATACATTTTCAATGGCTTACCATCTTCGGTCCATTCAAATACCTTTCCTCGATCCATGATCCAAACCCAATCGCCATCTTTATGTTTCATTCTGCTTTCAAACTCGTAAAACTCGGTTCTCTTTTGAAAGCATTCATTTAACAAACGATTAGATTCTATAAGATCATCTGGATGCGCCAGGCTAGTCCAGGTTTCTATACTTACCGGTTGGAGTTCTTCTAGAGTATAGCCTAAAATTTCTGCCCATCTTTCATTAAAAATAGTCCCTCCCGTTTGAACATTCCATTCCCAGGTGCCCACATTGGTACCTTCTATAACAGATTTAAACCTTTGCCTAACATCTACAATTTCCTGAACAGGACTTCCCTCTGGTAATATATAGACCACGTTATTGTGTTCATCAAATATAGGTTTGAGGCTAAAAAGTATAGTAGTAGAAATTTTGTTTGCAGTCCATACTTTCACTTCATAAGAAACTATTTCACCCTTTACAGCCTTGTAAAAATTTCTTTTTAATTCTTCCTGGGTTTCTTTTGATATCTGCCACCAATAACAATCCCAGAAAGGTTTACCAATTACATCTTCTGGTTGAAGATCAGCAACTTTTAAAGCGGTCTCATTTGCATCCAGTAGGGTCCCATCAAGATCTAAGAACCCTATAAAGCTAAAAGTAGAATTAAATATACCCTCAAATTTTAATTCATTTTTCTTGAACTCAGTAATATCCTGGAAGCTCCCAATCAATTTACCTCCTACTTTACGGCCGGTACTTCTTACCCAAATCTCATTATTTTTTGCTGTAATTAACCTGCAGGTTACATCAAAGCGATTACCAGTTGCTATGGTATTTTCTACCGCTTTACTAATTTTCTCCCTATCGTTAGGATGATAAAATTCTATTGCACTTTTTTTATCGAATTTAAAATCTAAAGGCACCTCGTGAATATGATAAACAAATTCTGTCCAAATTGTTTTTCCCGTTGCTATATCTAGCTCCCAACCCCCAATTTTATTAGCTTGCTGAGTTTCTTCCAATAAATCTAAATTTTTTCTAAGCTCTTGATTTATGTTGCTGGTTTCAATTTGTTTTTTTCTTAACTCCAAAAGTTTCATTACCTGATTAGCGAGGTTCTTTAGCATTTTTTTTTGCTCAAGATCTAATGTTTTAGGCTCAGAATCTATAACACATAAGGTGCCTAACGCATATCCATTTTCATTAACCAGGGGTATGCCTGCATAAAAATGTATGAAAGGTTCTTGTATTACCAGTGGATTATCCTGAAAACGCTCATCTTCCAAAGCATTTTCTATTATAAATAATTTATCGGGTTGATGAAGGGCATAAGCGCAAAAGGAATATTCTTTACAGGTTTCCTTGTGTTCTAAACCATGGTGAGAGAGAAATAATTGTCTATCTTCTGTAACTAAACTAATTAAAGAAATTTCGGTATTACAAATTTGAGCAGCCATTTTGGTAAGAAAATCAAAATCACCTTCCTGCTCTGCGTTTAATATATCATACGCTTCGAGTTCCTTTAATCTATCGCCCTCATTCTTGGTTTTTTCAGGTTTTTTCATTTCATAGTTAAATAATAGCAGTAATCACAAATTGCGATTAGCAAGATTGTTTTATATCTCCAGCTAGAAATTTATTTACGATTCTTTCTAAAGATTCCATTTTTATAGGTTTTCTAAGGAAATCGTCCATATTTTTACTGCCACCATTTGTAATAAATTGTTCCTTTTCATAGCCACTTAGCCCTATAATTGGTGTACGATTACCATCCACTTCAAAGGCTCTAATTTGGCGCGCAGTTTCAAAGCCATCTATAGTTGGTAGTTGAATATCTAAAAATATGAGATCTACCTTATTTTCCTTAAACTTAAGAACAGCATCATCCCCATTTTTGGAATTTAATACTATGGCCGAAGGATATATTTTTTCAATAAGTTTTTGAATCAATAAAAGGTTAATAGGAGTATCGTCTATAGCTAGAATACAAGGGTACTGTGTAGGGGACATCGCGTAAAGTTTAGGGTCATGGTCGCGGCACAATTTAATAATTTAATTTTTCAATAATTAGATTTACCTATTTATTTTAAGCAGACAATAATTAGGATTTGGAATATACCCGATAGTCAGATAACATTATTTTTATAAGAAAATACTTAGTTACAGTTTTTCTATAAGGATACTGGAAAATTGAAAAGTGGTGGAATTACTGGATAGACTTACAGTTAAAAAACGGCATTACACCTCGAAATAAAAATTACAAGCCTTCATCAGCATTTGACGTAAAGCAATTAAATTCTAATAATATCAGGTCTATTGCTTCTTATGTTACAAAGTACGTGACTAAGAACAACGCTAAGTTTAAATGTCAGGTTTGGAACTGTTCTAAGCGTGTTTCAGAACTCTACACAGACTTTTACACTACCACAGAGTTTACAGACAACTTTGTGCGTTTAAATGCGGTTATAAAAGAATTTGAAGTTAAAGATCATATAGATCAGCCTTTTCTACAGATTAAAATGATTGATCTAAATAAATACTTTAGTACTTTGTAAGGGCGGATAGCATTAGCAAAACTATCTAAGACCTATCCTTTGAATTTTCTGAAGGACTGAATTGTTTCATATATTCCAAATGCTATAAAAATTTTACCTATTAAAAGAGGAATCCAAGATATAGCATTAATATAATATTCGTTTTTCTCCAGTGGGTTTTTGAAGTCGGTTACGAGGAAAAATCTGGGCAATCCATTAAAAAAATCATTAACTGTATCTATATCTATTAAAATATCATTAGAGTAATTTACGGTATAATAAAATACGGTGTACAATATAAACCCACATAATATAGTAACCCCTATTGCTCTTTTCCAATCCGTACTATAATTCGATATAGTTTTATGCATTGATAAAGTTATATAATCGCCCAAAAGTTCAAATCTATTTATTTTAGGCACATCATTTTTTTCAATATAATAAGAGTAATGTTCTCCTTCTCTAGAAAAGCAACGTGTATCCCTATACTTCTCATAATGAAAATGGTAATCCTTATTAAATAGTAGCTCTCTTGTTTGTAACCTATAAAGTTCTTTTTCAATTTTTCTAAATCTCAAATAATCAAGGTTATTATTAGTTAGTACGAGTTGTTGCTTAATTGTTCTAATACTCTTGATATTACAATTCATTATATCAGTTAATTCAATACCTTCAAAAAACACTGCTTTTTCGAACAATACCTTATTAATCCAAATTCGTTTTAAGACAGCATTTTGAAATGAAACAATATCAAAAAAATGTGTTTGATTGAGATAGATAATTTTAATAGGTTGAGTTTCGAAATTTACCTGTTTATGAAAAAGACTATTACTTATTTCTAGAGAGGTAGATTTTCCAGTTATAAGTTCGAAATTAGCATAACCAAACACCTCATTATTTCTAAAATAAAAAGAAGAAAGACTAGAACCACTAAAATCCACATCTTGAATCTTACAATTTTTGACTTCTCCACTACTGCGAATAGTGCTAGCAATAACAAAAAGCTTTTCTGCAACTAAGTTCTTAATTTTTATGTTTTGAAAATCGGAATTTTTTATTTTGATAGATTTTACCCCCTCTTGAACTTCTTGAAATTTACAATTGGCAAAATAACACCAATCAAAGGTTAAAGATCCTGTGAAATTGGAATCAGAAATAATAAAATCTTGAAAAATACCTTCTGAAATAGTAATTTCCTTTATAAGAATTTCACATTTCAGAAATTGAAGTGTCCTTTTATTTTCATTTTGATTTTTTCCAATTATATCAAAACCCTGTCCTGTGAACGAACAATTTTTAAACGTATTTTCTGTAGATATTTCTGCAAATGATATTTCAGAACTGTGATCAAATTCAAATATTAAGTTAGAATGATCTGATTTATCTGGATTTTTTAAAAGTTCGGCAAAGGAGGCGAAATTTAATTTTTCCATATACGAATCATAATTAGATGAATTTTCTACAATTATTTGTTTGAGAATTTCAATAAAGTAAGTACCTATAAAATGAATGTATGAAATTTAAATTAAATCTTATGACTCTAGAAATAAAAAAACCCTACAAACGTACTGCCTGTAGGGTTTATTAAAATTTCTGAACTAAAGTAAATTTCTGTAAAGAATTATATAAGATCTGAAAGTTTATTATTTTTGGGTTAAAGAATATGCCTCCTTGATAAGATTTTTAATTTGTTCTGGTATCTTGTTAGAATTCATTTTTTCCATTTTTTCAATGTCCAAATCTGCACCAACTAAATATTGATACTTTCTGCTTTCATCTACTACAAAAGTAATTATAGCTACTTTATCTCGTTTAGAAATCTTTGTAGCTACTTGATTTGGAATAACCTTAATGTCAATATTAAAATTATCAATATTTTCATTAATTAAATCCGTTTCCGTAGTTAGGTAAAGTCCATTCTGAATTTCAGAATTAATATTATATCCTAGCATCTCGCCATTATCTTGTTCTAATCCTATTCTTGCAGCATCCATATAAATTTATTTTTTGTTTAGAATTTCAAATATAACATAGAATATATCAAATTTTAGAAATGGACCATAACTGCTATAATTTTAACAATAAAAGTCCAGAATTCTATGAATATTCACCCCCTAAAATAAAAAAAGCCCTACAAACATAGTGTTTATAGGGCTTTACAAGCATTAAAGGTGGTCCCACCTGGGCTCGAACCAGGGACCCCTTGATTATGAGAAGTCTAAATTAGCATACTTGTAATTTTCATTTACTTTCATTTACCTGATTATCAATGTTTTATGAATATTTATTTTTATTTTAGTTTCTTTAAATTACCTTTATTTGTCAATTTGTTGTACATATGTTGTACATAAAATCGATGGAAATTTAAAAGATAAAGCTATGGCTTCAATTAAAACCATCCTTCGTAAAACTTCACTAAGAAACGGAAAATACCCAGTCTTATTAAGGGTAACCAAAGATCGTAAATCTAAATTTTTCGGAACTCCATTCGAAGCTAATTTAAATGAATGGGATTCTAAGTTGGGACGCTTTAATAAGAAGTTTACTCAGCAACTTAAGTCAAATCGATTAATAGGAAAATTTGAAGATCGTGCTTTAGAAGTAATTAGTGAATTGGAAATGAACCAGGACTTCTATTCTTTGAATGATTTTGAAAGGAAATTTAGAACGCAATCAAATCCTGAAGCTTCAAATATATTCGCATTTTGGCAAGAGCAAATTGATGAATTTAAAGCGGCAGGGAGAATGAGCAATGCAGCCATTTATCACCATACTAAGAATTCAATGCAGAAATTCACAAAACAAAAGTCTTTACATTTTTACGAAGTGACCCCTACCTTTTTAGATAAATATGAAGTACACCTTCGCAATAAAGGCGGAACCGGTGGAGGTATTGGCGTGAAAATGCGAGCTATACGGGCTATTTTCAATGTGGCAATAAAAAGGGGAATAATAGATGAAAAACTTTACCCTTTTAAACACTATAATATATCCAAACTAAAAGGTAAAGCAATTAAAAAAGCCCTTAACATTGAAGAGGTCCATAACCTACAAAATTTAGATTTAAGTGATAAGCCTCATCTAATCAACAGTAGAAACTTTTTTATTTTTAGCTTTTATACCAGGGGAATGAATTTCGCCGATATGATGAGGCTCAAATGGAGTAATGTTTCCGGTGACAGAATTCATTATACAAGAGCAAAAACCAAGGGAAACTTCATTATCAAAATTATGCCACCGGTAAAAGAAATACTTGACTATTACCGTAAAAATAAAAGACCGTACATTTTTCCAATACTTTTTAGGGACAACCTCACCCCCACACAATTAAACGACAGGAAAAGAAAAACCCTGAGCAAGTTTAATAAAGATCTAAAAGAATTAGCAAGTCTCGCAGAAATTGATAAACCCATTACGAGTTATGTTGCCAGACATAGCTTCGCCAATTGTTTAAAACAAAAAGGTGCGGGAACAGATATCATAAGTGAATCCCTCGGTCACCAGGATATAAAAACCACCAAAGCTTATCTAAAAGAGCTCGATACTGCCATACTGGATGAAGCCAGTGAATTATTGTTGCAGTAATTATATAGAATTTCTAATTAAACTATAAATTCAATAACTACTTGGAATTACTTTTCAATATTTGCTTTTATCAAAGCTGTAAATTATGAAGCAAATTGAATTCTGAAGCCGCTTATTTTCTCAACATTAATAAATGTAAAAATGATATTAATTGTTGAAAAAATCATACAAATAACTGTTGGTTAAAAGCTTTAAATTAGCGTTAAAAACCTCTATGAATAGATTTCTACTTTTCCTTATTTTAATTGTTTGTATTTCAAGTTGTAATATATCAAAAGATAAATCCCGGAATTCCTATAGTGTTTCCACGGAGCTAGTTTCCACATCAGGCAGAACTTCCGAAAAAAAGGACTCCAGCCTAATTTTGATTAATTCTGCTTCAGCTATTCATTTTAAAGCAAAAACTGATACTTTAATTGTTGATTTTGAATTACCCGAAACAGATCACGCTTATATTAATCTTGAAATTAGTGATACTTATAAAGGACGTTTTAAGGTAAAAAAAAGCCTTCCCTTAAAGTTCCCTTTAAACGATAGGACAGGTTTTCACGACATTTCCATATTTAAAGCTACTGAAGCCTCTACCGGCGCAGTTATTGTCAAAAAAATTGAAGCGTTTGAAATCGATAAATTAGATCTTCCCAAAAGGCCGGAAATTGAATTTATTGGAAATTCTATTACGTGTGGAATGGGTGCAGATACTCTAGAGATTCCTTGTGGTAATGGAGAGTGGTACGATCAGCATAACGCTTATATGGCTTATGGCCCCAGAATTGCGCGGGCACTAGATACTGATTTTAAACTGAATTGTGTTTCAGGAATGGGAATGTACCGAAACTGGAATGATGAAGACCAGCCAGTAATGCCTGATGTCTATGAGAATCTCTATTTAAATTCTGACTCGAAGGAAAAAGGAAATTTTGAAAATGCTCCTGATATAATTAGTATTGCCCTCGGTACTAATGATTTTTCGTTAGGAGATGGGGAGAAAAAGCGTACAGAATTTAACCGGGAGAAATTTACGACTGCTTATATTGACTTTGTTGAAATGCTTTTTTCAAAATACCCAAATGTAAAAATTGCTTTACTTGATAGTCCCATGCTTAACGCCGAACAGAAATCTATCCTTTCTGATGTTTTTAAGGAGATCAAAAATGAATTCTTAGAAAAGGAAATCACAATTTTTCAGTTTAAAAATATATCTCCAGGAGGTTGTACAGGGCACCCTGATATAGAAAACCATGAAGCAATGGCAAAACAACTCATTCCCTTTTTTAGAAATCTTTTAAAATCATAACGAATGCAGAAATTATTAATCCTTTTTAGCCTTTGCTTCCTATCTCAAACGCCAGCTTTTGCAAATGTCAGTCTGCCAGGTGTTTTTGGAGATAATATGGTATTGCAACGTGAAGCCAACGTCAACATTTGGGGTTGGGCTAAACCAGGGGAAGAAATAGAAATAAGTTCTACCTGGAGTGATAAAATATACACCACCAAAGCCGATAAAAATGCTATGTGGAGCATAGAGATACAAACGAACGCAAAAAAAGGACCCCACCAATTAACTATTACCGGCTACAACCAGGTAAACCTAAAAAACCTTTTACTAGGTGAGCTGTGGCTAATTTCGGGGCAGTCTAATATGGAATGGAGTGCTTCAGCAGGGATAAACAATGCCGAAGCTGCTATTAGGAATTCGACAAACAAAAATATTCGGTTTTTTAGCGTTGACCACAGAACAGCCGATTCACCACAAATAGATTTAGAAGGGAATTGGGTAGAAAGTTCACCGGAAACGATGAAGTATTTTAGCGCAATAGGCTATTTTTTTGCTAAAAAATTACAGGAAGATTTAAATGTACCAATTGGAATTATAAATGCCAGTTGGGGAGGTACACCGGCCGAAGTATGGATGCCTGAAGTGTTATTTAATAAGAATGATACTTTAAAGAAAGCTGCTAAAATGCTAGAGGAAAATGAATGGGGACCAATAAAACCTGCTCTTTTATACAACGCTATGATTTACCCCATAAGTTCAATGAAAATTAAGGGAATACTTTGGTACCAGGGAGAATCTAATACCATAAATGCTGATTATTACGAAGAGATTTTTACCAGTTTGATTAAAAGCTGGAGAAGCAAATGGGAAGAAGATCTTCCTTTCTACTATGCTCAAATTGCTCCATATGATTATGGAGAGGGGTTTGCGGGGGTAAAGGTAAGAGACGCGCAACGAAAGGTTTTAAAATTATCAAAAACAGGAATGGTGATGACCAGTGATGTAGGAAATATTCACGACATCCATCCTCAAGATAAACTCACACCTGGAATAAGATTTGCCAACCTGGCTTTAGCTGAAGTTTACGGAAAAAAGATTAAAGCCCACGCCCCTCAGTTTGATTATATAACTACTGAAGGAAAAATAGTGAAAGTACATTTTAAGTATTCAGAAGGTTTAAAAATTGGTCGGGAAAATCCCGAATCTCAGTTTGAGATTGCCGGATCTGATAAAAAATTCTATCCTGCTAGAATGGAAATTAAAAACAATATAATTCATTTAAAAGCCAAAGCAGTTAAGAACCCTGTTTTTGTAAGGTACTCCTGGCAGAATACAGCAAGCTCCAATATTTTTAACGTAGCAGGCTTGCCAGCTTCAAGTTTTACAACACAAAATTAGTTTGGAAGACTGTAGAAATCGTGCATATCATTCAATAATAATGGTTCATCCTTTGCTACAAAGTCTACAAAATCTTCTTCGCCATCCATTCCCGGGAGTGGTACGGTATAAGAATCTTCGTAGTTCTGCCAAAACATCATAAAACCAATATTCACATCATTATTCGTAAGTACCCCATAAAGGTTTTCAGAATAAAACTTCTCGGCAAGGCTGGTTTGGGAAGGAGTTACAAAATAGCCCGTTTCTGTAAGGGCAGCTACTTTTACCCTCTCTTTGGCAAGATCTGAAACTACTTGTAATTTTTGGTTGGCAGCATTTAAACCAGAACCATCCTGGGCAATAAGATCGCCATAATTATCCATTCCCAAAATATCTACATATTCATCGCCGGGGTATCTCTCCAGGTAAGCAGATTTGGTTAAGTAAGAATTATCGGGAGAAAATGCATAAAGTAGATTATGAACATTTTTTTCATTCTTTAAATAATCTACCGTAAAACGCCATACAGTTTTAAATTCTTCAGGGGTACTGTAAGCAGCCCCCCACCAGAAAAAGTCTTTTTCAAACTCGTGAAATGGTCGGAAAATAATGGGAGAAAGCGTACCGTCTTCTCCTATCATATTTAGAGAAACTTCAGCAACCTTGTCCAGTTTTTGTTTATAGTAGTCGTGATTCGCACCACCGGGAAGAATACTTTTAAAAGCATTTTGCCTTTGAAATTCGGTCATTTCATCGGAATAAAAGGTCTCTCCCTCATAAGGTTCCCGAAGATGCCAGGTAAAAGCATTAATCATTCCGCTATTATAAGCGCGTAAAGCATTATTTATAATTTGTTGCTCCTGCTGATAAAACCAGTTCTGTGCAGTACCATCGTTTTGATCATCGGTTATAAACATAAAGTCTGACCCCAACAAGCCAGGATCGCTTAGTGTAGTTTTTTTCATATCAGAAAAACCATCATTTCCATCAAAGAACGAGCTGAATGCATCCTGCTGGCCTACTATAAAATGATTATCTGAAACCGATTTTAGGTTATAAAATAAAGCAACCGTTTCAGCAGTAGCCGATGCATCTACCATATAGCTTAGTGTTTCTTCCGGCGCAAAAGCATAAGTTTCTGGAGTTTCTTCTTCAGGTTCTTCCGGAATTTCTTCTTCAGGGTTTCCCTGTTCCTCGTCTGGTTCGTTAATTATCTCATCATCCTTACTACAGGCTGTTAAAAGCACAAATACCAATAAAAAATAGCTAAGTTTTTTCATCTTTTTTCTTTTAAAAGCATCATTAGCGCCCTGGAATTATGGTAAGGTGCTTTCCACATGCTTAGTTTATCTTCTTGTATATAAGGTTTATTGGCCTGGTCTATTCTAAAAAACCATTCGCCATTTTGCCTGTCTATTAAATTGTTTTGGGTAAAATCCCAGATATCCAATATCGCAGCTTGGTATTTTTTATCTCCCGAAATATTAAAAGCATATTGTAAACCCAACATAGCTTCAACTTGTGGCCACCAGTGCCTGTCTAAGTCGGTTTCCCCGGTTTCTTCATTTTTTTCATTAATAATACCCTTGTTTTTTACATAAGCTTCTTTCAGAAAAGTATCTGCTACAAGAATTGCAGCCTCAGTAGTTTCAGTGATCAACAATGAATTACCACTTGTTTTGGCAGCATCAATTAGTAACCAGGCAGCTTCAATATCGTGACCGTAAGAAATTACCGCATTTTGCAATGCCCATTTTTCATTGAAAAACAATCCGAAATGGCCGGTCTTATTATTTAAGAAAATTGATAAAAATAGGTTTATCAAATTCTCTAAAGCTTCTTTAACTCTGATATCACCTGTAATTTGCAATAAGGCGGTATAAGCTTCCAAAATATGCAAGTGGGTATTCATTGTTTTTGGAGCGTTTTGATCCTTCGCACTAAGTCGCATATCCTCTATAGGTTTCCAATCCGCCTGAAAAGCTTCCAGATATCCGTTATCAACTAAATCCCGCGCGTGTTTTTCAACCAACCCAAAAGTTTGCAATGCCTTTTCTTTGGCATTTTCCTCTCCTGATAACTTATAGTATTCAGCATAAGAATAAATACTAAAAGCCTGAGCATAGATTTGTTTTCGAGTATTTACGGTATTTCCTAAATAATCTATTTCCCAGAAAAACCCCTTATTAGAAGGATCATAAAAATTTGCTTCCAGGTAATTGTATGCACGATCAGCCAGAACTTTCAATTCAGGATCATTATTAAAATTACAAGCTGCAGAAAAGCTCCATAATAATCGGGTATTTAGAATGACACCTTTATTTGACTTTTCAATCAAATTATTGAAGTGGTCCCTTTTTCCCACAAACCCGCCATGCATTTTATCTACACTATACTCCCTCCAATAAGATAGAATATTTTGAAGTTCAGCTTTTAGCTGATGTTGAAACTTTTCCGCTTCTACCTGCATTCTATTATCCTTCTGTAATTGTCTTATTACTTTCCACCTGCTGAAGAATTGCTTTAACAGATTCTAATGAAGTATATTTATCCTGCCTAGTATTCATCACATAATCCAACAATATCTCTACAGATGAAACGGCTACATGAGACCTGGTATCTGAAGAAGCATAATAAATAAATACTTTCCCATCATCGTCAGTAATCCAGCCGTTACCAAAAAGAACGTTGGGGACGTCCCCCACTGTTTCTTTATAATTCGGCGCCATAAAATAACCTGCAGGTTGGTAAATCACCTTATCAATATCCTGAAGATCAGTCATAAAAAGATATAGTGTATAGCGTAATCCTCCCGCAGTATTTCTTACACCATGGGCTAAATGCAGCCAGCCTTTTTCAGTTTTAATTGGTGCCGGACCTAAACCATTTTTCATTTCATAAACCGTATGATAAGCTTTTTGGTTAATGATCTTCTCATCTTCTAAAACCGGATTGGTAATATCGCGGATATAACCTAGTCCAATTCCACCTCCTTTTCCCACTTCAATAAAACCATCTTGCGGACGGGTATAGATTGCATATTTTCCGTTAACAAACTCAGGATGTAGCACAACATTACGTTGCTGTCCAGAGCTAGAAATAAGATCTGGTAACCTTTCCCAATGAATTAGGTCTTTTGTCCGAACTATTCCGGCATTTGCAACCGCAGCAGTAGTATCTTGAGGTGCATTGGTATCCTTTCTTTCTGTACAAAAAACACCGTAAACCCAACCATCTTCGTGTTTGGTTAAGCGCATATCATACACATTGGTATCGGGAATTTCAGTCTGTGGCAATTCAATAGGCTTTTTCCAAAACTTGAAATGATCTATTCCATTAGGACTTTCGGCAATAGCAAAGAAAGACTTGCGATCATTACCTTCTACTCTAACAGCTAAAAGATATTTTCCGCCCCATTTTATCGCACCTGGATTAAAGGTTGAATTTATCCCTATTCGCTCCAATCCAAAAGGATTGGTAGCCGCATTAAAGTCGTACCGCCATTCCAGAGGAGCATGGGCTCCTGTTAAGACAGGGTTTTGATATCTAATAAATACTCCATTTGAATCATCTACCGGCATATTTGGAGTTTCAAGTAATTCTTGATGCTTTTGCCGAATTTTATCGTAACCAGGTATTTTACAGGTTGCTTGTTTTTTCTGCATAGGTTTAAACTTATTTTCTGGTAATATTTGGTTCATTCTTAATATAATCCCACCAATTTTTCTTCAGTATTATCACACATATAATGAGAATTACAATAGACACAATCATTGAAATATTTTTGTGCATTATTAAGTATAATGGAATAATCACTAAAAGGGTTTGAGCAAGTGTGCCTATCACTACATTAAACATATCACGCTTAAATGCTGTGTTCTTCTCGAACCCGGGTTCTGAAGCCTTAATTTTACTATAAATAGGTTTCCAGAAACCCCATGGTCTTGTCTGTTTATAGAAATTAATTAAAACTTCCTCATCAGTTGGAGGTGCCGAATAGGTTCCGATTATGCTTCCTGCAACTGAAATTAAAAGAATTATGGGGAAATAATATAAATCTAGCGTATCCGTAAAAATTGGAAAAATGAGTGCGGGAATAATCCCAGAGAGCATTCCCCAAAAATATCCCTCACCGTTAAACCTCCACCAGTGCCATTTGAGAACATTAGAAACTACGTAACTACCAAATAGAGCGGAAACTATCCATTGTAGAATTGAGTTGACATCCTGTACAAAAAAGCCTAGCACTATGCTTATTAATACAACAACAATTCCGCTGCTGTAATTCATTACTTTCACTTTTGATGATGAAGCTAGCGGATTTCTGTACTTTAAATAAATATCATTTACAAGATAAGCCTGGGCTGCATTTAAGGTTCCTGCAAATGTAGACATGAAAGCAGCTAATAAACCAGCTAATAAAAGTCCCAATAAACCTACAGGAACAAATTGTTGTATTGCAGCTGGAAGTACCTTTTCAAAATCAATAATTCCAGCAGTGGTTAAGTTTAATTCTTCGTAAAACAACAAACCTAATATTGAAAAACCGCCTACCATTAAATATCGTGTAGGAATTAAAGCCGCTATTGAAAAGGCGCTCATTTTGGCCGCTTCTAAAGGTGATTTTGTAGATAAAATTTTCTGCATATCATAATTCGGGGCAGGTCCAGCAATACTCGATAGAATTCCCTTAAACAACATAAGCATGAAAAATATTCCAAAAAGCGAATATCCATCTGAAGCTATCTTAGTATTAACTTCACTGATTATTCCAGACCAATCCATATTAAGTTCCCAACCAAAAAAGGGATTTGCCCATCCTTCGGGAACATTAAGTGTATTCTCGCCCATAGCTTGCCACGCAATTACTGCAATAGCAATAGAAGAAATTGTCATTATAGAATATTGCAATAAATCGGTCCAGACGATTCCAGACATACCACCTAAAACTGAATAGAAAACTGCAAAAAGAGTGAATATAGTTCCATAAAAATGAGGTATGTAAGCCGGAGGAACATTAAATGGCACGTAGGCTGAAATAATCTCCCACGGGATAAAAATTTCTACAAATTTTCCCAATCCAATAAATCCATAGGCTAGAAAACCAAGACAACTTAAAATAGCAAAAACTACAATAATTGTATGCGACCATCTCCCGCCACGTCCACTATCAAATCGAAACAAAATCCATTCTGCACCGGTAGTTACATTAGATCTTCTGAGCCATGCTGATAGGTATACCATTAAAAAAACTTGATTAAACACAGGCCATAACCAAGGAATCCAAATACTTTTAAAACCATATACAAAGGTTAATGTAACTAACCACATAGTCCCGGAAATATCAAACATTCCAGAAGCATTAGAAAGACCCATCATGTACCAGGGCAGGTTTTTACCACCTAATAAATAATCATCTTTACTTCTTTGGGCCTTTTTTCTCAAGGCAAGGCCAATAACTATGGTACCAATTAGATATAATAGTATAATTAGGATATCAAGCTCCTGTAGCATTCTTTATTTTTTATTAGTAATCGATTTTTTTAACTTCAGGTAGAAATAATATTTCTTTCAATTCCTCGAAATCTTTAAAATCCTCTTTAGCAACATCTTCTTTAAATGAAGCAAAAAAATGATTGGGGCGCGCATTTCTCCATACTAGTACCCAAGATATTCCTGTGCCTTCAATTCCTGGATACAAAGCTTCTGTCCACCATTTTGGGTTTTCGCCGAATTTAGTATTACCAGTTTCGGTTAGCGCATAAGGCTTGTTTGAATTTCGTGCTTTATTTTTTAGTATCTCAATGTTGGAAATTAAACTTTTAGTAAAAGCTTCATCTCCATCGTGATTATAAACATCTACACCTATAATATCAACAAAATCGTCTCCCGGATAGTACGTATCAAATTCTTCCTTTGAACTCAGAGTGTTTGGTGAAAATGCGAATAATAAATTGTTAACCTTTTGTTTCTTTAGAAGACTATAAGTTTCCTTCCATAATTGCTTGTAAGCTTTTGGTGTAGTATTCTCTCCTCCCCACCAAAACCAAGAACCATTCATTTCGTGAAAAGGTCGAAAAACTATAGGTATATAGTCCCCTTTTTCATCTTGAAGCGATTTTAAAAAACTGGAAAGTCTCCCTATCCATAATTCATATTTTTTTCTTTGGTTTCCACCCTCTAGAATCGATGCTACAGCTGGAATTGAGTCCCATGAACTACCCCCAGAAAGCGGATTATTAAGATGCCAACTTATGGTAATCATACCCCCTTCTTTATGAATTTTCTTAATATGGTTTTTCATTAATTCAAAAGAAACTGTATCTAAATTGTGTGATCGTCCTAATTCAATATGTCCTACATCAAAGCCGTGTACCGCTGGAAATTTACCGGTTACTTTTTCTACATCGCTTTGTATTTTCCCGCCATCATCTTTCCAACCCACACCGTAGGCCGTTGCATCTTCGTGACCAAAAGCTATTCCTTGCTTCGAAATTTCCTCTATTTTTTTGTAGAGAATTTTGGTTCCTATCGTGGCTTTTTCATTTGCAGTATTAATATTGCTTAAATCAAGGTTTGAGGAGCTTCCGCAACTAATTACACTCAAATAGAGAAGAATAAGTATTACTGATATGAAAATTTTCTTCATTAGGATTTAATTTAAAGGCAAGAAAAATGACAAAATATTTTATTATTAAAAAAATGTTATTTTATATTTAACCTCAGTTTTTTATTAAAAACTATTTTGAAGCAGCTATTAATTATTAAAAATCAAAAATAGCGCGATTGTTAATATCAAATTAATAGGATTTTGTCATTTAATGATGAAATTTTTTCCAATTCTAACAAAATCAAATTTATGACAAGAGATGTTCATCGAGAAATCACACCTTTAGCTCCAGAAGATAGTTTTCTTGTTTTCGACCGAATTAAAGATGATTTTGACTTTCCCATTCATTTTCATCCCGAATATGAGCTAAATTTTATTTTGAATGGCAGAGGAGTTAGAAGAGTTATCGGTGACAGTCTTGAGGAAATTGAAAACATAGAATTAGTACTGGTAGGCCCCAACCTTCAACACGGCTGGGAACTTTATAATTGCACCAATGACAAAATTCACGAAATTACTATTCAGTTTCACGATGACTTATTTGATAATAGGTTGTTGAGCCGAAGAATTATGAAGCCTATTAAGGATATGTTTGAAAGATCTGCTCACGGCATTTTATTTTCAGAAAAAATCGCGAATGAAATTAAACCTAAAATTCTTCAGCTATCTAAAATTGATAGTATTGATTACTTTCTCGAGCTGATTTCTATTTTGCACGATTTAGCTACTTCTAGAAATCAACGTCTCTTATCCACATATACTTCTAATAACAAAGATTTTGAAAATAGTGAGCAGATAAGGATTATTTACGATTATGTTCAGGAAAATTATCATAATAAAATCTCCCTCGCTGAAATTTCTGAATTGGTAAATATGAGCCAGGTATCTTTCAATCGCTTTATTAAAAAAAGAACTGGAAAAACTTTTATTGAATATGTAAATGATACCAGAATAGGCTATGCAGCTAGGTGGTTAATAGAAAAGGAGCTTAGCGTTGCAGAAATTGCTTTTAAATGCGGATTCAATAACATTGCAAATTTTAACCGGGTCTTTAAAAAAAATAAAAATTGTACACCAAGCCAGTACCGGGAAGAATTCCGTGGAATAAAAAGAGTCCTCTAAACTATAAATAAAATGACAAAGAAAATCATCTTTTTCCTCTGTGCTATTCTAATCTTTAGCAGTCTTCAGGCACAACAAGACCAGTCCCCAGTTAAGCTCAACGGCCAGCTAAAAATTGAAGGCACACGGCTTCTTAACGAGAAGGACGTAGTCATACAACTTAAAGGAATGTCTTTATTTTGGAGCCAATGGCAGCCTCAATATTATAATTATGAAACTATAAAAAATCTGAAAGAAGACTGGGGAATAAATGTAGTAAGAGCAGCAATGGGGATAGAACATGAAGGTTTTTTAAAAAACCCAGAACAGGAAAAACAGAAAGTCTACCGCGTAATTGATGCTGCTATTGTATTAGGCCTTTATGTTATTGTAGACTGGCACGACCATAATGCCGAAAACCATTTAGACGAAGCAAAGCGGTTTTTTAAAGAAACTGCAAAAAAATATGCAAATCACCCTAATATAATCTACGAACTATATAATGAACCTTTGGATGTTTCCTGGAATGAGGTTTTAAAACCTTATCACACAGAAATCATAAAGGAGATTAGAAAATTTGACAAAAACAATATTATCGTTTGTGGCACACCAAACTGGTCGCAGGATGTAGACTTAGCCGCAAAGAACCCAATAAAGGAAGATAATATTGCATATACCCTTCATTTTTATGCTGGTACACATCAGAAAGAATTGATGCTCAAAGCAGAAAAGGCAATAAAAGCAGGATTGCCCATTTTTGTGACTGAATTTGGCACAACAGAAGCAAATGGAGATGGTAAAGTCTATAAAGAAAATACCCAGAAATGGTTCGATTTTATGGATAGATATAACATATCTTGGTGTAACTGGTCTATCGCCGATAAAGATGAAGCCTCTGCCGCTTTAAAACCTAACTCCCTTCCAAAAGATATTGGGAAAAAAGAATCCTGGTCAGAGTCTGGTGCTTTCATTAGAACTATACTTACTACAACCGATCATTAATAGTTCAATTTTTAAGAAATTGTAATTAGATTTTAGCAATTTAATTGTTTCGAATTATTAATAACAAAATTTTGAATCGGTTTCCTTTGCACATTCATAATAAATGGAAAAATATTATTAGCAAATGATAAAATAATATTAACACTAACTTAACTTTTAAGCTATTTTTGAGTATGCTAAAAAATTAGGTCTGATTTTATAGATGCCTCAATACAAGTCTATCAAAATCTCTAAAACCTTAATTGTTTAAACAATATTCAAACAATAGTCTTTATGTACAAAATTCTACTAAAACGATGGAGTGGTTTCATAAAATACCCTCCTCTTTTTTTAATCTTTTTTCTTGGGGTCTCATTTCAACAAATTCAAGCACAAGAAACAGTAAGCGGAACAGTTACCGATGAAAACGGTATGCCATTATTAGGCGTAAACGTTTTAGTAAAAAATACTAGTAACGGGACCACCACAGACTTTGACGGTAATTTTGAAATTAATACCGGTGAAAGTGCCACTTTAGTTTTTAGCTTTATTGGTTTTATAAGCAAAGAGGTTGAAGTTGCTGGTGGGGAACAATTAAGTGTTACTCTAAGCGAAGATTCTGAGAGTCTGGATGAAGTTCTGGTTATAGGTTATGGCTCTCAATTAAAAGAGGAAATTAGTGGTTCGGTCTCCAGGATTGATGCGGAAGCCATTAAAAATATTCCGCAAGTTGGAGTGGATCAACTTATGCAGGGAAAAGCAGCCGGTGTAATGGTTACACGAAATTCCGGGCAGCCAGGTAGCGCAGTTTCCGTAAAAATTAGGGGTGTAAATACCATTACGGGTTCAAGTGAACCTCTATATATTATAGACGGCGTACCTGTATCTGGAGATTCCAGGAATATTGCTACAAGCGGGCGTTCAACAGCTGATGGTGGTATTGGAGCAGGAACCGGAGCAACAGATGTCAGCCCCCTGGCTTCTATAAACCCTAATGATATTGAATCTATTAACATTTTAAAAGATGCCTCTGCCACTGCAATATACGGCTCCAGAGGTTCAAACGGGGTGGTTATAATTACAACTAAAAAAGGGAAAAAAGGGCAGGGAAGACTTACCTACAACACTTATGTTGGAGTTCAGGAACCTACAAATAAAATAGACGTGATGAACCTCCAGGAGTATGCTACACTACAAAATACTATTGGGGCAATCTACGGTTTGGATGAACAGATTGAGTTTTTAAATCCAGATTTATTGGGCCCGGGAACCGATTGGCAGGCAGAGATATTTGATAATGCATTTCAGATGAATCACGAGCTTTCATTTTCCGGAGGATCAGAAAATATCAATTATTTCCTATCAGCCTCCCATACTGATCAGGAAGGAACAGTGATTGGATCCTCATTTGATAGAACAACGGTTCGAGCTAATGTAAATGCTACCGTAAACGACTGGATCAAAACAGGAATTACTTTAACAGGTAGCCGCACGAACGATCAAATTACTTTGAATAATGCAAGTAATGGTATTATTTCGCTTTCCCTTTTAAACAATCCTGCCACTGCAGTTTATAATCCTGATGGTTCGTTTGCTGGACCGGTTACAGAACAGGAAATCGCCTACGGTATAAGAAACCCAATAGCAGAAGCATTAAACATAGATAACACCCTTACTAGAAACCGCTTTTTTGGTAACCTCTTCGCAGAATTCACCTTTCACGAAAACCTGACCTTCAGAACGGAATTTGGTGGAGATTTCGGCAATAATATAAGCGATAGGTTTCAACCAACATTTACCTACGGAGCTTTGAATCGTGGAGAGAATCAATTAAATGTAAGAAGGGAAAATAATGATTTCTGGATCATTAAAAACCTACTTACCTATAACAATACCTTTGGAGATAATCATGATATCACCGCATTGTTCGGGCAGGAAGTTCAGGAATCTAAATGGGAAGGTGTTATCGCCCAGGACGGGAATTTTGTAGGTAATGAAATGCCGGTCTTAGGAACAGGTAATGCTAACGATTTTACAGATCAATACCGCGGAAGTTCGGCTTTGGAGTCTTATTTCACGCGCTTTATTTATTCATTTAATAATAAATACAATGTTACTGCGTCCCTACGTGCTGACGGCTCCTCAAAATTTGCCGAAGGAAACAGATGGGGATATTTCCCTTCCATTTCAGCTTCTTGGAGATTATCCAACGAAGATTTCATGCAAGATTTTGATGCCATTCAAAACATCCGTCTTTATGGAGGTTACGGAGAAGTAGGAAACCAGGCTATCCCTAATTTTGCTTACGGCGTTAGGTTAAATACAATTAATACAGGTCTTGGCACTGGATTTGAATTCGCTAATTTTGAGAATCCGGGGCTTACTTGGGAATCCTCTACACAAACTAACTTAGGTTTAGATTTCTCCCTTTTTGATCAAAGATTAAATACTACTGTAGAAGTCTATAATAAGGTTTCTCGTGACTTTCTTTATCAACTAGCAGTAACAGATTTTATTACCGGCGGAAATTCCCCCGGGGCGATTACAGCTCCATGGGTAAACCTTGGAGAGATGGTAAACAGAGGTCTTGACCTTACAATTGCCTACAGTACCGCTCCTGAAGCAGCATTGCAATGGAATTCCACCCTTACGTTCTCTCATTATAAGAATGAAGTAAACGAATTGCTAGGAGATTTAACAATAAATGGGGATATAAGCCTTAACGATTCCAACCAAAACATTACGCTAACCAGGGTTGGTGATCCTGTAGGTATGTTTTACGGCTACCAGGTAGAGGGATTATTTAGGACTACTGAAGATTTTGAAGGTGCTGCTGTACAATTTGGAAGACCATTCGAAGATGCCCTTTTTGGGACCACCTGGTTGGGGGATATAAAGTACAAGGATATCAATAACGATGGGGTAATAGATAATGATGACCGTACCGTTATAGGTAACCCGCACCCAGATTTCACTTTTGGTTTCCAGAATAGCCTTTCTTATAACAATTTTGACCTTTCTGTTTTTCTGCAGGGATCTTATGGAAATGATATTTTTAACGCAGTAGATAGGACTTTAACCGCCGCAAACCTCTACTATGTAAACCAATCTCCTTCTGTTTTGGATTATTGGTCTATAGATAACCCAGATGCTTCTGCGCCGCGTTTGGCCAGGAATGATACCCCTAACATCAATATTTCTGATCGATATATTGAAGACGGCTCCTATTTAAGGGTTCAAAATATAACCCTGGGCTACAATTTATCTTCAAATTTCGCAGAAAAAATAGGGCTAAACAACCTTAAAATTTACGGTAGTGTCCAAAACCTATACACCTTTACAAATTACTCTGGTTACGATCCCGAAGTTGGCGCCTATAATCAAAATGCCTTGTTGCAGGGATTAGACAACGGGCGTTATCCATCGCCAAGGACATATACCCTTGGATTAAATGTTGAATTATAAAATTGAAGATGATGAAGAACCTTATAAATAAAAAATTAACTGTACTTTTTTCCGCAATTATATTATTCACCGCTTGTAGTGAAGAATTCCTCGATCGGCCACCAGAAGATTCGTATAGTGCAGATACCTTTTATAATACAGAGGATCAGGTAACAAATTCTACAAATCATTTATATTCCAAACCATGGTTTAATTTTATCACAAATGTAGCCTGGGCCATTGGAGAGTTAAGTTCAGGAAATGGTCGTACCTGGGATGCCAGAAACTCAGATTTTGGCAATTTTGCCATAACAGGAGAACACGGCACCCTTACTCAATCGTGGGAGTCATTATATGCAGTAATTGGACAATCAAATACTCTAATTAATACGTTGCCGGATGCGGTAAGTCAAGATGTTTCGCAGGATGTAGTTAATAATGCACTCGGAGAAGCACGTTTTATACGAGCCACGGCATACTTTTACTTGGTAAGAATCTTTGGTTCCGTTCCTATTATTGCAGACAACAATGAGTATGTCCTGGAGCCGGTAGTACCTCGTAATCCTGTTGAAGATGTATATGAGTTTATAAAAAGGGATTACCAATTCGCCATTGAAAACTTGGATGAAAAAACAAGGGGCGCCAATTATGAAAATAATGCCCGTGTTTCAAGTGGTTCGGCTAAAGCAATGTTAGCCAAAATTTATCTTTATGAAGAAAATTATTCCGAAGCCTATAGGTTAGCAAATGAAGTAATAAACTCTGGCGAATTCAAATTATACGGAGGTGATGCAGAGGATGGTGATCCAACGGGAAGTTATTATGATTTATTCTTAACAGCAAATGATAATAATCCAGAATCAATTTTCGCACTTCAATGGTCTACCTCAGGCCAATATTCAGAAGGAAACGGATTGCAGTCCCTTTTTGCACAGGCAGGAATTACTGGTTTTTCCGATGGTTACTCAGCAATAGGCCCATCAATAGATTTACAGGAAGCTTATGAGGATCAGGAAGAAGACGAACGTTATTATGCAACCATAATGGATCCAGGTTCTTATTATCCTGATCTTAATGGTGGATACACAGTTTCCGAAAATGTAAATCACCAGGGAACTAATGTGGGAATTAAGAAATATGTAGTAGGAAACGCAGAGACTAATGGAGGTGGTGGTATGCAAAGTTATCCTAATAACACCTATATTATGCGTTATGCAGAGCTTTTGCTTATTCACGCTGAGGCAGCATTGATGGGCGGAGGTTCAGTAGCCGAAGGAACAGAATCATTAAATAAAGTAAGAAGAAGAGCTGGCCTCGAAAATATAGAAAACCCTACGATAGAAGATATCTTTCATGAAAGAAGGATTGAGCTAGCTTTTGAATTTGAGTTTTGGTATGATGTAGTTAGAAGGGGACCAGATTTCGCTCTAGATTTCTTAGCTCAAACTGAGCGAGGAACTTTTAATAATGATACTACTCCGCCTACCATAACTTCTGAAATGTTTACTCCAAACATGGAAGATTTAACATTTCCATACCCAAGTAATGAGACTCAAAATAATCCAGCTTTACTTGAGGCACCGGTACCATATGATTTTGATGACGAACAATAATTTTAAAGACTAAATTATGTATATAAAAAATATAAAAATCGGTTCGCTTTCTTTCACGCTATTAATCTTACTTTTAGTAGTTACCTCTTGTAGTGACGAATTCGACACGCCAGATATTGAGAATAACAATGCGCCGCCTGTAATTACCAGTGTTAGCGAAGCAAGAGAAGATGTTCCAGTAACACAAGGTACTTTAGAAAACACCTATATTATAAGAGGTGAAAACCTAAGTTCTATAATAGGCATATATTTTAATGGGGAACGAGCAGGTTTCAATCCGGCCCTGGGCACAAATGAATTGGCTTTTGTTACAATACCAGAGACAGCTCCTTATGTTGGTCAAGATAACATTATGATGGTAGAAAACCTTAGTGGTACTACAGAATATGATTTTTCTTTATTGACAATCACAGATTTTACGGAGAGCACTACGGAAGAAGGTATAAAGACCGTAACACTTTTGGGTGGCGATTTTTCTGAAACTTCCAATGTTATTTTCACATCAGGAACAGAAGAAGCTGGTAACCTTGTAGAAAGAGAAGCCGAAATTCTCTCAGTAACTGAAACCGAAGTTACCGTTGCCGTTCCATCTGGAATTGAACAGGCATTTATTAACATAGAAACTTCAAGGGGGGCTTCCGCACAATCAGATTCTTATGGGTTTAATTATTCAATTTACATAGACGATCTAAATCCAGATTGGGAAATGAGCCAATGGGGAGGTACTTTTGAACTTCAATCCGAAGAACAAGCTCTCGGACAGTATTCTATAAAAAGTGTTAGAGAAGCGTGGGCCGGATTAACATTCCTATCGCCTAGCATAGCCTTTGATGAATACGAATCTATCACAGTTTCCTTGTACGGAACAGGAGACCCCGGAGACTCAGTTAATATTGCAATCAACGATTTTGCAGGACAGGTTACAGTAGAACTAATTCCCGGAGAATGGACTAAATACGTTATTCCGCTTTCGGAATTCTTCCCTAATGGAGGAGCACCTGCGGTAATTAATCGCATAGACTTTCAGGAATCTTCAGGCACTGGTAAAGCTCAGTATATTTTCTATATAGATGACTTTGGCTTCCTGTAGCCTTTAAAAAATGGGCTTTACTGAAATTAAATCTCTGTAAAGCCTATTAATGCTTTTGAATTTAAAACACATAGAAATGATAAAAAAATACTACCTGGTTATTCTAGCTGTTGTTGCAGGGTTGGCTTCCTGCGATAAGGACGATGAGATATACCCGCAACTCGGTGATGATCCAAGAAATTTAAGTGAAATTATAAGTGAGACACAGAACCTCTCAAGCCTTTACGGAGCTTTAGAAAGTTCTGGACTGGACTCCACACTTAGGAGTACGACGACCTACACAGTATTTGCTCCTAATAACAGTGCTTTTGATGAGGTTGATATCTCAGGATTAAGTGAAACCGAATTAGAAAATATTTTACTAAATCATATTTTAAGTACTACTACTGCCGATTTCTCTTCCACCTTATCAACAGGCTATACTGCAACAATGGCTATAGGACCGGAAGAGAACAATCTAAGTTTATTTTTAAATACAGAGGGTGGTATATCTCTTAATGGAACTGCTTCGCTAATAGCAAACTCCTCAGATATAGGGTCTACGAATGGTGTTTTACATCAAATAGATGGTGTTCTTCTACCCCCCACTGTTTATGATCATACCCAGGCGAACCCTAATTTCTCAATGCTTTCGGAAGCTATTGAACTAGCTGGCCTTGATGAAGCTTTATCAACCACAGCTATTGATAATGAACTTTATCCATTTACAGTCTTTGCCCCTACAAATACAGCTTTTGAGAATTTCATGATGCAACTGAACGGAGCTTTTGGATGGGAAAACCTTAGCGATATCCCTGCTGACCTCCTGCAGGAGGTTTTAGAACATCATGTGGTTTCAGGAGCTAATACATTATCAGAGGTCATCGCCGAAACCGAGCAAACAACCCTTCAAGGAGAAATTCTAACAATTAGTGCGGATGCAGTGATATCTGATGCTAGTTACACTAACACCAATTTTACCACGACCGATATCCAGGGAATAAATGGCGTTGTACACGGTGTAGATAAGGTGCTATTGCCAGAAGATGTGTTTCAACAAATTTTAGGAGCTACGCTTAACCTTAAAGAACGTAGTGAAGACAGGGGATATTCTTCCTTTCTAGCTGCCGTTGAAAAAGCTGGTTTAACCAGTATTTTAGAAGATGAAGAACAGGAATTAACAGCTTTTATTCCAAATAACGATGCGTTTACAGCCTTGTTTGCACAAATTACAAATTTTGAAAGCTTGAATGATTTTGAATCTGAAGAAGAATTGGAAGCCCTTTCAAATCTTTTAATGTACCATTTACGTGAAGGTGCTTTAATGAGCAGCCAGCTTACCGATGGCGGGGAAATAACCACCTTGTTTGAAGAAGAAATTATTACTGCCGACTTAACTGGGGAAAATGCAAGGCTAAGACCCTCTTTTGAAGACGCTATACCCTCCGGAATTGTAAATTCCAACATAGGTGCAACAAATGGCTTAATTCACGAAATAAATAGAGTGCTTATTCCAAATAGCCTTGTTCCCGTTTTAGGAATACCTTCAGACGAAGGAGGAAAGTGCCCTGTTGGAGATGAAGAACTTGTTTTCTTCAACTGGGATGATAAAGGTATTTATTGGGGCAACGTAACCTCTGAAAATGACGCGTCTCTCAGCCCAGATGGAAGTAGCTATGGAAGAGTCAATTTTCAAACCGGTGGAACCGGTTGGCAGGATCTGTTCTGGAGAAATGATGATACTTTTTACGGCGCTGATGTGGTAAGCAATAACCTGGAGGATTATGTATTAAAGTTTGATATTAATGTAATAGAGCCTATTAGTGAAGGAATGTTTAGAATTAGGTTTAATGATTCAGACGGAGTAGATGCATTTTATGATTGGCAGCCTTGGAACGATACCGGGGAACCTTATACCACAGATGGTTGGGAAACTGTTGAAATCCCTCTTTCAGTGTTAGGTGTCCCAGATTTTAGTTTGGTAGATGCCGAATTTGGGATGGCATTTGAAGGTGCCGATGTTTTACTGAATTTCGCTATAGATAATGTGCGTTTCGATACCCCGGGTTGTGGCGGGCCAGAGCCGGTAGCAAATAGTGAAGCTGTCTTTTTTGACTGGGATGGTAAGGATCCATACTGGGGAAATACAACTGTAGAGAATGATCCATCCATTAGCTTGGACGGAAGCAACTATGGAAGAACTAATTTCCAGACTGGGGGAACCGGCTGGCAAGATCTGTTTTGGAGAAATGATGATACCTTTTTTGGTGCAGACGTGGTGGGTTCAAATTTAGATGATTACAACCTTAAGTTTGATATTTATACTTTGGAACCAATAAGTGAGGGAATGATAAGAATAAGGTTCAATGCTACATCAGGTGTTGACGCATTTTACGATTGGCAGCCCTGGAACGATACCGGTGAAGCTTTTGATACCGGTGGAAGCTGGACCACAGTCAGCATTCCCGCATCTGTATTAAACCAGCCTGATTTCAGCCTGGTAGATGCCGAATTTGGGATGGCCTTTGAAGGAGCCGATACACTTCTAAATTTTGCCATAGATAATGTGCGCTTTGAAGAACACTAAACCATACAAATTTAATTAGCCATATTCCCTGGGATCTTTTTTTCAGGGAATTTTTTTTAATCAAAAAAATCAATAATAATGATCAGAACAAACACTTATATTTTTTTAGCATTACTTTTAAGTTTAAACAGCTTTGCCCAAAAATCTGAAGACCTGGCAGATACCCCACCAATGGGATGGAATACTTGGAATACCTTTGCCTGCGACATTAATGAAAACCTCATAAAAGAAACAGCCGATGCCATGGTGGCTAGCGGAATGAAAGATGCTGGTTACGAATATGTAATTATTGACGATTGCTGGCATGGAGAAAGGGATGAAAGAGGCTTTATTCAAGTGGATCCTGAGCGCTTTCCATCGGGAATGAAAACACTGGCTGATTATGTTCACTCTAAAGGACTAAAATTAGGTATATATTCTGATGCCGGAACAGAAACCTGTGCGGGGGAACCAGGAAGTCGCGGTTACGAATACCAGGATGCCATTACTTATGCTGAATGGGGAATAGACTATTTAAAATATGACTGGTGTAATACTGAAAATATTAACCCAATTGGCGCCTATAGTACCATGAGGGATGCTTTATATTCTGCAGGAAGACCAATTCTTTTTGCGATGTGCGAGTGGGGCGATAATCAGCCCTGGGAATGGGCAGAAGATGTTGCACATACATGGAGAACAACTGGAGATATCTACAATTGCTGGGATTGTGAAGAAGATCATGGAGACTGGTCATCCTGGGGAGTCCTAAAAATTCTAGATATGCAGGAGGGACTGAGAAAATATGCCGGCCCCGGGCATTGGAATGATCCAGATATGATGGAGGTTGGTAATGGGATGACCACTAGTGAAGACCGTGCGCATTTCACTATGTGGAGCATGCTTGCAGCTCCTTTAATTGCAGGAAATGATTTGCGCGAAATGTCTCCTGAAACAGTAGATATTCTGACCAATGAAAAAATGATTGCTATCAACCAGGACTCTCTTGGAGTGCAGGCATTCAAATACAATACTGAAGATGGTCTGGAAACCTGGTTCAAGCCACTCTCCAACGGTGAATGGGCAGTAACTTTCCTGAATCGTGCTGATGAAGAAAAGAACGTTGAATTTGACTGGGAAAAACACAAAATTCAAGACCCTGATTTTGATTATGCTGTAGATTTCAACGAAACAACTTTTAAAGTTGAAGATATCTGGAGAGATAAAAATCTGAAGGATACAGACAAAAAATTAAAAGCACGAATTTCCCCACACGATGTGCTTACTTTTAGGCTTAGCCCAAAGGAATTGGAATAAATATTATCAGAAAACTACTTCGTAGCAGTTTCTCGAAGCATAAAGATTGGAAAGTATAATTTAATTCTATCTAAAGTCAAGCCTCGGATCATTTAATCTCAATTACCGAGTAAAAAAGAATGGCACTTTCGCGGCACGTATATAAACTAAACCACTCTGCACTAAAAGTGCAGAGGTTCATTAATACTGGGGACTAAAAGTCCCCTTTACTATTCCAATATAAAATTGGAATTATCACTCGAATCACGCCGGTGATGTTCCAAGTATTCATTGACCATTTTATCGGTAATATTACCAGTACTCCAGACTCCATAACCACTTGACCAAAAATGTTGTCCCCAATAACGCTCCTTCAATTTTGGAAATTCTTGTTGAAGTTTCCTTGATGTACGACCTTTAAGTTTTTTCAATATGCTACTTACATTCAATTTTGGAGCATATTCGATGTGCATATGAACGTGATCCGAACTAACTACTCCTTTAAGTATTTCTATACCTTCAGCTTCACATATTTGGATTAAAAGTTCACGACAACGAGTTTGAACATCTCCTCGGAGTACCTTGTAACGATATTTTGTAACCCAAACAATATGACACGTTAAATAACTAACCGTATGAGAGCCTTTTCTTTGATAACTCATAATACGAAAATATAGATTTTTTCGCACTACTAAAGTGCTGCAATAAAATTGCAGGGTTTAAATCCCATTTTTGAGACCAATTAAAATAAAAGGGTGTAGACTTTAAAAAAGTCTACACCCTTTTTTCATAAAACCTAAGGAACTGATTTAAGATTATACCCCAAATTCTGATAGGGATTGGCCGTATTATAGTGGCGTCTTTATGAACGCAACATTTTTAACCAAAACAATAGAGCTATTGAAAGTATTGTACTTCTGGCTTATATCTTAGTCTGTATGACAATCGAATTCCGCTTCACACATTTTATATATGCCACCCTTCTATTTAAAATTATACAAAAAAATAACAGGGAACACGACCCCCTGTTATTTTTCTACCTACACAGCATATGAGATAGTCTAGGTAATTTATTTCATTTCCCTCAACCTATCTGCCACGTGACTTAAAGCTCTATAATTATGGTACGTTGCTTTCCAAATATGACCTTTTAAAGCTGTTTTGGCACCTGGGGTTTTATCTATTCCCCATTCATACCAGCCTCCTTGCTCCTGGTCCATCATATATGTTTTAGTATAGCTCCATAATTCGTTAAAATATTTGCGATAATTAGTCTCGTCTTCAGGAAATTTTTCAGCCATAATCAATAAAGTGTTTAAGCCTTCTGCCTGTGCCCACCAATTCTTTTTATCATTCACAGTAGTAATTTCATCTTCTCCTTCAAAATAGTAACCGCCATCATAAAAGCCACCTACTTTTTTATCCCAACCGGTTTCTAAACTATGATCAACCATTCTTTTCGCGGTTTGCAAAGTAAGGCTATCATTTTTCAGCCCTAAGGCTTCAGAAGCATCTAACATTAAAAAAGCAGTTTCCACATCGTGGCCAGGAGAAATGTGATCTAAATAGTAATGCTTCTTAATTTCTTCTTTAGACTTTTCTTTAAAGGACACTGGAGTCCAGTCCCGCTCAAAAAATAGGTTCATGTAGTCATCGTCATTCACGATAGTATCCCGAATGATCAAAAGTAATTCTTCTAAACGCTCACCCACGAGATCATTAGGCCACACCCTGTATAATTCAGTAAATGCTTCCATTAAATGAATGGAACTGTTCTGATCTTTATACCCAATATCTGATGTTGAAGCCATTTCCGCAGTTCTCTTAACTGGTGTACCATTCATTTCTAAATGCTGAAAATACCCTTTGTATTTCTTATCATGACTATGTTCTTCAAGCCACCTAAAGGTTTTCTTCGCTAAATCAAGTGCTTCTTCATTTCCAGAAGCATCATAGTATGCTGCCAGAGCATAAATGGCAAATGAATTTCCGTAGGCGGTTTTAGCTTCACCTTTTTTGATAATAGGTTCTCCGCTTTTATTTACTAGGTTATGAAATCCACCATTTTCTTTATCCCACATTATATCTCTCAAAAACTCAAAACCATGAGCCGCATTCTTTAAATAAGAAGAATCTTCTTCTTGATTTCGTTTTGAAGCTTTAGCATTTGTCCAAATATGGCGCGCCTGAGTCACAACCATTTTATTATGCTCCTCACCTAGTTTAAAATCGTGCGTTACCTGACTATAATATCCCCCGTCTTCTTTATCTATTACCAATGGATACCACTTTTTTAATAAATCTTTATCTGCAGCATTTTCAAATTCAGCAATTAACGCTTGATTTGAATTTTCTCTTTCTATTTCATTATTATCTTTTTTCGACTTATTTGAATTGCAGGAATACAAAAGACTAAAACAACTCACTAATAGGATAATTTTTTTCATTGTTAACTTTTAATATCGTTAAATTTCATTTTTGATAATTTAAAGATAAAAGAAAATCATTGCCTTATACACTTTTGAAAAATTCATATAATGAATTGATAAAATAGTATAAATCCTTATTAACCTATCTCCATAGTTTTATAGCTAAATCTAATAAGAATGAAATTGAAATTATACACCTTTCTAATGTGCTGCTTTTTGACGAAAGTTGGTATTGCACAAAACCAGGGCGAAAGTTTAAGGATTAACGATGAGGAATACCTTGAAATGCGCGGGTTAAATGTCATGCTTGCGCACGATTTCTATCCGGAAAGTCATCAAGGCGGTGTTGGAATTATACAAAACGGGATTAGAGTAGCAACCAACGGCGATTTACGCCTCGAACCTACTCCGGGGCAATGGCAACCTGTACCCAAAGTTGGAGAACGGGTCGTGGACAGAGAAAAAAATATAATTAGCGTAAAAATGGCTTATCCCGATGAAGCCAAAAATCGAAAAGGCTTTAATCCTATTGAGTATCCGGACCTGGAATTTTCTTATAATCTAAAAATTATTCCTCAGGGAAAATCCTTTAAGATTGTAGTCGATCTTGATGAAGCTTTGCCCGAAGCATGGATCGGCAAAGTAGGTATGAATATCGAATTCTTCCCCGGTTATCTTTTTGGGAAATCCTACTATATGGATAACGAATTTGGTCTTTTTAACCGTCAGGCCAACGGCCCTGGATATTATAATGATGAAGATGAATATCAAATAGAACCTATGGCCTTGGGAAAAGAACTTGTTATTGCTCCCGGGACACCCAGACAAACTTTAAAAATTGAAAATTTAAAAGAAAATCAATTAGAATTAATAGACGGCCGTGCCCAGCATAGCAACGGATGGTTTGTGGTAAGGTCTCTCGTACCATCAGGAGCTACAAGTAATGCTATAGAATGGCTTATTACTCCGAACACCCTGGAAGATTACACTTACGATCCCGTAGTTCAAATTTCCCAAGTTGGTTATCACCCCGCTCAGGAAAAAATTGCCGTGATAGAAACCGATAAAAATGATACTAACCTGAAAAAGGCGAAATTATTAAGGGTAAATAATGAAGGTGGTTTAACCGAAGTAATTTCAGAGAATCCTTCGGAATGGGGTAAGTTTCTTAGATATAAATATTATCAGCTGGACTTCTCCGATATCAAAGAGCCGGGAATGTATGTGATTCAATATGGCGATTATACCACTGAAGCTTTTCAAATTAACGAAAATATCTATAAACGCGGTATATGGCAACCTACTTTGGAGTATTTCTTACCGGTCCAAATGTGCCATATGTTGGTAAATGATCGCTATAAAATCTGGCACGGACGCTGCCATTTGGACGATGCCAGGATGGCACCGGTAGATACCAATCATTTTGACGGATATCTTCAGGGGTCTAAAACTTTAACCAGTTTCCAACCTGGCGAACACGTACCGGGACTTGATGCCGGTGGTTGGCACGATGCCGGAGATTACGATCTTAGAATAGAATCCCAGGCTTCTACCATCCACGGACTTTCGCATATTTATGAGATTTTCCAGGAGGGTTATGATAATACCACCATAAACCAAAAAACCAAAACCGTAGATATTTTACAACCCGATGGAAAGCCCGATTTTCTTCAGCAAATAGAACACGGCACCATACATATTGTTAATGGTTATAAATCATTGGGCAGGTTTTATCGCGGGGTGATTGTGCCTACTTTAGACCAATATGTTTTGCTGGGCGACCCGATAAACCATTCTGATGGCAAGATTTATAAAGAAACCAGTACTTCAAAAGAAATTCCCTTAGGCCAAGAAGGCGCTCCAGATGATCGCTGGGTTTTTACCGAAGACAATCCGCGTAGGGAATTACAAAGCGCCGCAGCCCTGGCCGCCACTTACAGGTCTCTAAAAGATTTTAATCCTGAACTTGCTGAAGATGCCCTGGAAATTGCTATAAAAACCTGGGAAAATACCTCTACAGATAATCCCTTGCAAAAACTCAGCTTAAGTGTAGAACTTTTTAGAAGTACTGCTGAAGCGAAATATGAAAATTTTATAAAAGAAAATATTAAAATTTTTTCTGAAAATATTGCGCAAACCGGTTGGGTACTGGCCCCAATTTTTAATGAAATTCAAGATAAAAATTTCAGAAATAAAATAAAAGCTTCCGTCAAAAATTATTACCAGGAAGTAGAAAAATTAGGAGCGCAAACTCCATACGGAATGCCTTATGAACCCGATATCTGGGGTGCAGGATGGGGAATTCAGAATTTTGGGATGAAACAGTATTTCTTACATACCGCTTTTCCTGAAATCTTTCCGAAGAAATATATGCTAAACGCACTCAATTTTGTTTTAGGAACACATCCGGGCGTAAACACGTCTTCTTTCGCATCAGGGGTTGGTTCTCGATCCTTAACGCAGGCTTATGGCATGAACCGCGGAGATTTTTCCTTTACCCCGGGTGGAATTGGCTCTGGTACTGCATTAATTCGTCCCGACTTTCCTGAACTTTTAGAATGGCCATTCCTTTGGCAACAAACCGAATATGTTTTGGGAGGAGGTACTACAGATTACCTATTCTTAGTACTGGCGGCAGACAAGCTACTGAATAAATAAACTTAAAAATAAATTACATGAAATTCGCTGTTACGCTTATCAGTTTTATCTTTTTTAGCAATGTATTTAGCCAAAAAGCACCGGTGAACAAAAATGCCACCCAGGAAGCTAAGGAATTATTGCATTATATATATTCTTTAGACGATAATATACTATCCGGACAGCACAGCTATAATGAGGAACCTGATAAGTTTTATAATCAAGTTGAAGCCATTACCGGAAAATTCCCTGCGGTTTGGGGAACTGATTTTTACTGGAACGGAGAAACCGATCCAGGAGAAAGGATTGTAGAGGCCGCTATCGAAAAACACCGGGAAGGAGCTATAGTAACACTAATGTGGCATGTAGGAAGACCTCAGGATACTCCTCCATATGGCTGGGCTAATAGTGTACAAAACGAGATTAGCGATGCCGATTGGGAAGAGTTAGTAACTCCAGGCACTACACTTCACGAAAAATGGTTGGACCAAATTGATAATGTTGCAGGCCATCTAAAGAAACTTAAGGAAGCTAATGTTCCGGTTTTGTGGAGACCATACCACGAAATGAATGGTGTATGGTTTTGGTGGGGAAATAAAAGAGGTCCCGAAGGTTATCAAAAATTATGGAAACTAATGTACGAACGTTATACGAATCACCACAACCTAAATAATCTTATTTGGGTGTGGAATGCTAATGGTCCAAGGGATATACCACAGGACGAGGCGTTTGAATATCAGGAATTTTATCCTGGTCATGAATATGTTGACATCCTTGCCACTGATATTTATCACTTTGATTATGAGCAAAAAGATTATAAAGAGCTTTTAAAACTTGCAGACGGGAAGCCAATTGCTCTTGGCGAAGTGGGGCAGTTACCAAAACCAAATATACTGGAAGCTCAACCGCAATGGAGTTGGTTTATGGTATGGTCAAATTGGTTACAGACTGCAAACTCAGAAGAAAAAGTAAAAGCTATTTATAATTTCGAAAAGACTATTTCAAGAGAAACAGATAAAAAGAAATAAAATCAAGTAGCAATTCAAAAAACTAAAATAAAAAATGAAAAATCTATTTACCATCTTATTTATATTAATTGGGGCGCCTTCTATTCTTGCACAGGCCGAATTTACAACCTGGGGAAATATGACAGGCATCAGGGTCGACAATCAATTAATGGAATTTAATTCCAGCCTTGTTTTAATGAAATCTAATTGGGATAATGCCTGGATTACCAGAAAAGAAGGGCAAGATATAGATTTTAAAAGGAATCAGGGTATTAAAACATTCAGCTATCAAATGGATAGCATCAAGTGGAAACAAACCATTAGCGATGTTGAAAAAGGAAAAGCTAATATAAAAGTTGAATTCAGTTCTCCCGATTCTCTAGATCTCAATGGGGCGTTTTTTCGAATAGAATTGCCTGAAGAGTTTGGAAAGGAAACTCAATTTGACTTTAGAACTCCATCATCACTTTCAAGTAATGATCTTTCTGGAAATTTGGATGGTTTATATAATGCACCAGCCGAAGGTTTAGTGGTAAGTGTTCCTTCAAGAGAATTTGTAATTGATTTTAAACATCAAACTAAGGTTATAATCAGAAAAAATTCAGAAGGTTTTTATCAGTTAAATTTTGAGATTGCCTCGGGTGAAATTTCGCCAAAGAAAAACTACAGCAATACCTTTAGCATTAAAGCTACTGGAGAAATTGATAATTCAATTGTAGAACTAAAAGTTTTCCCTCAACAGGAAGGGAAGAAATTCGATGGAATTGGTGGTAATTTCAGGTTGCAAAACCCTGAGACAGATCCTCAGGTAATCGACTATAGCCTGAAAAATCTTAGAGTTGCCTGGTCACGAGTTGAAATGCCCTGGAGAGAATGGCATCCTGATTCAAGTAAAGATCCTATTGAAGAAGCCAGAAAAGGTAACCTTGATCCAAAGGTAGAAGCTGCTATGGAAATGGCGCAACGCCTGGATAAAAAAGGAATCCCAGTAATTCTCGCTGCCTGGTTTGCTCCCCGTTGGGCAATAATCGGAGAACCTTCAAGCGGATTAGATATGAATGGAAATCGGGGTAATTTGCTCAACCTTCAAAAAAAGGAGAAAATTTATAATTCTCTTACTTCCTATATTAAATATCTTAAGCAAGAATATGGTGTAGAGACGGTTATGTTCTCTTTTAATGAAGCCGATTTAGGCATTGATGTTCGCCAAACAGAGGAAGATCACAATGAAATGATTAAAGAATTGGGAGCCTATTTTCGGGAAAATGGACTGAAAACTGAATTTTTACTGGGAGACACTGCTGATGCCAATGGCTGGGATTTTACAACCACGGCTTCTACCGATCCTCAAAGCCGACCTTATATTGGTGGGGTTTCATTTCATTCCTGGCGTGGATGGACGGATGAGAACCTTCTAAGATGGTATGATATTTCAAACCGTGTAGATAAGCCACTCTTTATTGGGGAAGGGAGCATAGATGCTGGAGCATGGCGTTATCCTCAAATTTTGGAAGAACCTACCTATGCTTTAGATGAAATTGATGTCTATTTAAAGATATTAAACAAAGCCCAACCTTTAACAATACTACAATGGCAGCTTACCGCCGATTATTCACCGATGTCGGGCGGTGGTATTTTCGGGAATACTGAAGAAGAATTACATCCAACTCAAAGATTTTTTAATCTTCAGCAATTAGGTAATACGCCAAAAGGCCTTTACGCACTTCCTATCACCACTAGTAATGACGCTATAACTGCTGCTGCATACGGTGATAAGGAAAAAGGCATTTATGCTATTCACCTGGTAAATAAAGGTGCTACCCGAAAAGTAACAATAACAGGTTTACCTAAAGAAGTGAGCAAAATGAAGGTGTTCCTTACTAACAAAGAAAAATCAAACGAATTAATGGAAACATTATCGGTGCGAAATGGTTCGATTACATTGCAATTACAGGGAGCAGGATTTACAAGTTTGGTAACTGAGTAATTATATCTAAAAGTTTAAAGATTTCACATACCTATGAGCAGACTACTTCCTTTTCTTCTTTACTTCCATTTTGCGATAGTCCTTTGCAACGCACAGGGCTTTAAAAATCCCATTATTGAGGGGTTTCATCCAGATCCCAGTGTTTGTAAAGTCGGGGATGATTTTTATTTGGTAAATAGTAGTTTCGCCTATTTTCCAGGGGTACCAATTTTTCATAGTAAAGATTTAATAAACTGGGAGCAAATAGGTCATTGCTTAACAAGGGAATCACAGCTTAATTTACAAAATGCAGGGATCTCAGAAGGTATATATGCTCCAACCCTCCGTTACCATAAGGGTGTCTTCTATATGGTCTCTACAAATGTTTCCCATAAAGGTAATTTTTTAGTTTATACTGAAGACCCAAAAGGTGAATGGTCAGAACCAATATGGCTAGAACAAAAGGGAATAGACCCATCCCTCTTTTTCGAGGGGGGAAAATGCTATCTTACCGTAAATCCAGATAATCAAATATACCTCTCTGAAATAGATCCTAAAACAGGTGAGCAACTTTCAGAACCTATACCAATTTGGAGTGGTACCGGAGGAAGATATCCTGAAGCCCCTCATATCTATAAAAAGGACGATTGGTATTTCCTTTTATTATCGGAAGGAGGTACAGAATATGGACATACAGTAACCATAGCCCGCAGCAGAAATATTGAAGGACCATATGAACCTAATCCTAAAAATCCAATTTTAACCCATATCGGTGTAGAAACCCAAACAAGTCCAATTCAGGGGACCGGACACGGCGATTTTGCTAAGGCAGAGGACGGAAGTTGGTGGGTAGTTTTTCTGGGCTTCAGACCTCAATCAGGGAACCACCATATGCTAGGTAGGGAAACTTTTTTAGCTCCGGTATCTTGGAATAATGACAACTGGCCGGTAATTAATAAAAGTGGAACAGTTAGCCTTGATATGAACGTTCCAACTTTAGCATTACAACCATTTGAAGATTCAAAAGAGCCAGCAAATTTCACTCAAAAAGAACTCGGACATAAATGGAATTATATTAGAAACCCTATAAAGGAGAATTATAGTATCAACGCTAAGGAAGGATCTATAAACCTAAAAGTATCTCCCGTTTCGTTAAACGATAACGGCTCACCAACTTTAATTGCACGACGCCAGGAACACATTAATTTCAATTCTATTGTAAAGTTGAATCTATTAGATGCAAGTGAAAAAGATGAAGCAGGAGTAACAGTTTTTATGGATCATCAATCACACTACGACCTTTTTCTGAGACAAAAAAATAATTCTAAACAACAGTTAGTGCTACGCTATATTTTGGGAGAATTAACCCATGAGAAAATTATAACTGAGCTTTCTAACGAAGAAGTTGTTTACCTCAATATTGAAGGTAGTAATGATTATTATGATTTTTCGTATTGTCTTGATGGAGAAAACTATAATTTCATTGACAAAATGGATGTAAGATACTTAAGTTCTGAAACTGCAGGAGGATTTACAGGTATAATGCTAGGGATGTTTGCAGTCTCTGATGATAATAGTTCTATTGTAAGCTACCCTTAAAAACGAACTGTTTAAAAGTATAATATATTTTATAACTTTAAACAGTAATTATGAAGAAGAGTAGATATTCACCACAGCAAATCGCAAAGATTTTAAAGGAGTTTGATAACGGAAAAACGGCCGCAGAAATCAGCCGTGAATATGGCATTAGTACAGCTGCATTCTACAAGTGGCGGGAACGTTATGGCGGTATGAACGGCAAGGAGCTGAAGCGCCTGAAGGACCTTGAGGAGGAGAACCGAAGGCTGAAGCAGATGTATGCCAATCTATCCCTGGATCATCAAATGGCCAAAGAAATCATCGAAAAAAAGCTTTAGAGCCCTGCCGTAAAAGAACCATAGCCAAAGAACTTACGCGTTACGGTATTAGCAGGGCGTGCCGTGTTTTAAATATGAGTAAAAGCGTTTTTTATTACAGGCCAATTCCAAAGGATGATACTGCTATCGAAGAGGCTCTACAACAGAAAGCTAAAGAACATAGCGAAGAAGGCTTCTGGATGGCTTACGATCGTCTAAGGAGTGAAGGCAAGCCCTGGAACCATAAACGGGTGTACAGGGTCTATAAAAAACTTGGTTTAAGTTTGAGACGAAAGGTAAAAAAGCGTTTACCTGCCAGGGTTAAAGAACCCCTGGAGGCTCCCATAGCTCCTAATCGTTGCTGGAGTATTGATTTTGTGACCGATGTCCTAGAAAACAAAAGACGCTTCCGTGGCTTAACCGTAATTGATGATTACAACCGAGAAGCATTGCATATAGAAATTGATTTTTCACTACCCAGCAAACGTGTCGTCTGGGTATTGAACCATTTGATTAATCGCAGGGGAAAACCCAAAAAAATAAGAATGGATAATGGTCCTGAATTTGTTGCTAAGATCGCTTCAGAATGGAGCCAGATGCAAGAAATCGACTTTCAGTATATTCAACCTGGGAAACCAACCCAGAATGCTTTTATAGAGAGATTCAATGGAACATATCGAAGAGGCGTTCTCAATAAGTACCTCTTTGAAGATCTAAATCAGGTAAGGGAACAAACCGAGACCTGGATGGAAGATTACAACAATGTAAGACCACATAATGCACTGGGAAAAATGGCCCCCGTAGCATACGCAAAAACTCATTCTCCTGTCGGTACCGACAGGAGAATGAAAAATGATATTTTTGGACAATCAAGCAGTTCTAATTAGGGGAAGCTTACACTATAGGTTTTGGGAAATTTTATGAATTTGATTATTTATCTCCTGAAGAGTAAATCGAAAAAATACTGAATCTGACCTATTGTTTCTATAACCAGACCCATTCTCCATTTTGGTTTGGCAATTTTTATAATCTTAAGAAGAAATCAGTAATTAGTAATGATTTCTCAAGTTAAATATGACTTTTCCCAACACTTCCGAAAAGCAATAAAGCCGAGCATGATTATGAAACTTGGACAAAAACCAGTTTTCCTCTCTCCTTTTCCCCGTCTTTAAACAATGGGTAAGAATAAGATTGAACTGTAATGCATTTATTCATTTTCTATTCTTAACATCAGGTCCTTCTTGGATCAACCTTGAATGGAACCCGTGACTATTTGGTTCTAATTATTCCTCTAAAAGGTATTTAAGATTAGTACCTTACGAATAACGTCCCCTTATGATCATATGCATAAAAAAGGCTCCAGTTCAATCTGGAGCCTTTACCCTGAATTTAACTTAATGGTTTAATTAATATCCTGGGTTTTGAGTTAAATTTGGATTTATGTCAATTTGTTGTTGCGGAATGGGCATTAAATCTTTTCCCTCTGGAATGGCAATATCAAAACGATCTTGAATATACTCAATATGGTCACCAGAGCGTCTTAGAACCCACCAAAGTGAAAATTCGCCGGCTAATTCGTGCCTATACTCTTCAAGTATTGAATTCATAAGTTCACCTTGGGGTGGTTGTTCCAATCCAGCTCGGTTTCGAACTCTCATTAAATATTCCATAGATTTTGAATCGTTGCCTATTTTGTGGTAAGACTCAGCAAGGCTTAAAAGCACTTCCCCGTATCTCAAAAATATTAAGTTTTGACCTCCAAAAATATTAGGTCCTGACCAACCGTCTACAATAGGGTTTCTCCATAATTTGACTGCATAATACCCTTCTCTCCCCGGAAGGCCGTCAATACCCGTCCACGGATCTTCTTCTGTACCTAAGGTATTGATACCTCCAAAATTTTGCTGTACATTTTCATACATAGCAATGTCTATAATAGGATCTGGATGTTCCTCCCCAGGTCCAATGAGAGTAGCAGACCTTCTTTCATCCCCATCTTCAAAGGAATTGTATAAAGCTTCAGTTGGAACCGCGTAACCCCCACCATTCCCAATTTCATTAGGCATCGTAAAAGATTGAATAAACGTTTTATTATCGTCACGTCCCCAACCTAGATCACCAGATTCGTCATATAGCTGAACTTCAAAAATTGATTCATTATTATTTTGATTATCATTTGCGTGAATAGCAAGAAAGTCATCCTCAAGCGTATAATGTCCTTCTAACATTTCAAAAGCTTCAATTGCATTCTGATATTCTCCAAGCCACATATATGCACTACCCATATAGGCATAAGCCGCTCCCTTAGTAATCCTCCCCGTTTCCGATTCGGGATATTCCCAGGGTAAATATTCTGCTGCCATCTCCATATCCTCAATCACCTGACGAAAAACTTCCTCCTGTGTATTTCTGGGAGCTTCAGGGTCCTCAATCCGTTCAGCTGTTTGAGTTACAATTGGTACACCTCCAAAATTAGACGCCATAATAGAATATAGCACACCTCTTAAAGCTCTTGATTCTGAAATTAATCTATTACCATATTCAGCATCAATATCTCCTTCCTCAACCATTAAATTTATATTGTAAATAGCATTATTTGCTCTACCAATACCAATATAATTCTGAGTCCACATATTATTAAATGGCACAAAGGTTACAGGAATTTGAAAGGTTTGGAAAAATGCATCAGAGCCTATATTCTTAAAATCCTGAGTTAAGAAATTAGCCGGATAAAATACCGCCTTTGTTAAATATTCTACCGTCCCACCTTGAAAGGTATCATAAACACTTGTGACGACCGCCGATGCGGTTTCGGGATCATTAAATACTATTTCATCAGTAACTCCGTCATATTGCTGATCAATTAAATAATCATCAGAACAACCTAACATTGTTAGAAAAAGACAAATACTGGTTATTTTTAGCTTTTTTAAATTCATACTTTTAATTTTAGAATTGTAAATTAACACCTACTGTGAAAGTCTGAGGAGATGGATATGCGCCAAAATCTACTCCTCTCGATTGAACCCCTCCGTTACCATCAATATCAGTCACACTACCTATTTCAGGATCCATTCCGCTATAGCCGGTTAACGTGAGTAAATTCTGCCCACTAACGTATACCTTAGCATTTGTGAGACCTATGTTTTCTATGACATCAGGCGATAGATTATAAGCGAGTTGGATGTTTCTTAGTCTTAAAAAAGAACCATCTTCGACAAAATGATTAGAAACCCGGTTATTCTGGTTCACATCCTCTACCACCGCTCTAGCGTAAGTATTAGATGGGTTTTCCGGGGTCCACCTATTTTCATAATACTCCTGACTTACGTTGGTGTAAGCACTGTTTATACCATAACCTCCGGCAGTTTCTTGCTCCACTCTGGTAAAGTTTAAAATGTCATTTCCATAAGAACCATAAAGGGCTATTCCAAGTTCGAAATTTTTATAAGAGCCATTGAAATTTACACCTCCATAAAAATCTGGAAAGGGGCTTCCGATAACTTCGCGGTCTGCCGCCGTTATTTCTCCATCATTATTTAAATCTACAAAACGCCTATCTCCGGGAGCGATAGGATTTGCCCCGGTGGATTCTTGATAAGTACCATCTGGTGCTTCAGCGTTTAATTCATCAATTTCTGCCTGTGTTTGAAAAATTCCGTTTGCCCTATATCCATAAAAGGTACCTACATTACCACCGACATAAGAGCGGGTGAAACCTAACCAATTGTCCACAAAATTTGGAACAAAGTTGGTCTCAAAAATCAAAAAATCTTGGTTTCTTGTTAGTGCTGAAATTTCATTTTCAATTTTTGTGAAATTCGCAGATAGATCAAATTGAAAATCTCCTTGATTCTTGCGATATCCTACGAGTAATTCAAGACCTCTATTTTCAACATTTCCGGCGTTTACAGTTCTTGAAGTAAATCCTGTTTGCGGTGGCGTTGTTTCCCTTAGCAAAAAGTCCTCTGCAGACTTATGAAAATAATCCACAGTAAAATAAAGCTGTCTATTAAACAATTCAGCATCGATACCTACATTCGTTTGAACCTGAGATTCCCAACCTAAATTAGGATTTCCCAAAGAGGCAGGAGCCAAACCGGAAACGGGTTGTCCACCAAAAACATATCCATTATTATCATTGGTGGGACCTCCGGTATAAGAAGTAAAGAACTGGAAAGGCTCAATTCCTTGGCTATTTCCTGTTTCACCCCAACTTCCTCTTAATTTTAATAAGTCAAAAGTGGAATTCTCCATAAATGCTTCTTCATCTATATTCCATCCAGCCGCTAAAGAGGGAAATGTTCCATATAAATTATTTTCTGAAAATTTATTTCCTACCCCATCCCTACGCAAGGTTGCCGTAAGGGTGTATCTATCTTTAAAAGTATAGTTGACTCTGCCGAAGGTACTTGCAAAAGTAGCCGTTCCCCAAGTACCAGATCTATTAGTTACTTCTTCGGCAGCAGCAAGATCTCGAATATCATCACTTAAAAATCCTCTTGATTCTACATATACATTCTTAAACTTATTCTTTTGTGCAGAAACTCCAAGCAAGACTTCCACTCTATGGTCTTCAAATGTCTTTTTGTATTCTAATAAACCTTCAGCGAGATATTCATTAAAGGTGCTTTGGTTTATAGTATAGGTTGCTGAAGGATTATTATCAGCATTAGAATTACCACGATTATATCTTGGGAGGAAAGACCATCCAGCATAATTCTGAGTTTGAAAACCAAATTTACCCGTGGCCTTGAATCCATCAAGGAAGCTATATTCCAAAGCAAGATTACCTAAAAGATTATTGGTACCATTATCATTGTCGTTTTGCAAGGCACTAGCCAAAACATTATTTGTGGTTGAAAGTAAACCAGTATCAGGAAAAGCGCCATAATTACCATTCCCGTCATAAGGTTGATTAGTACCTGTTCGGTCATCAAGATACGGAACGTTTGTAAACAGCTTTGTAAATCCATAATAACCCTGAGATAAATTCTGATAACTCTCAGAATAAGCATATTTCATATCTGCTCTGGCGGTTAAATTTTCCAGAATATCATAATCAGCATTTAACCCAATATTGTAGCGTTTATAAGAGGAGGTTAAAATAACGCCTTCTTCATCCACCATTCCGACACTCAGAGCAGCTCTAGCTTTTTCACCTCCCCCCCGAATACTAATATTATGACCTTGTCTAAAACCTGTATCAAAAGCATAATCCTGCCAATTGATATTACGCAAGTCTCCCGGATTTCTCCATTCATCCAAAACTTGCTTATCTTGATTTTCGGCAATTTCGAGTGCAAAATCGGTAAATTGATTAACATCTAACATATCAATTTGCTCCGGCTCCAACTGAAACCCGGCCCAGGAATCGATACTAACCGTAACTCTATCCCTAAGACCTTTTTTGGTTTCAATAATAACAACCCCGGCATTTGCCCTAACTCCATATATTGCGGCAGCCGAAGCATCTTTTAATATCGACATGGACTTTATATCATTAGGATTTAAGAATGAAATATCCTGGGTAGGGAAACCATCCACAACATATAATGGATCGTTATTTCCAAAAGAACCTACACCTCTAATATTTACCGAGAGCCCAGCTCCTGGCCCTCCTGAATTTTGAGTTATTTGAACACCTGCAGCTTTTCCTTGAAGTGCCTGACTAACAGAGGTAGCAGGAAACTTTTCAATATCTTCACTGGATACGGAACCCACAGCTCCTGTTAAATCTCTTTGGGTGGAACTCCCGTAAGCTACTAATACAACTTCTTCCAGGCCATTGGCATCATTTTCAAGAACAACATTAATAGTAGTTTGCTCATTTACTTCAACTACTTTTTCCTGCATTCCAACATAAGAAAAAATCAATTTATCATTAGAATTGACATTATCAATACTATAATTGCCATCAAAATCTGTAGTTACACCTGTTGTGGTTCCTTGAATCAAAATTGATACACTTGGCAAAGGCATACCATTATCATCGGTGACCGTACCAGTAATAGTTTTAGTTTGAGCCATTACAATCTGTGTACACAACATTAATAATAACCCAAGAAGACCCTTGAATTTACTCATAATTTCACTTTTTATCTTATTATTTCTAAAATCAAAGCCAAAATTAGAGTACTTAATAAGCTTTAGTTAATATTATTTTATCAATTTCTAATCAAATAATTTAAGAATTGATAATTTTTATCAAACAGAAAAGCAATATTGAAACAAAACCTGATAATGTTTTGGATGGTCTGCAATACAATTCCATATAACATCAAACCTTGATATGTTAATCGGGTTCGAATTACAAACACTTATTTATCATTTTAAGACATAATTTCGTTACTCGAGTTGTCCTTTATTAAAATCTAAAATGATGAATGCTTTAAATTGGAAATGAAAAACTTTTAGAAAAACTTTTGTAAACTGTAGTGAAATCGTATTACTAATATTTGAATAAATAACATGTCTTCTTCCCAAAATCTGCCGAAATTCTATGGAAATTAAAACGGACTGATAAAATATGATAGCGGATTTCTGTAAGAGGTAAGATTGGAAATCATATTCGCTAAATGCTTTTGTCATATATAGCGGTGTGGGCTACCTATTTTCGATAAAGCAGAATTATAATATTGAAAGTAATTTAAATAAGGTCAAAGCTACCTTCTATTTATATTTACTAAGCCCTTTAAAATTTTATAGAAATAAGATATTAAGCCCTTTGTTAGCCCATTATATAACGTCGGAAGTCAATTAGAATTATTGCTTAAAATTATTGTAGTGTAATAAAACATCTTAATAGCATCTGCCGTCACATAAAATCAACATTTAGATCATAAAACAATTCTATCTCTAACATTATCAAGATTAATTGCTAATCCTCCCGCCCCATATCTACCATAACCTGCGCAGGATCCTATGCTGTTTTTATAGTGTACGGGAAGTTAAGCGTAAAGTAAAAACAGCATAGGGCGCAACCTATTTAATTTTATAAAACCAGTAAATTTTCTCCTGTTTTCAGGGCCTTTCAAGCCATTTACTGGTAATCTGCACGCTTTTGACCACTCATTTAAAAATTTGCTTTTATTTTTTACTAAATTTTTACCGCAAATTTCCACGGTTTTACTGAGTGTTTCAGGGCATTTGTCGCAAATTTACTAATTTTTGCTACAGGCCATTTATCATTACAAATCGGGGTATCCACCCTGTATCCACTCGCAGTATGCCTCCTGGATTTCCGGATATGCTGCAAAATAATCTTCATAATGCTTATTTTGAGATTCCACAATCGTCCGATATACTTCAAAATTGTCTTCTACTTTTTCTTTCGAGGTGTACCCGAAATACCCCACTGAACCCAGGGCAGTAATTCCTGAGATTCCAAAAAGAATCAGCAAATAATTAGGTATAACCTTGGCGTGTTTTAATTTTCGATCAATTTCCATAAGGATTTCATCCGTTTTTTGCTTTTCTGCTTCCTGTTTTTGCAGGAATGTGTTCAGGTTCTTTTCCACAGCTTCCGTGCTTATTGGGATGCTTATCTTTACCAATTGTTCTGAAAGCTTTTGAAGTTCCAGTACAGCAGTTTTGAAATCATCCATCTCATCGGCCATCAGTTCCATAATTTCATCTAGTTTTTTCATCGCTTAAAATTTTAATATCCCATACCTATACCGGTATCTCTTACTGTTTTTACTATTCCTTTTAAAATCTCTTTAGCTATTTTGGTTGACAGATTGCTGCTTAGTTGCACTGTCTTATCTAAGACCTAAAGGCTTTTTGGCACCTCTTTTAGCCTTGTAAAACTCCTGTTTTGGGCGATCTGGGGAATTAACCTATTCCCGCTCATCGACCGGTCCACTTCACTGGCTTTTAGATTTACTCCTTTGTATTCCACCCGAAACCCCTGTAGTTGATTGGCTTTATTGATGGTGGGAATCACTTCAACCTTTTGGGCTTTCATCTTACTGATATATTCATCTAGCGATTTTGGTCTGGACTGAAGTACGCGATCATGTATATTTTTAATTTCTTGTCGCAAGTGCTTTAATTCGTGTAGTTTTTCCTTTTGTACTTCCCGAACCCTGGTAAGTCCTAATTCTTTAGCAACATTATCTGCCGCTATCTGACTTCGTTTTCCGATAAAGCTGTCATTGTAAGCTTTGCCATCAAAACCAATCCTGTTGGTATAGATATGGACGTGAGTATGCGCTTTATCCCGGTGAACAAATCCAATGGATTGGTTGTTTTGCAGGTTCATTTCCTTTAAAAACTTTCTGGCGATCTCTTCCAGGTCTCTTTTGCTTAGATCCTGCCCATCCTCAATCGTGGGGCTGACGATAAAACTTAGAGTGTTATTGGTACATCGCAGGTTTTGCGACTGGATAATCCTAAATTCTTCGGCTATTTCTGCAGGGGTATCCCCGGCCACGTTTTCTCTTAATACGACATCAGCTTCTTTTTCCTGGTTTCAACCATAGGATATGGAAACCCTGGTGCCTGAAACGCTATGTCCTTTTCCTATCATTTTTTAAAGTTTTTTAAATGGGCCCTGATTTCTTTCGCAAGGTCTTCCACTTCCCTGGCAAGCTTTGGATCCCGCTTTTTAAACATATTCCCAATGCGGGTAAAATTGTTTTTGTACTGGACCAGCATCTTATAAGTCTCCAGTTGTTCCGGGGTGATCCGTTCTACAATGTTTTTATCAAAGGCCGTTGCCCTGATATATTCTGAAAGGGAAATTCCTGCCCGGGCCGCCCTTCTTTGGAGCAGCTTCTTCTCGTAGATCGAGCAGCGAACCTGGATGTATTCCCTTTTCATTTTTTTCTTTTTAAAATCTTTGCAACCATCGGGCGCAAAGCAAGATTGTCATTACAATGACACATCTTGCTTTTCCCTTTCAACTGAAATTCTCCGATAGGCAATTACCATTTACCAAAGCATCATTATTTTAAAGTCAGGGATTTTTTAAAGCATCCTTCATTGATTAATTTTTCATTTAGATCTCCATATCCAGAGTAGGAATCACCGCAATCGGTCACATTATCAAACTGGTTTAAAAGTGAACTAGCTGCTTTTTTACCTGCCGGGTCATTATCAAGATAGATAAGAACCTTCTCATATTTAGGAATGAGCATTTTTATCCTTTCCACAAAAGCCAGTGAATTTAAAATGATGCAGTCTGAATTTTGAACCAAATCTTCATCGATGGTAGCCAGGGAAAGAAAATCAAACATCCCTTCCGTGATGATTAATTGTTTAGACCCTCTTTCAAAAAGTGAATAGGTTTTTGGGCTACTGGAGGTTTTAAAGTATTTATTTCTAAGTTCCCAGCCTCCCTTATGGTTTTTAAGTCCGATTGCAAAAAATCGTTTCCCTTTACAGCTATACCAAACCTGTCTACAATATTTAGCGGCAATCTCAAAAGGTATATTCCGGGATTTCAAATAATCCACTAATCCCTGCAGGTAAATCAATTCAACCTCCAGGATTCGAATTTCCGCTTGCTTCAAACGATCTTCAGGTTTTGATGGGCTAAAAGAAAAAGTCTCCGTATTGTTCTTTAAATATTCCAGTGCCTCCTTTACGGAAAAGGATTTCATAAGCATAATAAGATCTATCGTTGAACCTCCTTCTCCTATTCCGAAGTCATACCATAGGTTCTTTACTAAAGAGACGCTGAAAGAGGCTTGTGTTTCTGACCGCAGGGGACTCAGAAACCAAGCTTCTTTTTCCGTTGTTCTGCTGGGAAAGTGCCCTAATTTTGCAAGCGTTTTTACGATGCAAATATTACGGGCTTTTTCCCAGCTTTTTGATGTTTCTGTGTTTTCCATTTCTTTTCATTTTCCCATTGGATACTATCATATAGATTCAAATCTCCGCATCGTTTTATTTTTGATGATAAAGTGATGCGGAAACGATGCGGCTGAAAATCCCCAGTATTACTGGTCTTATTTCTATCTTGCATCAATTCATCAAAAAAAGAAGAAATTACCGGAGGCTTTTCTCTTTTGTTGTATTCCGAATTTGTTGCTTTGATGCAAATCTTCCCGCAAGCCTTGATAACACTGGGATTACAGCACGCATCACTTTTGCATCGTTTCATCGTTTTCCAAATCTTCAAAATTCCCAAGCAAGAAGGATTTTTCAATGGTATAGTAGCGCCCTTTGCCGGGGATTGGCGCAAGGCCATTCTGCCACATCACCATTTTTTGATAGGTGCGGGAATTATCCTGGTTCTTTAATTTCCAGTCATTTTTTAGTATTTGTCTCAACTGGGTAAGATCGGTCCTAACCCGGGTGTGGTTTAAAATTTGGAGCGCATCCATAGGGCATAGATTTACTTCTTCCAAATCAAAAGTTTCCATAGCACTTAGAAGCATACTAGCAAGTTCCTTTTCTACCCGGTTCCTGTTATTGCGCATTAAATTTTGCAAGGCATTTGTCCTAATCTGTTCCGGGGTAAACCACATTCGGGTTTTATGGGCTGTATCTAATTCCCGGTGTTGCAGGTAAAACAAGAAAGCCGGAATTTCTTTTTTTAGATGTTCTAAAAATTGGGTTTCTTCTGTTTTAAGGGAAGGTATTTTTAGCACCCAAAAACGGGTTTCATCGCTATCGATCTTTATGAAGTTATCTTCATTATTACTACAGAGGATAAACTTTCCAAAAAATTCAAGTTCACGCTTATCTTTGCCTTTAGCCTCCATTTTATTATAATCGGTAGTACTGAGGTATTTAATTCGCTCGGTAAGTTCTTCCTTATTGAACAGTACTTCATCTATACAAATAAGCAGCTTGTTTGCCCAGTCTGCATTAAACTGGCTGCTGAAGTTATCATTGGTGAGATAGGTGAGGTTATTATCGAAAATAGCCTTTAACCATTTGAGAAAAGTAGTTTTTCCGGTCACCCTTTCTTTTGAAACCAAACACAAGATGGGCAGGATCTGAATAGGTTTCAGGTATAAAAGCTGCAAATAATCCAGTCCTAATTCAAACTGGTTTCCGAAAATATGATTGACAAATCGCAATGAATAGTCGATGGAACCATTTGTCGGCGTGTGAGGCAAAGGAGCATAGGTGTTATAAAACCCAAAGACCTCTTGCTTAAAATCCAGGTGGCTAGGAATACAGGTAAAGCCATCATATTTTCTGATCTTGCCCACATAAGCTTTGCCGTGGTCATTGCGCAGGGTCTCCAGACTCCAGGGAACTAAAACTTCATTAAAGTCCCCGGAAATAGTGGGCAGCTGAACTAATTTATAGTAGCAAGTACCCACCCGGATATAGGTTAGCTTTTTCATCTTAAAATTTTTAAAGGATGAGTAAAAGGCAAGAGCCTATTTCCGGTTTTTTATCAGGCCCTTATTGAACTGATCTTCAAGAAAGGCATCAGACAGGTCCGGTTCTCCTAGGAGCCAGGCATCGATCTTTTCCTTGTCGAAAAACTTTTGGCGAATGTTGGGATTGTTCCCCATTGGTATAAGCCGCAAATGCGTAAGCTTATAGATCTTACTTTTGGAGAGCCCGGTGTATTGTGCCAGGTCTTCCACGTTCATTACTTTTTTGGTGGTTCCAAGGAGGCCTTTAATATCAATTAAGAGATCCTCAATTTTTTTGTTTTCTTCCATTTTGATTAAAAATTGATTTAGAAAACAAACTAAATGAGAAAAAGAAATCAAATCTTATCAGAAGAATAATTTAACTGTAAAACAATAAAAACTTTGAAATATCCTTTATAAAAAGTTGAAATAATTGACAGATATCTAAAACTGACTTTTAATAAACCTTCGTGATAAACTTGAAAATTGTGAAATATTAAACCTGTTTCGAATAAATGAGATTATAAAATTTGAGAAAAGCTAAGTCCTTAGCAACAAGTCTTAATGGGGATTTTCTGAAATATATAGAGAAACAAAGCTCAATTTGCAGATTAAGGAATAGTTTAAGTAAAAAGTTAATACTAAAAAAGTCATTCAATTTCTTAAATGGCTTGTCTTCCTAAGCTCCCCCTCCAGGGCACAACCAATAACTTGCTGATTAATAATTTTCTTCACTATCAATAATTTTGTCTAATTGAAATTTTTCATACTCATGATACGCTACATAACCCAGTTGATTTGTTAACAACCACGTATTTCCTATTTTAAAATCAGGTGTATTACTATGGTGATGTCCATAAATCCAATAACTTGGCTGCTCATTTTCAATCAAATTATAGAGTTCTACGGCAAAAGCTTCATTAATCTGGCTGTTCCGGTATTTTTTAGGGTAATTGAATAATGTAGGCACGTGGTGAGTTACGACCACCGTCGTTAATTCTGTTTTTTGCTGTAATCTATTATTAATAAACTTATGATTTTCTTCAAAAAGGGTGTTGAATAATTCTGGAGTAAAAGGTTTACCATTGAACTCTATCATCTGAAAATCATTTAAATCTTGCTGTATTATAAAAGAATTTTGAACAGATATATTTGCCCAAAGGGTTGAAAATATCAATCTGTACTTTCCTAAAACAACTTCTTGATTATTTAGAAACCATATATTATTCCGGATTTTCTCTTTGAAGCTGCCACATTTCAAACCCACGTCATAATGATAGTATTCATGATTACCAGGAATCCAAAATACCATTTCAAAATCGTTTGAAAGTTGATCAAAGAAATAATCAAAATCTTCTAATCTAACCAGAGGTATAATATCACCAGCCAAGATGAGTACTTCCCCTTCCGGCTTTAGTGGAGATTTATTTAAAAATTTTTCATTTTCCGAAAACTCTAAATGTAGGTCTGAGACGTATTGTATTCTTAGTTCTGGAAGTTTCATATCACCTTTCTCAAGTTAATACATAACACTGATTTGCAATCACAAACCTTTTTAACTTGAAGCTAAGGTATCTAATATATTATAAAATTTAGCTTAAAACGGAAATCAGGTGCAAAACCTAGATTCCATCTGAAAAACTAATATCGAAAAGCCTATCCGGTATGAATACTTATTGTCATCATTAAATTTTACATGAGATAGTTACATTACTGATAAAAATAAGAGGCTTCCTAAATGTTGTACATATGTTGTACCCAAGAAGAAACAAAAAAGCCTTACATCTCTGTAAGGCTTGATTTTGTTGGTGGTCCCACCTGGGCTCGAACCAGGGACCCCTTGATTATGAGTCAAGTGCTCTAACCAGCTGAGCTATAGGACCAATTCAAGTATTTCAACAATACCCGAATTTTAGGAGTGCAATATTATGATATATTTTTAACTCCTGCAAGGTGAAGTGCAATTTCTTAATTTCTCGCTCCCTCTCCTTTGGGGAGGGCTGGGGAGGGGCTTTTTTCCTGGCATAATTCTACTAAAACCCCGTGGAAACTTTTAGGGTGCATAAAAGCTACCAGCTTATTATCGGCGCCATCTTTAGGTTCGGTATTTATAAGCTTAAAACCTTCTTTTTCCAGGCGGGCGATTTCAGCTTTAATATCATCTACCGCAAAAGCTATATGATGAATGCCCTCGCCGCGTTTTTCAATAAACTTTGCGATAGGACTTTCAGGATTTGTAGCGGCAAGCAATTCAATTTTACTCTCTCCAATTTTAAAGAAAGACGTACTCACACCTTCACTCTCTACCGTTTCGGTTTTATAATTTTCACTTCCCAAAACCGCATTATAGGTAGCATTTGCAGCTTCAAGATCTTTTACGGCAATCCCAATATGTTCAATTTTTTTCATTTTTCTATTTTTAAGTAGATGCAGCAAGTTAAACTTCTAATTTCAGATATTCAAAATCGATAAACTTCTATCAAATTAAAAAGAAACCCCAACAACTTTACTCTCGGCAATATTCCGGTTGTCTTTTGAATAAGATCACTTTTATCGAAAATTTAGGGGGACGAGCGTAAAATTTAGATAAAGATTCGCAAGCCTAGATTTTTTGGTTCGCTTTTTATCGATGGAAAAAATGAACAAGCTAAAATTAAGACTTGTACGCATAGTTTTTTACATTTAGGAGTATACCAATTTATTATAGTATTTTTGCCTTATGGAAGAGACAAACAGACAAAAGAAAATAGGAGGAGTTTTGCAGCGCGATTTAGCCGATATCCTGCAAAAGAACCTTAAAGATGCCGGGAGAACAGGAGTGATCATTTCGGTCTCTAAAGTAAAAGTAACTACAGATCTTTCTATCGCGAAAGCTTATATCAGTATTTTTCCGCAGAAACACGCGCAGGAAGTTATAGAGGAAATAAACCTTGGGAAGTCTAAGATAAAACACGAAATGGCGCAGCGCACTAAAAACCAGTTGCGAAAAATGCCGGAAATCAATTATTATTTGGACGATTCTCTCGATTATATAGAAGGTATAGAAAAATCTATTAAAGGAGAAGAAAATCCAATAACCGATCCCGACTTACTGGAGCGGCGGAAAAAATCTTAATTTGAAATTCCCCTTCTACATCGCCAGGCGCTATCTTTTTAGCAAGAGCAGCAATAATGCCATTAATATCATTACCATTATTGCGGCCATTGGTGTTTTTGCAGGGGCTTTTTCTTTATTTATTGTACTCTCAGGGTTCGCCGGCCTCAAGGATTTTAGCCTTTCGTTTTCCAATAAATTTGATCCCGATTTAAAAATATTGCCGTCAAGCGGAAAAACTTTCCAGTTTCCAGAAAATAAAGCCGAAGAATTAGCTGAAATTGAAGGAATTTCAAGTTTTAGCCGAATTATTGAAGAACGTATTTTCCTGGATTATCGCAATAAGAATCATACGGCGTTTATAAAGGGTGTAGATAAAAATTACCAGCAGGTAACTCAAATAGACAGTGCAATTGCCGGTTCCTGGTTAACCAGTAGCGAAGCGCAGGTGGTGGTTGGTAATACCATTTCCAGGAAATTGGGACTGAGTATTTTTAATTACCAGAATTTACTAAATGTAATGGTGCCGCGGCCCGGAAAAGGCCAGATCACCGGCCTAAATCCTGGACAGGCTTTTAACCAGGAAAAAGTAATTGTTAGCGGAATTTACAGCGTAAATGAAGAACTGGACGATAAATATGTGTTCTCTAACCTTAACTTTGCTCGTAATCTTCTGGAATTAGATGAAGATACTTTTTCTGGCGTAGAAATTAAGATAACTCCAGAAGCTGATGCCGATGTTGTAACTGAGGAAATTAAAGCGCTTTTTGGTGATGAAATTATTGTAAAAAACCGCGCGCAACTTAACGAGATGCTTTACAAAATGCTCAATACCGAAAATCTAGCGGTTTATCTTATTTTCACCCTGGTGCTTATCATCGCTCTTTTTAACGTAGCCGGATCTATAATTATGGTGATCCTGGATAAACGAGAGAATATCAAAACGCTATTTAACCTTGGTGCTTCTGAAAGCCAGATCAAACGAATTTTCTTTACCCAGGGAATGTTAATGACGATTATTGGCGGCGCCATAGGACTATCGGCAGCGATCCTATTAGTTTACTTACAACTGCAATTTGACCTGGTAATGATCACGCCTAGCCTGCCCTATCCAGTAGCTATCACTTTAGAAAATATCCTGATTGTAATATTTACCATTGGAATTCTTGGGCTTATCGCTTCTTTTATCGCCGCTGGAAGTAGTAGAAAAGCTTTAAAAGCAGTTTAATATTTCTCGCCACAAATTCACGATTTTTTTATCTAAACGCTCCCCTACTTTGTAAGGAGGGGAATGAATTCAGCGTAGCTGAAGAAAGAGGTGGTTGTAAACCAACAAATTAAATACGGAAGAACTTTTCAAGATGAAACCCACTCCGTCCTATCGGCCACCTCCCCTTGAAAATAAGGGGAGGAGCTTAAAAAGCATAAAAATCTTATAAGAGATTAGATTCTGAAACCAGTTCAGAATGATGAATATTTGTGAATTCGTGGCTTAACTTAATTAAGCAAACTGAAAATCTGAAAAATCTCGTTCTACTTCATCAAATGCGGCGAAAACATCTACAGCATCGTCGCTGGTTACCATTTTCATTCGGTATTCTTTGAAGTGAGGAATTCCTTTAAAATAATTGGTATAATGTCTTCGGGTTTCAAAAACACCCAGCTTCTCCCCTTTCCAGTCAATCGCCATTTGCAGGTGGCGTCTTGCGGCATCTAAACGCTCCATCATTGTTGGAGGAGGTAAATGCTCACCGGTTTCAAAGTAATGTTTTACTTCCCTAAAAAACCAGGGATAACCAATACTGGCCCGGCCAATCATCGCACCGTCAAGTCCGAATTTATCACGCATTTCCACCGCTCTTTCGGGAGTATCAACATCGCCGTTTCCAAAAACCGGAATATGCATTCGTGAATTGTTCTTTACCTCGGCAATGGGCGCCCAATTCGCTTCGCCTTTATACATTTGAACACGGGTTCTCCCGTGAATAGAAATGGCCTTACAGCCTACATCCTGAAGTCTTTCGGCAACCTCAACGATTTTAATAGAATCGTTATCCCAACCCAAACGGGTTTTTACGGTTACGGGTAAATTGGTATGCTTTACCATGGCTTCGGTAAGCGAAACCATGAGATCTATATCCTTTAGAATACCGGCACCGGCACCTTTAGAAACCACTTTTTTAACGGGGCATCCAAAATTAATATCAATAATATCGGGGCCAGATTTCTCTACAATTTCTACCGATTGTAGCATAGAGTCCAGGTTGGCTCCAAAAATCTGGATGCCTACCGGGCGTTCTTTCTCGTAAATATCAAGTTTCATGGTGCTTTTCGCCGCATCGCGAATAAGCCCTTCTGAAGAGATAAATTCGGTATATACTACATCTGCGCCATGCTCTTTGCAAAGCGCACGGAATGGCGGGTCACTCACATCTTCCATCGGTGCTAAAAGCAACGGGAAGTCTCCTACATCTATATTTCCTATTTTTGCCACTTCGGTTTATTTTGGAGTGCAAAATTAAGAAACAATTTTGAATTCGAAATTTTGAATGCTGAATCTTATAACCTATCCCTCTCGGCAGCGTCTATACTACGTTGGTTGTCTTCCAGTCTAAAGTTTCCGAAGTTATATTTAAATCCTACCTGCACATAACGCATTTCTTCCTGCGCGAAAAATGAATTATCCTGGTTTAGATATCGCGATGTTAATCGTGTATTTGTATCGTTAAAGATATCGTTGATGTTCAAGCTTAATTCTGCGCGATTGTTCCATAAAGTTTTTCTAAAACCAAGGCTTAAAGTTGAAAACGGGTCAAAATTATAAGAACCAGCAATATAATCTGAAACGTAGGTAAAACTTAAATTTCCTGAAAAAGTTCCGTCTTTTGATAGCGTAAAGGCGTTATAAAGCTGCCCAAAAACAGCATCTATTTCATTGGTAACCTCAGCATTATTGCTTTCAACCGCTAAAAAGGTATTCTCTTCATGAAAAAGTGAAGCATATAATTGAGCATACCACCAGCCGGTAATTGATCGACCGTGCAAAATGTCAAGTCCGTAGCTTTTACTTTCCAGTAAATTAGCCTGCATTCTTCTTATGGTTAGATTTTGATTATCCTGGAAGGCCAGGCTCGCTGGTGATCTTCCATTATCGCGATAATAAACATCGAAAAAATACTGCCCTAAAAGCGTATAATTCAGATTGATATTATTGCTAATTGCCGCACGTAAATTCGGGTTTCCGGCATTAAAATCGTTTTCATTCAGAAAATATCTAAACGGATTCAAGCTTTCATAACGTGGGCGTTCAATTCTTCGGCTATAATCCAGCGTAAAACTATGATTATCTGAAGCGCGATATTGCAAATAAGCGGTAGGAAACAATTCAAAATATTCCTGACGGTTTCGCTGATTGGTTGATAAAGACACTCCCAAAAGATCGGTATACTCTCCCCGCAAACCAGCTTTTGCACTCCATTTTTCCCAATCTCTGGAGATACTAATATAAGCCGCAGAAACTGTTTCGTCATAATAAAAATCGTCGGAAAGATTATCATACAGATCGTCCAGGCTTTCAGCATTAGAAAAGTTGATCCCACTGTTAGAATTTATATTTGAAACCTTTGCCCCGGCGTCAAAACTCATCTCCCCTATTGAACTATTAAAATCCAATTGCCCGGTAAAAATCTCTATATTTTGTCCCGAGGAAGTATTGAAATTGATATTTTGAACATTCCCACCTGCTGAATCAAAATAATTGGTCGCGACCATTTGATCCCTGTCTTGAGTGAACCTGGTATAGTGCGTAGCAGCCGAAAAACTGCCGCCATTTTCAAGATTATGGGTATAAGTTAGATCTAAAGCAATGTTATGTTCATCGGTAACAACTTCACTATCGGTCATAAAATTTGAAAAAGGCGTATTTCCCGATGATTCAATATCGGTTCGCACCGAATTATCAAAAGTTTTATCGGGTGAGAACAAGAGATTCGAAGAAAAACTTAGCTTGTTATTTTCATCAAAATCATAATCCAAAATCACATTCGCATTATGTGCTTGTGAGCGGGTAACCCGATCAAAATCGGTTTGCCATCTTTGACCAAACTCTTCATTTGGACTAAAATTTATATAACTATCATCTCTTTTTATCTCTTTCCGCGGACTAAAAGTATAATTAGCAAAAACATTAAGCTTATCGCCTTTCCAGTAATGGCTTGTTCCTAATTGATATTTTGGAACAATCCCCTGTGTATAATTTCCTTCTACACTTCCTTTGTAGCCGGGAGAAATGGCTGAAGTGGTATTAATATTTAAAATGGCGCCACCTTCGGCTTCGTAACGTGCCGGCGGATTGGTGATGACTTCAATAGATTTAATATTTTCGGCCGAATAACTTTGTAAAAGGGTTTGCAGTTCACTCTCGGTAAGCTGCACTTTACGATCGTTAATATAAACCGTAACATTAGAATTTCGCACCTGCAGTTGCCCCTGGCTCATAATTACGCCGGGCGTTTGCCGTAAAATATCCCAACTGTTTCCTCTGGAAAGCGTAGAGTTTTCTATATCGAAGGTAATGCGGTCTATACTACGGGTAATTTTTGGCTTACGGGCATTAATGGTTACTTCATCTAAATTTGAAGCACCTTCCTTTAAGGTGATCTTTCTTATTTTTTTATCTGAATTGACTGATATTTGCTGAAGATATTCCTCGTATCCTACAAAACTCACTTTTAAAAGATAATCGTTAGAGGCAATTTCTTCCAGCAAAAACTCACCGTTATCCTCTGAAATTGTACCCTTATAAACTGAAGTGGAATCCTGTGCATCTAATAAAATAACATTGGCAAATGCCACTGGATTATTGGTTTCAGTAACCAATTTTCCTTTTATAGTATGTTGTGCAAACAAAGAATTAGTAAATAGTAATAGTAGGGTAATAAGAATCGGGGGGTAATTTCTGGTCATATATTTTGAATGGTTTTTATGGAAAAATCAAACAAATATATACTTTCCAATATAAGCTTTAAAATTTTTAGGGAATCTATTCGCTTATTCAGAATAATAATTAATAAAACTGCCGAAAATCTATCTTATATTATTCTATAGCATCATACAAAACTTGTTGAATCTTAGTTCTTGCATTTAATTGATATAGCCTTGTATTTTCCCGTGAAGGTAAAACGCGGTTAGAAAGAAATAGGTAAAGCAAGTCTTCTTCGGGATCTACCCAGGCGTAAATTCCGGTAAAACCGGTATGGCCAAAACTAGCCTTGCTCGCGTCTTTGGCCGTATTACTGCTTTCACCTTCATACTCTAAAGAGGGTTTATCAAATCCTATTCCCCTGCGATTGTCATTGTCGGGAAACTGCGCGGTACTCCATTCTTTTAAGGTTTCTTCTTCTATATAGCGCTCGCCGGCGTATTCTCCCATATTCAGGTACATTTGCATCAGTTTTGCAAGGTCGTTAGCATTAGAAAAAAGCCCGGCGTTGGCCGATACTCCACCCATCATAATCGCTCCTTCATCGTGCACCATCCCATGAATAGGTTTTCTTCGGAATAAATAATCATGTTCTGTAGGTACAATTCGGCTTTTTTCAAAGCGCTCCAGCGGATTATAACCTAGAGTTGTAGCGCCAAGTTTATCGTAAAAATTTTCATTGATATATTTTCTGAAATCTTCCCCGGAAATCTCTTCTACTATAGAAGGTAACAAGTAAAAAACCAGACCAGAATATTTATATTTTGCCTCGTCTTCCAGCTCAGATTTCTTGATGGCTTTAAACATCTTCTTTTGGTAATTACGATGTAACCATAGATCTCCACTTACTTTAACAGGAAAGCGACTGGAAGAATCTTTTTTAAAGGTAAACCATTTATAGCTTCCGTTTTTGCGAAGTGTATTTTTCCAATATGGAATCCAGGGTTTAAATCTTGCCTGGTGTGTTAGAATTTGCCGAAAAGGAACTCCCGCTTTATTCGAGTTTTTGAAATAAGGTAAGTAGTCGTCTATCCCGGCATCAAGCTTAAACTTACCTTCGTCGTGCAACTTCATTAAAGCCGGTAAAGCTGAAGAAATTTTTGTTACCGAAGCCAGATCATACAAATCGGTTTTCTTAACTTTTATGGTATCGCTGTATTCGTGGTAACCGTAAGCTTTATGCAAAACGATTTTCCCATCTTTAGCGACTAGAATTTGCCCTCCCGGCGTCGCTTTTTTTTTAATAGCTTCCTGCATTAAGGAATCTACACCGCCAAAAAGTTTTTCAGAATTCATACCGGCATCTTCAGGCAGGGTGTATTTAAATCTAATTTTTCCTTTTACGTCCATCCCGTCTCCCGACTTGAATTTCTTACCAATACTCACCGGAAGTCTTCCGTTTGCTCCTACTCCACCAAAAATAAGTTGTGCGGCAAGGTCTTGCGTAGTTTCGTTATCCTGGTAGGTTAAGATTAAACCTGCAGTGTTTTCAATCTTATCCAGTTTATTTAACGAATACGGGTTTTTAAAATAGCTGAAAATATTATTCTCTTTTTCGGTAAGTTCTGCTATAAAATCCTGTACAGGTTGAGAGAATTTCATGGTATTTCTCGGGAAACGGCTATCATCGTGAATCCCGCCAATTACAAGATTGTATGCTGAAAGTTTTTCTTTGATCTTCTCTATGTCTGAAGCTTTGGCATCAGCTTTTAACTGGAAGTTTTTTACTTCGGTATATAGGTTTAAGGTTTTCTGAAATTCGGTTTGTTTAGAAGCTCCAAAAGAAATTGAAGCGATCTTTAAAGTATCCAGCTTCCTTATTGGTAAAATGCTATTTTCATTTTTTAGTACGGTAAGTGAGGCTTCTACCAGTTTCCTGTTTAAGAATTTCGCATCAGCAGTATTGATCTCTTTCAATATATTTTTGGGACTTTGCGCTTTAAATTGATTTAAACCAACCCATTGTTTTACCGCCAGGATCTTTCTTACTCGTTCATCTAACTGTTTTTGAGAAATTAATCCCTGCTTAATGGCTTTGCTTACTTCCTCAATAGTTTTTGGAACATCTTCTGTGAACTCTAAGAGATCGTTACCCGCTAAAATAGCGTCTTTATCAACAATACCGGGTTCGTTTCCTTTGGTAACTCCTTTCATATTCATCGCATCGGTCACGATTAAACCTTCAAAACCAAGGCTATCTTTTAGAATTCCGGTGATTATAGATTTTGATAAGGTGGAAGGCACTCCGGTAGAATCCAGTGCGGGAATATTTAAATGCGCTACCATCACGCCACCAATTCCGGCGTCTATAAGCTCTTTAAACGGGTACATTTCTAAAGAATCCAACCTTTCAAAAGGATGATTTATCTGCGGAAGCGCGTAATGAGAATCGGTATCGGTATCCCCGTGGCCGGGAAAATGTTTTGCTGTGGTTAGCAAATTCGCATCCTGCATCCCACGCATATAGGCGATTCCTTTTGCGGAAACATTTTCTTTATTTTCCCCAAAAGAGCGATAATTAATCACCGGGTTGTTCGGATTATTATTTACATCTACTACGGGTGCGAAATTAAGATGAAGCCCCGTACGCTTTATTTGGCGGGCCACTTCCTGCCCGAGGTCATAAACCAAACTATCGTCCCGAATTGCACCCAACGCCATTTGATAAGGGTAGCTAATGGTATTATCCAATCGCATTCCCAATCCCCATTCCGCATCTATCGCTCCTAACAATGGAACTTTAGAAGCCGATTGGTAATCGTTCATCAACTTTAATTGTGTTTCAGGATCGCCCTGGAAAAATATTAATCCGCCAATTTTTTGTTCGTTAATCAGTTTTAGGATTTCCTCTTTATGTTCATTATCCCGGTTAGAATAAGCCGCTACCATAATAAGTTGGGCAATTCGCTCTTTTGGTGTAAGCTCTTTCATTATAGAGTCTACCCATTTACTATTAGTGTATTGAAGAAATTCCGGTGATTTTTTAGTGCTTTCCTGGGCCTGAAGTGTTAAGCCAAAAAGGGCCATAGAAAGAATGAACAAGCGTGATATTTTATTTCTCATTATTCAGCAATTGAATTTATACTTTAATATAGATACGTTTTTTGTGTAACCAGTAACCAAGCAGCCACATAAGCAGCATATAAGAAATGGCAAACAGTAGCGAGGCGTTATAATTGTTTAGCCAGCTAAGATATAAGTTTTCATAAAGCCAGGGTTTTAAGGCCTGCCCGTTAACATAAATTATGTTCATAAGCATTACTACAAGACCAGACATTACAAAAACAAACAAAGGATTTTTCCCGAAAGCCTCGAAGAAAGTCGTCCACTTCTTAAAATTGAAAATTTCTATAATCAAAATTAATGCTGAAAGCACTAAAAGCGTCCAGCCTGTACTATATAATACGTAAGAGCTGCTCCAAATAGGTTTATTTATAGGAAACCAAATATCCCAAATTTGCGCTACAATTAATAGTAGTACTCCATAGATACTTAACTTAATTACCGTAGAAATATTATTCCCTGATTTTTGAATAAAAACACCAGCCACATAGCCTGCAATTACATTTACAATTGCGGGAAGCGTACTTAATAAACCTTCCGGATCAAACGGGAGACCATAACCTTTATAAAGATTGGCATCGTTAAATATTAGTTGATCAAACTTCAGCGCGGCATTATGCTCTAAAGAAAGCGGATTGGGCTGATCGCCAAAAAACCACATAATTACCCAGTAGCCAAGTAAAATTAGGCTTCCAAAAATGATAGATTTTTTCAGCTTCAAATAATGTAGAATTAGGGAGGCAAAAAGATAGCATAGGGCAATGCGCTGCAAAACTCCCATAATTCTCATATTGACTAAATTCTTAAAAATCAGTTCCCCTTCCTGTCTATAAACAAACGGAAACGCGCTTAAAAACAACCCGATAAGAAAAATAAGTGCTGCCCGTTTAAATACCTTTCCTAAAAAAGCGCTTTCCGAAATGCTTTCATATTTGCGTAGGCTAAAGCTCATAGCGTTGCCAATTACAAACAAAAAAGAAGGAAAAACCCAGTCGGTTGGGGTAAAACCATGCCAGGGAGCGTGTTTAAAGGGTGCGTAAATATGCGACCAACTTCCAGGTGTATTCACCAATATCATTAAGGCTACGGTAAGTCCGCGCAAAACATCCAACGCAAGATATCGCTGATTTTTTACCGATTTTGATTCCTTAAATAATTTGGTGGCTTCAGTCATCTTAGTTTAGAGCAATCCTAAATTTAGGTAGCTAGATATTAAAATTCGACTTCTTAATTATTGCATAAAAATATAAATTTCGATTAAATAATCAATCTTTTATAAAAAAATAGAAAAAGTATTTCTGAAAATAATTTTTTTATATACTTTTAAATTCAAAATAAATTCATTTTTTTAAAAGCTTAAATTTAACTGTTAATGCTTTTATTTTAAATTATGACAACTCACACTATGCCTACAGATCTACATGATTTTTTTATAGATGAAAAGAAACTCTCTAAAATCAATAATGTAGAGCGCAAAAAATTCCTTCAGAAATTAAAGATCATCAAGCATCTATTTTTGAATGGAGAAACTTCAAACGCTGAAGTTTGCCAACGTTTTAATGTAAGCCTCCCCACTTCCATGGCGCTTTTAAATCAACTTATCGAAGAAGGCATAGTTATAAAAAAGGGCAGGGGAAAATCTGAAGGAGGCAGGAAACCCGATCTCTACGGATTGATTGAAAATTCATTTTTCGTGGTGAGCATTCATATAGAGCGCTTTAGGATTAAGCTGGCAATTATTGATAATAATCACACCATACTTCACGAAAAATCGTGGCCCTCAGAGATTTCTTCAGATTCTAATATCGTAGATCTCTTATTTGAATGGACCCAGGAATTATTAAAAGAAGCTAAAGTGAAACTGGACCAGGTAATGGGTGTTGGTATAAGCATGCCTGGACTGGTTTCTGCTGAAGCTGGTAAAAACTTCACCTATTATTTAAGTGAACAGGAACCAGAATCGCTAAAATTAAAGTTCGAGAAAAAATTTAAAAAACCAGTGGCCATTTTAAATGATGCCAAGAGTGCCTGTTTAGCCGAATTCCGATTTGGTACTGCCAAAAATAAAAACAACGTTTTGGTGATCTCTATGGATTGGGGTATTGGCCTGGGCATTATTATGGGTGGAAGAATGCACTCGGGAGAATCTGGTTTTGCCGGCGAATTCGGGCATATTCCTATGACCGAAGATGGATTGCTTTGCCACTGCGGAAAACGTGGTTGCCTGGAAACAGAAGCTTCGGGACTTGCCCTGGTTAGAAAAACCAAAGAAGGCTTAAAGGCCGGCCAAACTTCGGTTTTAAATAATCTTAAAAAAGAAGAATTAGAAAAACTGGAACCAGAAACAATTATAGATGCCGCCAATCGCGGAGATCAATTTGCGATAAATGTACTTTCTGAAATAGGAATTAAACTCGGAAAAGGCATCGCCATCCTAATTCAAATATTTAATCCTGAATTGGTGATTTTAGAAGGAAAAATAGCTGAAGCAAAACAGTTTATGACCACCCCAATTCAGCAATCTATGAATACCTATTGCATGATGCAACTTAAGGAACGCACCCAAATAGAACTTTCTACCCTTGGAGCGAATTCCAGCTTATACGGCGGCACTATTGCAGTAATGGACGATATTTTTAAAGACCAGGTGAGCCTGGTAAAATCACATATCAGCTAAATAATAAAATCAATAATCAGCTAAAATTATGGCAAGATTAAATCTTTTAGAAGAAACACGTTTTGAAAAACTACCGGTAAAAGTTTATGAAGATGAACATATTGCTTCCAAAAAGGTAGCTAAACGAATTGCAGATCTAATTCGCCGCAAGCAGGATAATCACGAAAATGCGGTGCTTGGGCTTGCTACGGGAGCAACTCCTGTAGAAGTATATGAAGAACTCATTAGATTGCATAAGGAAGAAGGATTGAGTTTTAAAAACGTGATCACTTTTAACCTGGATGAATATTACCCAATGCTACCAGACGCCAAGCAGAGTTATGTGAAGTTTATGGATGAAAATCTTTTTAATCATATAGATATAAAAAGAGATAATATTCATATTCCAGACGGAACCCTTGCCAAGGAAGAAATTACTGATTATTGCCTTGCTTACGAAAATAAAATTGGCGCTGTTGGTGGATTAGACCTGCAGTTACTTGGAATTGGTAGAACCGGTCATATTGGTTTTAACGAACCGGGTTCTGCTCCGAATTCTGGAACACGACTGGTTACTTTAGACGACCTAACCCGTCGTGATGCATCCAGAGACTTTGGTGGTAAAGAAAACGTGCCTACCAAAGCCATCACCATGGGAATTGGTACTATATTTAAAGCCCGCGAAATTATTTTGATGGCCTGGAGTAAGAAAAAAGCTCCTATCATTAAAAAAGCCGTAGAAGGAGAAATGTCTGGTAATGTACCGGCTACTTATCTTCAACTTTCAGATAATGTTGAATTTATTTTAGATGAAGATGCTGCTTCAGAATTAACAAGATTTGATACACCCTGGTTAGTAAAGGATTGCACCTGGGATAAAGCGCTGATTAAAAAAGCGGTAATCTGGCTTTCTTCCGAAGTAGGAAAATCTATCCTTAAGCTTACCGATGAAGACTATAACAATAACGGAATGGCCCAACTTGCCACCGAGCAAGGTCCTGCCTACGATATTAATATAGATGTTTTTAACCAATTACAGCACAGTATAACCGGTTGGCCGGGAGGAAAACCCAATGCCGACGATTCTCAACGCCCCGAGCGCAAAAGCCCTGCAAAAAAACGTTCTATTATTTTCTCCCCACACCCAGACGATGATGTGATCTCTATGGGAGGAACCTTTATTAGGCTGGTAGACCAGGGACACGATGTTCACGTAGCTTACCAAACCTCGGGAAACACGGCTGTTTGGGATACAGATGTTCTTAGATATGTAGAATTTGCCATAGATTTTAAGAAAAGTACCGGAGAAGATACCGAAAGCCTTGAAGCCACTTATGAGAAAATGCGGGCTTTTATCGAAAAGAAAGAGCCAAACGATATAGATCTGGATGAAATAAGAGACGTAAAAGCCTTTATTAGAAAGTCTGAAGCTATTGCAGGAGCTCGTTACGCCGGATTAAAAGATAAGAATATTCACTTTATGGCTTTGCCATTCTACGAAACCGGAAAGCGCGTAAAAAGCCCGGTAACCGAGAAGGATGTAGAGCTTACAATGGAACTTTTAAAAGAGGTAAAACCTCACCAGGTTTTTGCCGCAGGTGATTTTGCCGATCCTCATGGAACCCATATCGTATGTTTCCGAATAATCCTGGAAGCTATGAAGCGACTTAGAAAAACCGAATCCTGGACTAAAGACTGCTGGTTATGGATGTACCGCGGCGCATGGCAGGAATTTGATGTTCATGAAATAGAAATGGCCGTGCCGCTTTCCCCTATGGAGGTTCAGCGTAAAAGACACGCTATTTATCAGCACCAGTCACAAAAAGACAGACCGGTTTTTCCGGGAGATGATGAACGGGAATTTTGGGTACGTGCAGAAGAAAGAAACCGTGAAACCGCAGAGAGCTACCACTCCCTTGGTCTAGCAAATTATGAAGCTATGGAAGCTTTCGTAAAATGGAAATTTGATTAAAAATGAGAAGTTTTTACCCGCTTTATATAATGCTATTAATAGGAAGTTTAATTACCTCCTGTAGTTCTAACCCTTATGCTAAAACCAATAGGGTCTATAAAAAGCAGGTAAAAAATTATAGCAAACAGTTACAGCAGTTCCCTACCCGGGAAAACCAAAACGAATCCGCACTCAATTATGGTGAATACTGGGTAGGAACTACTAATTTTAATATGCGCAAGCCAAATTATGTGGTTATACATCACACTGCGCAAGATTCTGTAGGGCAAACCTTAAATACTTTTACCCTGCCTAGAACACAGGTAAGTTCGCATTACGTGATCGCCAAAAATGGCGAAATCTACCATATGCTTAACGATTACCTTAGGGCCTGGCACGGCGGTATTGGCAAATGGGGCAATAATACCGATTTAAATTCTTCTTCTCTGGGGATCGAAATTGATAATGATGGTAAAGAAGAATTTACCGAATTACAGATTACTAGCCTGGTTGAATTGCTAAGCGAAATTAAAGAAAAATATAAAATCCCTGCCGAGAATTTTATTGGTCATTCTGATATTGCACCATCTAGAAAAGTAGATCCAAATGCAAACTTCCCCTGGAAACGATTGGCCGAAGAAGGTTTTGGGCTATGGTATGACGAAGCTGAAGTAGAAAATTTAAAACTGGAAGCCGAATTTTTTAAACCTAATCCTTTAGCGATTCACCTCAACAGCCCACTTAATACCAGAATTCCATTTATAGATAAATTGGTTTTCCCTGAAGTAATTCCGGCAGATTTTAATGTTGAAAATGCCCTTAAAATTATAGGATTTGATACTTCAGATTTAGAGGCAGCTAAAAGCGCATTTAAACTTCATTTTATCCAGGAAGATTTAGACAAGCCTTTCGGTATACACGATCTAAAAGTGCTTTACCAGCTACATAAGAAGTATTTGTAAGCATCTTTTTTCAGAAAAAACGATTTAAAATAAATAAGGCAATCTTATGAGTCATATAGGTAAGTTTAGTTTGCTGGTGTTGTTTTTTAGTAGTATTTCACTTTTTGCTCAGCAAAATTCTAAAAATGAATTAGCTATTGTTCAAAGAGAAGACTGGAATGCCCAAGAACCGATCATGGAAATGAAAGTGCATAAACCGAAATTTATTACCATTCACCATACAGGGATGCCTCAAAAACCGGAACTTTCTATAGAAAAGAAACTGCAGGCATTGCAAAATTTCTCCCTTAAAGATTCCCCAATGGCCGATGGTAGCATAAAAAAAGCCTGGGCAGATGTTCCTTATCATTTTTATATTGCAACCAATGGTGAAATTGCTGAAGGAAGGGAGATAAAATTCCAGGGCGATTCTAATACTAATTACAACCTTGACGGCCATGTACTAATTGTAGTAGAAGGGGATTTTAATAAGGAAAAAGTATTACCTCAACAATGGGAAAGTTAAAAGAACTTATCTCTTATATTTCCGGTGAGTACCGTATTTCCCGTAACACAATTAGCGGCCATAGAGACCAGGCCGATACCAGTTGTCCCGGTAGCAACCTATATCAAAAATTACCTCAATTAAGATAACCTCCTAAATTTTATTGTTATGAAAGCACCTAAATTAATCATTAGCATTTTAGGTCTTTTACTTTTCTTACCCCTGCAAGCCCAGGAAATAAACCTTAACTGGCAGCCAAGAAAAGATCTAAACATTAATCTACCGGCATCCATAAAGATTTATAACGCTTATGGAACTTTACCAGATAATAAGCCCGTAAGAGCAATGTATGCTCTCATAGACTTAAGTGACGAAAATCTAAAATTACGTTCTATTGGCAGTAATACCATTAGGGAAACTACTAAAGAAACTTATAACAGAGGAAATGGGATTTTGGCTATAAACGGCGGATATTTTGCTTCAAACTCTTCGGTAAGCGCTATTATCCAGGACGGAGAGGTTATTGCTCCGGGACCCAGCAATGAAATTTCCAGGGGTGCATTTGGAATGAAAAACGGAGTGCCGGAAATCGCCTGGGTGAATTCCAGGGAAAATGATATTCCAAAGAAATTGGCCTCACCAGATATTCATTCAGCTTCAGAAAATTGGGATGTAAACCAGGCAGTTGGTGGCGGACCGATTTTACTAAAAAACGGAAAAATAAATTTAACTGATAAAGAAGAAGGGTTTAAGGGAAGTCATTTAGCCCGCCATCCGCGAAGTGCTATTGGTTACAAAGACAAAAATACCCTAATTATGATGGTGGTAGATGGGCGGCAGGAAGCCAGTGCGGGAGTAAGTTTAGGCGAATTAGCACAATTAATGTTAGATGTTGGTGCTAAAAATGCAGTAAATCTAGATGGTGGCGGATCTTCGGCTATGGTTGCTGCCAACGAGGTGGTAAATATTCCTGCAGATATCACCGGCGGAAATCGGAATAGTTTAAGGAAGAATGCGGGAGCTTTAGTAATCGCTGAAACCCAGGTACCGCAACGTCCAAAACCAATCATCTTTGATACCGAAGACAGGAATTATTCTGAAACAGGAATTTGGAACAGCTCGAACCAGGTTAATTATTATGGCGAGAGCGCCTCCCGGGTAGCCACTTCAAACAAAATAAATAAGGCATTTTATACTTTTGAAGGTATTGAGCGAAATAATTACCAACTAGCCTCCTGGTTCACCGTAAACACTCAAAATAATTCTGAACGTGTAAATTACATTCTACATAGCGAAGGCAAAAGTGATACCCTTTTCATAAATCAAAAATCTCTCGATAATTTAGGAAAATGGAATGTATTGGGCAATTTTGAAATTGGCCCCAGAGATACCCTGGAGATTATTGGAGCTACTAAAGGAAAATTTATTGCAGATGCTATAAGATTAGTCGCTAAAAAAGGCTCTCCAGTACTACCCAAACGCGGAGATTTACGTATCGCTGTAATTTCAGACTTAAATTCTGGATTGGGTGCTGCTAATTACGAATGGCAGGTAGATAGCATAATAAATAGAATTCCGAAGATTTGGCAACCAGATTTAGTGATTTGTGGTGGCGATATGGTAGCAGGAATGGGAGTTTCTGAAACAGCCCAACTACAAAAAATGTGGAATGGCTTTAAAAAACATATTATAGAACCCCTTCATAAAGAAAAAATTCCCTTTGCTTTTACCCTGGGCAATCACGATGGCCCAAGAAGCTACCCCGTAGAACATAAATTTGCTAAAAACTTCTGGAAAGAAAATATTAACAAAACAGGCCTGCATTTTATAGACTATACTAATTTCCCGAACTACTATTCGTTTATAGCGAAAAATAACTTTTTTGTTTCCTGGGAGGCTTCTTCTTCCAAGATCACCGAAGAAAACCTGGAATGGCTGGAGAAACAATTTCAAACTCCAGAAGCTAAAAAAGCTACCCATAGATTTGTTATTGGCCATATGCCACTTTATAGCGTAGCCCAGGAGAGAGATTCAAAAGGTAATGTACTGGAAAATGCTAAAGAACTCCAGCATCTTCTTGAAAAATATAAGGTAAAGACCTATATAAGCGGGCACCAGCACGCCTATTACCCTGGGAAAAGGGGAAAACTGGAATTCCTAAATACGGGTGCTGCAGGTTCCGGACCTCGTTCGTGGTTAACACAAAGCCAAAAGCCTGTAAATACTATAACGATTATGGATATTTTTAATTCAAAAGATTCTATTGTTTATAGTACTTATGATATAAAGAAAGACAAAGCCGCAGAAATGAGTTTATTTGAAGAAAAGACTTTACCATCTGCAATGATAGGAGTAAACGGTTATATGTTGCGCAGGGATATCCCCGAAAGTCAAAAATTTAAAGCATTCCTTTCTTCCTTAAACACTAAAGAACAAGATATTGCCGGCATCGCCCAGGTTGAGGCTAAAATTGAAGAAGATAAGCTTAAACTTTCAGGAAGCTATTTCAATATAACTTCAAATTTTTCTGATAAAAACCCTATAGGTATCTATAAGGAAAGACATACCGAAGAAGGCGAATTGCTGAAAGAAGTGAAATTCAAAGCATCTTCGCCAGGAAGTGGTACCTTTTCTTCTCAACTAGAACTTACTAAAGAAATTAAGAGCTATCTTAATTTTGGTGGTATCTATATTCAAATAAATACCAAAAAAGGAAATTTAAGAGCTCAATTATTACCAACTCAAAATAAAGCACCAGAACCTGCTAAAATCACTTCTCATTACCCGAAGAACACTTATGCAGTACGCGATATTGAGGCACTCTACGAAATAAAATGGAGTCAGGCGATAGATAAAGACGGCGATTTTGTAAGTTATATCTATCAACTTTCACCTAAAAAGGATTTTTCAGAAATAATTCTTCAGAAAAAAACCGGTAGAGAAACAAGCTTAAAAATGACAGAAAAACAATGGTTTGATCTTCTTGGAAATTCTGAAATTGGTGAACCGAAAAGCTTTTACCATAGAATCCTGGCAACAGATGGCAGCAATTTTTCCTACGCTGCTCCAACCGCTTTAAATTTGATGAAAACAGATGAAGCCCTGGACGATCTTGCACAAGTTCCAGCTCCAAAATATACCTTTAAAGGAAAATTAGCTGCATCTGGTGCTGGCTATGGCGCCGAATGGGATAACGAAGGGAAATTATGGCTCGCCGATTATAATAATGGATTAATAATTAAAGATTCTAGCAATAAAGAAATAGATTTTTCGCCTCTAACTTCAGTAGAAATAAACGGCGAGGTCTATAATTTAAATCCTGTAAACGGCATTGGAGTAGATGTAGACGGAAATATTCTAGCGGGAATTAATCGCAGATTGATTAAAATTGATGCCCAAACCGGGAAAGGACTTGCTGTTTGGGAAGCACCTAAAGGCGCAAGAGCAATTACTGCACCGCGCGCAGCTAAAAACGGAGAAATATATGCGATGTCACTGTTTGGGGAAGACCCTAACTACGTATTAAAACAGCAGGGAGAAACTTTTAAACTGCTAAGAACTCTTAAGCTAAAAGATAGAAATCTAGCGCGAACTTTCGATATGACTCAGGATGGAAAAACACTTCTTTTCCCCGATCCTGGTAGCCCAAAGATCCAGATTTATAGCAGTGAAAATGGCAGAGATTATACCAGGCAAAAGGATATTACCAGCATTTCTGCCGGTTCTAGTGCGATACAAGTTATAGATAATGCCATTTATGCCGCTGTACGTTCCAGCGGAATTTCGCCTTCGAGTATTCATTACAGAAATGAAGAAAAACAGCAAATGTGGACTTTAGAAATACCTGAAGTTAATGGTGCCGAACCTCGTGGCATAGGAGTTTCAAAAAATGAGAATACTATAATTTTCTGCAGCTGGGATAAAGGTGGCGGTTATTACTTATTCGAAAAGCTTGAAGAATAGCACAAAAAAAGCTCCAGTTTTCCATAACTGGAGCTTTTCCATTATAAATCAAAAAATTTACATCTTTACTTCTTCAGTTTCTGAAGTAGTAAAAAGATCGGTGTTTTTTAGGTAAATTAAGCCTTTATCTTCTTTGTTTAAAATTCGCTTGGTTCGTAAGTAGCGATTGTAATTATATTCATCAAAATCTTCGGCTTCGGTATCAAAATTACTAATATGTACCTCGCCCATAGAATGAATAAACTTGTTATCACCAATCCACATTCCTACGTGAATTACGCGCTCTGAAGTAGAATCGGTTGCCGGTTTTCCGAAGAAAAGCAGGTCGCCTTTTTCAAGATTTTCAAAGTTCTTATCGGTATCAACCACATCCCCGGTATGAATTTGCTGGGAAGCATCCCGCGGAATTACCATTCCGTTTAAAAAGTAAACGGTTTTGGTGTAACCGCTGCAATCTACTCCTTTAGGAGAAGTACCACCCCATAAATAAGGTAATCCCATCAATCTATGCGCCGTGGCTACCAGGTCTTCTTTGTTTTGTTCCAGCGAAGAAACCCATTCTTTATATGGCTGCGTATAGGCTTTCTCTACAAAAGCTTTTTTACCATTTGGATATTCTACCTTATAAAAGTTATTTTCCTCGCTTAGAAGCTCTAAAATATTCCCCGCCACCAGATCTGAAACTGTCTGAGAATCTGAATTGGCTTCGGTATAAGAATTACCCGTTGGCTCGGTAAAAATTAATTTATCCTGAGATTTCCAGGCAGAAAATTCTTCTTCCGTCATATTTTCTATTCCACCGTAATCTACCCAGGCTAAATAACCCTCCGGCGTTTGAACATAATACCAACTTCCTTCTTTTTTATAAACTTTAAGCGGCATTCCCAGGGTTGCCTGAGTAACCAATTGCGCCGAATGTTTTGGCTCATCCCTTAAATTTGCCACTGAAATTTTTACGACACCACGAATTTTATCTTCCAAAGCTTCAGTATCTGGAAGTACCTGAATACTATCGGTAAACTTGATATTTTCTGATTTCAGCTTTTCTTTTAATGAATCTACGGCTTCAGGATCATTAGATTCTCCTTTAAGAATATAAGTTTCTCCGTTTTTTACAGCTGTAACTTCAAAAAGGGCTACCCGGCCATCTGGCGCGTAGGTTTTTTCTACTGCTGCTATTTGGGTTTGAAGCGGATTCTCCTCTTTTTTTTCTTCTTTCTCCTCGCAGGAGGCAAATAAGAAAAGCGTTAGTAAAAAGGTTAAATAAGGTTTTATTAAATTCATTATTCCAGTTTTAGTTTGTTGTTTTCGCCACAAATTCACGAATGATTTTTATTTTTTTAAAAGCTTAGATTCTGAAACGATCCCGAAACTTCGGGACAGAATGGCGTATTTCTATTTCTCATATAATTCAACCCCAGTGCCGTTTCTTTCTGGGAAATGTACTTTTTCGTCATAGACTTTTACACCATCAGCGATATCATTTTTAATTAAAAGTCCACCGTCCATATCTACATAATCCAGGAGCGGCAATAATTGTGCAATGGCTGAAATCCCCACAGTAGATTCGGTCATACAACCCACCATTACTTTTAGACCGAGAGATCTTCCTTTTAAAATCATTCGTTTCCCTGGGGTTAATCCTCCGCATTTTGTGAGTTTAATGTTTATTCCGTGGAAATAACCGGCACATTTTTCAACATCGCTTTCTTCAATACAACTTTCATCGGCAATAAGTGGCAAAACCGATTCTTTATAAAGTTTTTCCATTCCTTCCCAATCGTTGGCTTTTAAAGGCTGCTCTAAAAATTCAACATTTAATTCTTTTAGAGCTTTAGCATTCTCTATAGCCTGATCTACCGTCCAGGTGGCGTTGGCATCTACCCGAAATACAGAATTTGTATGTTTTCGCAGTTCACTAACAATAGCCACATCATCTTCGGTTCCGAGTTTGATTTTATAAAGCGGCCAGGGAAATTCTTTAATTTTCTGAACCATCTTTTCTACGGAATCTATCCCGATAGTATAATTGGTAAGCGGAATATTTTCTAAATCCAGCCCCCATAATTGATAAAGCGGTTGGCGATTTCTTTTTCCGTGGAGGTCATGCATGGCCATATCCAATGCACATAGCGCAAATGGATTTTCTTTTAAATGCGGATAAGTTAACTCCCATAGTTCCTCAGGTTCCAGGAGAATATTTTCAGCAATTAAGTCTTCAATATTAAGAATATCGGCCTGCATTTTTTCAATCGTAACTCCGTAATAAGAAGTTGCCGTAGCTTCTCCATAACCGGTAAATCCGCGGTCGCTTAAGGAAACGATTAAAGTTGGCTGAACATCCCGGGAACCGTGACTTATGGTAAAGGTGTTTTTTAATTCCAGGTTGTATGGATGAAATTTTAGTTCCATTTTCTTAAAAATTTAGTCAATAGAAACCTCATCGGTCTTAGGTCTATAAAGGGCGAAAAGGCCTAACATGGTTATTGCGGCATTAACCAACAAAATTTCGAAACCAAACTGATAACCGTTTAACCAGGCTTCAGAATTGAAATCTAAAATTACTGAAATTACCGGTGATAAAATACATACCACGGGTACCCATTTATCTCTAACCGGATTTTTACACAATAAACCATAAGCAAATAAGCCTAAAAGCGGGCCATAGGTAAATCCGGCTACTTTAAATACAGCGCTTACCACGCTGCTATCGTTTAGCGAATTAAAGACTATAATTACCAGAAACATTAAAATGGTAAAGCCAATATGAACCAATAACCTGGTCTTTTTTTGATTTTTTTCTTTTTTCTGAATATCTAAAATATCTACGCAAAAAGAAGTAGTGAGCGCAGTTAATGCTGAATCTGCACTGGAAAATGCGGCGGCGGTAATTCCTAATAAAAAAACAACACCGGCAAGAATTCCAAAGTGGTTTAATGCGAGCAATGGATAAAGATCGTCTGTTCTTTCAGGAATCGCAATTCCCTGGTCCATCGCATATTTGTAAAGTAAAACTCCCAAAGCTAAAAACAACACCGTTGAGAAGAAAAACACGATAGAAAACCAAAAAATATTCTTTTGTGCTTCACCTTTACTTTTACAAGTTAGATTTTTCTGCATTACGTTTTGGTCAAGCCCGTTCATGGCGATAGTAATAAAAATTCCCGCCAGAAAACTCTTGTAAAATGCATTATTAGAGCGCCAGTCCCAATCAAAAATTGTAGACTTTTCACTTTTACCAATTGTTGCAAAAACATCGGCCATACTAAGCTCCATATGATCTGTGATCATCCAAATACTTATTACTACCGCCAGTAGTAAAAAGCTTGTTTGCAGCGTATCTGTCCAAACAATGGTTTTAATTCCTCCGCGGAATGTATATAACCATATTAGAGCAATGGTGATCATTACCGTAACCCAAAACGGAATTCCAAAAGCATCAAAAAAGGCGATTTGCAAGACTAAAGCCGCTAAAAATAATCGAAAAGAAGCACCTACTGTTTGGGAAATAAGGAAAAAAGATGCGCCTGCATAATAAGAATTTTGCCCGAAGCGATCTTTTAAATACTCATAAATAGAAATTAATTTCAATTTATAGAACAACGGAATTAAAACAAGCGCAATTACCGCGTATCCCACCATATTCCCCATCACAAATTGCAAATAGGTCCAGTTGGAGTTACCAACTTCTCCGGGAACCGAAATAAATGTAACACCAGATAGGGTTGCGCCAACCATCCCATAAGCTACCAGAAACCAGGGCGATTGCCTGTTTGCGGTAAAAAAGGTATTGTTATCGGCTTGCTTGGAAGTAAAATGACTAATAGCCAGTAATAAAAGAAAATAACCGGCTATTACGCCAAAAACGAGAATAGGGCTCATATATAATTAATTTACTCGATAATCGAGATTTATTGTTCCGAGGCATGGCTCGAAATCTAAAATACTTTTCATTTTTTACATCGTGGGCTCGCCCCGAATTAATTTACTTTAATTTCTATAAATTCACTTTGATTACCGGTACGATCTACCGAAGTAATTCCAATTTTTTGAAGTTTAGTTTTCTTCTCTCCCACTTCTTTCTGTAAATCCTGACTTCTTTTTTCGGAATTTAAAATTTTATAATCCCAGTTTCCGGTTTCGTATTTAAAGTATAGCACCCACTTGTCAATATCTTCTTCATTTTCAACTCCCCAGGTAATTTCCATCTTATCAAGATTTTCATTTACCGTGACGTTTGGAATTTCTGGTGGGGTGTTATCTAACCAGGGACTTGGCGGAACCAGGGTTTTCTTTCTATAAGGCCCTTCTTTTAATGCTTTTGCAAGTTCTGGATTTTTTATAAGCGGTCCAATGCTCCAATGCACTGCTCCTTTACTCTGCGGAAGCATTCCTCGTGTAATCATAATTTGATTGATCACTTCGGTAATATGCATTTCGTCACCTTCCCCACCAACATTCATTCCCGGCCATAAATGGCGTTGTTTGGTGTTTTCACTTTGCCACCAGCCTAATAATTCCGGGAAACTCTGCCCTAACTGACTTATTTTCCAGTACAATTGCGGGGTGTAGTAGTCTATCCAACCTTCGTTAAGCCATAGTTTAGCATCGGCGTATAATTTATCATACTGGTCATAACCCTGAACAGATTCTGGATAACCCGGGCGCCAAATTCCAAAAGGACTTAAGCCGAATTTTACATGTGGCTTTTCTGCTTTAATTTCTTCATAGATTCTTTTGATAAAAACGTTTACGCTTTCCCTACGCCAATCGCCACGGGAAAGTTGTCCGCCGGCAGCCTGGTAGGCCTTCCAACTTAAATCGTCTGGAAAGTCTTTACCATTATTATAAGAATCGTAAGGATAAAAATAATCGTCAAAATGAATACCATCAACATCATAGCGTTTTACAATATCCATTACTACTGCCGAAGAACGATCTTGAGTTCCTTTTTGGGCAGGATCCATCCACCACATCCCATTTTCTAATTCTACCACCAGATCTGGATTAGTTTTGATAACCGATTTCTCGCTGATTTCTTTTCCTGTGGTATGATGAGCGCGATAAGGATTTAACCAAACATGCAATTCGAGTCCGCGCTGGTGAGCAGCATTTATCCAAAATTTAAGCGGATCGTAATAAGGATCGGGAGCTTTTCCCTGTTCTCCGGTAAGATAATAAGACCATGGCTCTATTTCACTATTGTAAAGAGCATCAGCCTGCGGACGTACCTGGAATACTACTGCATTAAAATTATGTTCTTCTAAAAAATCGAGCAATTCCAGTGCTTCTTGCTGCTGTGCTGAAGTTGAAAGACCGGGTTTACTGGGCCAGTTGATATTGGCAACTGTTGCAATCCAGGCCGCACGGAATTCTTCAATATTTTTTGGAGTATTTGGATCCCATACTACTTCTTCTTTTGGAGTTTTTTCAGGAACATCAATCTCTGTAGGGATTTCTTCAACTACTTCTTCAGGTTCTGGGGTAACCGGTGTTTCTGTTTTTTCCTGTACTTCCTGAGTAGTTTTACAGGAATAAAAAAACAAGAGTACAGCAAATAGGGAAAGAATTGTTTTTTTCATAGTTTGAAGATTTTAGGAGTAAATTAAAGAAAAGTCCTTCAGAAAAATTCTGAAGGACTTTTAGCTAACTCACCTGTAAATATAAATATAATTACCAACCTGGATTTTGTTCCAACTCTACTCCCTGATCTCTATACAATGTAATTTGATCTAAAGGAATGGGTTGAAGGTAAACTCTCGGATCATCAAAGGTTCTTAACGATTCTTCGGCAGATGCCGGAATTAAGTAACCTTCGTTTCCTCCACCGGTAACAGCAAGATTTTCCAAATTAGCATCTGGATAATTTGATTTATCTATCCATGCACCTCTGTTAATATCTGGATACTGAACCATATCTGTATACTCCAGTTTTTTCCAACGTTTTAAATCGTCTAATCTAAATCCTTCAAACATTAATTCAACTCTTCTCTCACGACGAATTTCCCATAGGATTGGGGCTACATCTGGATCTCTTTGAGGATCATCATAGGTTTGCCCGTTAACTGCAGGTTGGTCCCCAGAAACTTCCAGGTGCGGAAGGTTAATACCCGGCCTGTCTCTTAATACATTAATAGATTTATCAAGATCTTCCTGTGTAAAAGCGGGACCACCTACTGTAGATAATTCATAAGCCGCCTCTGCATAGTTAACCAAAATTTCGCCGTACCTAATTACCGGCGCATCTGTAGGGTTTAAGTTAGAATTTCCTCTTGGCTCATCGGCAATTTCTTCATTTAAAAATTTATGTGTAGCAATTCCTGTGGTTGAATAGTTAGGATCTACACCGTTAATTCTTAATTCATCTGAAACGAAAGTTTCATAGATTCTAGGATCGCGGTTGGCCATTAAATTCTCAATTCCTTTATCTCCCTGGTACAGGTCTGAAATTCCAATAGGCAGACCATCTTCAGCCAAATAAGACTCGATCCCGTCTTTAGACACCCCTGTTTGAGGTTCTTTATTGTTATAACTGTTAAGGGAGTGGGTAACCATTCCTTCTTCATACTCACGATACAGTAATACTTCAGGGTTTCCAGATAGGTCCAGGGAATTAAATACTTCTCTATAATTTGCTAATGAAAAATTACCTGATTCAATTACTTCCTGAGCCGCCCATTTTGCTGCCTCAAGGTATTCGGCTGCTTTCTCATTATTATTTTCGTGATATTTTTGCCAGGTACCTTCGTATAGGAAAACTCTAGACATAAAACCAAGAACTACGCTTCTATCTACTTCTAAGCCTTCGTTTTCAACATTGTCTCTAACATTTTCTGCCGCAAAGCGAAAATCTTCCAGAACACGATCCATTACAAAAGTTCTATCATCGCGCTTTTTATACAGCATTTCCTGATCATTTTCGGCAAGTTCCTGGTCGTAATAAGGAACGTCACCAAAAGCTTTTACCAAATCATGATATTCTAAAGCTCTAAAAAACCTTCCAATACCTGTCCAGTGGTTTATGGCTTCTTCTTCCATATCTACCCCCTGCACCCGGTCTATAAAGATATTTGCTTTACGCACCCAGGAAAAGCTCCATCCACCACCTGAAGTCGGAACCTGTAGCGTGAACCTAGGTGGGTTTGTAGGTGCAAAATCATCGTTTAAGCTTTGTCCAGAGAAATATTTCCCCCAGGTATACCCTGAGCCATATCCCGAAAAATATGCGGTGTAAAAACCGTAAGCAAAGGTTTTTACGTTTACTTCGCTAGACCAATACGTTTCATCTACCAGGACATCCTGTGGTGGAGTGTCCAGGAAATCTTTTTCACAACTTGCAACACCTAAGGCAAGAAAGAAAAGAATAAATATTTTGTTTGTTACTTTCATAATAACTAAGTTTTTTAAAATTATAGTGTTACCTGAACTCCTAGAGAAAATGATCTTCTAAATGGGTAAACACGTCCAAAGGTTGAGGTGTCATTTAGACCAGCTGAGGTATAGTCTACTTCAGGATCTACAGGAACCTGTGCACCTGTGAATTCGAAAAGGTTCTCACCACTGGCATAAATTCTAAACCTTTCTACCTGAAATTTTTCTGTTAGAGAAGTTGGAATAGTATATCCTAAGGTGATGTTCTTCATTCTCAAATAAGACATATCTAATAAATATTTTGACTGCGGTAAAAAGTTCATCGCATTATTAGATTGTTGCTGGTCGTTAGGTCTTGGATAATATGCATTTGGATTTTCTGGTGTCCAGTAGTCTAACTGGTGCTCATACCAGGCTTCTCCATAACGATACCCAGGAATAAATACCGGCCCGTTTGCCCAGAAATCACGTTTTCCAACACCCTGCATAAACATATTAAAATCAAAACCTTTCCAGTTTGCTCCTATTTGCAATCCATATTGATAACGAGGTGTGGAGTTACCAATTCTTTTCATATCTCCAGAATCACCTACTGTTCTAGATCCAAAATCTACAACACCATCACCATTTAAATCTTTGTATTTTATATCTCCGGGACCGTACTGGAACCAACCATTGGTTTCGAAGATTTCCTGAGAAGGAATGCCTTCTACTAAGTTACCGTCGGAATCAAAATCTGCTTCAGTAAAAAATCTATCTGTTTCATATCCCCAAATTTCTCCCAATTGTTTCCCTTCATAATAGGAATTTATTCCCTCGGTAGTATTTGCAAATTTCGTTACTCTCTCTTTAAAGTCACTTAAGTTACCTTTAGTATTTATGCTAAGTCCGTTATCAAAAGTATGGCTAAAATCAAGTTCAAGCTCCCAACCTTTGGTTTGAATCTCACCAAAATTTCTAATTGGAGCTGAAGTACCAAAAGAATTAGGCAAAGTTACCCCCGCACTATGCATATCGCTAATTGTTCTCTCGTACCAGCTAAAACTAGCTCCTAATTTATCCTTAAAGAAACGAGCATCGAAACCTAAATCTAAAGTAGTTACAGTTTCCCAGGTAAGATCTGCCGGTAAAGCACCAGGAGTTCCTGTAGTTAACTGGTTTTCGCCGTCTATTAACCATCCGGTATTGTAAGACGACATTGTTCTATAAATGTTTGAGATTAGCGCATTTTGATTTCCTACAGATCCATAAGAACCTCTTAACTTTAGGAAAGACAAAGTTGGTTTTACAGCATCCATAAAATCTTCTTTGGTAACTATCCAACCAGCCGACATAGATGGGAAAAATGCCCACTTCTCATCTGCTGAAAGTCTGGAAGAACCATCATATCTACCATTTACGTTAAGTAGATACTTTTCTTTATATGAATAGTTAATTCGAGCAAAAGCACCTAAAGTGGTCCAATTTTCTCTATCACCTCCAACGAACTGATCTCCTGTAGCCAGGTCTAACTCTCCCTGATCTGGATTTAATAAATCTCTTCTTTGAGAAGATTGTGCCCATAATTCAAACTCTTCGGCATCACCACCAACAGTAACTTCAAATTGATGATCATCAGCTATATTAAGATCGTAAGTAGCAAAAGCTTTTGCCGTGTTTCTTCTACTCCAGGAAGAATTGTAAACAACCCTGTCATACGCTGGACTGGTATATGGCTCGTAAACTAGATCTGGCCCGGTAGCCCAGAAATTGTAAGCCGAAACCGATCCACCAACCTGGTGTTCGTGTCTATCTACACCATCAAAAGTATAATCAAAATTAATATCTAGATTTTCAATAGGATTGATAGTGGTACCTAAATTAATTCTGGTTAGAGCCCTATCATTTTGGTTCATCTTTGCCTGTGCTACTTCGTTTACGTGACTTCTAAAAGGATTTCCTTCATAAGTTCCGTAAGGATAATATGCCGGCCATCTGGTGGTATAATACCAGGCATCATAGGTAGCAGATCCAAAAGCAAAAGGTTCTGTTGTTTTTGTATTGGTATATAATACTTTGGCTCTAACATCCATCCAGTCTGTAATAGAAGTATTAACACTTAAGTTAAGGTTATATCTTTCAAATTCATCTGGGTTTGCTTTATAAACTCCACCTTGTTCCAGGTAACCAAGACCAACATAGTAGTTGGTTTTTTCACTTCCTCCTGAAACAGAAAGATCGTGTTTTTGCTGTGGCGCCCATTCTTTAACGAACTTATCTTCGGGATTCCACGGACGATAGAAAAACAATCTTCCATCTCTTATTTCAAAATCACGGCCAAGAACCATTTCATCACTTAAATTCTGGTCTCCATATAGTTCTTCCCACTCTCGCATTCTTTCAATCGCGGTATCATCTAAATACATATTCACCAATCCAAATGCATCTAAAGAAGGAATTCTTCTTCTCACAGCCGCAAAAGCCATCTCGGCTCCATCTGCCGCAGGTGCCACTGTAGGAGTATTAGTTGGAGTAGACCATGAAATGTTATTCGAGTAGTTAACGGTTGGTGCCTGGCTTCGTCTACCATTTTTAGTAGTCACCAAAATCACACCCCAGGCAGCTCTGGCTCCATAAATAGAAGTAGATGCTGCATCTTTTAATACTGAAATATCTTCAATATCCTGTGGGTTTATAGATTGCAGGCTGGAAACCTCAACGTTGTCGACCAAAATTAAGGGTTGAGCACCGCCGCCTCCAGGGCTTAAAGTTCCTATATTACCACGCAGTCTTATAGTTGGGTCCTGACCAATCTGCCCGGTAGGAGTTGTAATCGTTATCCCGGGACTTGCACCTTGCAAACCACGTGCAACATCGGTAATTGGTCTTGAATCCAAAACTTCTGTATCTATCGTAGAGATTGAACTGGTTACATTACTCCGTTTTTGACTACCATACCCAACTACCACTACTTCGTCCAAACCTTCAGTATCGGTTTGCATAGTAATAGTGAAATTGTTTCGATTCCCAACAGTAATCTTCTGTTCCTGGAATCCTAAAGATGAAAAAACCAGCACTGTACTGTTTTCATCTGGAATACTTAGAGAAAATTCCCCATCAAAATTACTTACAGTTCCTTTGGATGTATTCTCTATAAATACGTTCACCCCTGGTAGTGGCATTCCATCCGTATCAAAGATTTCTCCCGAAACTTCTCTCTCCTGTGCCCACACCTGAATTGAAAATAGGCAGAGCAACACTAAAATAGACTTACGAAAACGTTTTCCCATAATAATACATTAACAATTGATTATGAAACAAACATATCATATAAATTAATTAATAGCAATAAAAAATTGCAATAATTTACCTTTTTTGCGGTTTTTTTGCGCTACTAACCTATTTTTTGCTATTTTTAATTGCATATATCGAATTTTAATAAAAAAACAGTAGCCTTACTTTAAAAATCACAATTCAAAAATTTTAACATATTAATTTGATTCGAGTTAATTTTGTTATATACTGTCTTTAACCCAAAAACCAGTTCCAAAAATTTAATATGAAAAAAACTGAGCGCCATCAAATTATTCTTGACGAAGTACATCTACATAACAGGGTGTTACTAAGTGACTTAACCCGAACTCTTAACGTATCTATGGATACTGTGCGAAGGGATCTCATGGAATTGGATAAATTAAAACGCCTTAAAAAAGTTCACGGGGGAGCGGTTTCAAATGGATTTAATATTCATTCCGATAATACCCGGGAGGTATATGAATATGAAAACAAATCTATTATTGCAAAAAAAGGAGTAGAACTTATAAACCATGGCGATGTGGTGCTAATTAGCGGAGGTTCTACTAATTTAGAGCTTGCAAAATTACTTCCCAGAAAAATGAATTTAACCTTCTTTACTCCCAGCCTCCCAATGGCTGTAGAATTGTTAAACAACGCTTCTAAACATGATGAGGTACATCTTATAGGGGGGAAATTATCAAGAGGATCGCAACTTGCCGCAGGTGGAAGCGCTATTAATCTTTTATCTGAAATCACGGCCGATATCTGCTTTTTAGGTACGGGCTATATGGATATTGCAAAAGGTGTTACTGAATTAGATTGGGAGGTTGCGCAAATGAAGAAAGCCATGGTTAAATCTTCCAAAAAATTGGTTTCACTTACCATTTCTAAAAAGCTCAACACCTATAATCGTTTTAAAGTTTGTGACACAATTGCTGTAGATACCCTTATTACGGAGTTAGAACCTAACTCACCGGAACTACAAAAATATAGAAGTATAGGCCTGGACTTATTATAGAATTATTTACAACAATTAATCACTAAAAATTAAGTAATGCTACTTTAGAAAGGTTACAAGCAATATTCGGCAGAATATTAACTTTCATATTTTGCCAGTACATTTCTTACACTTTTGTATGTTTCAAGCAATCGTGCGGCTTCAGCTTCATCTACATTTAGCTCTTCCATAATCATCCTGGTACCACGACCAACCAATTTTTTATTGGAAAGTTGCATATCTACCATTTTATTGCCTTTTACCCTGCCTAGTTTTATCATTACACTGGTTGAGATCATATTCAATACCAGCTTTTGCGCAGTACCTGCTTTCATTCGTGTACTCCCGGTTACAAATTCTGGGCCGGTAACTACTTCTATTGGGAACTCGCTTGCTGCGGCCAAAGGACTGCCTGAACTGCAGGTTACGCAACCGGTAACTATTCCTTTTGCTCTGGCATCTTTAATTCCGCCAATAACGTATGGAGTAGTCCCTGATGCAGCAATCCCTACTACCACGTCCTTTTCTGAAACTTGAAATTTTTGAAGATCTTTCCAGGCCTGGTTGGTGTCATCTTCGGCATTTTCAACTGCATTTCTTAACGCAATATCACCACCGGCAATTAAGCCTATAACTAATTCATCTGATACCCCAAAAGTAGGAGGACACTCAGAAGCATCTAAAACCCCCAGTCTTCCACTTGTTCCAGCTCCAATATAAAATAATCTCCCACCGGATTCCATTTTAGGTACTATGGCATCCACCAATTTTTCAATTGCTGGAAGTTCTTTTTCAACACTTTCTGGAACTGTTTTATCTTCTTTGTTTATATTGTGAAGTAGAGTTGAAGTACTCATTTTCTCTAAATCGTTATACTTGGAAGTTTTTTCGGTATCGGGATTATTATTCTCCATTTTTAGGTTTAATTATAATATACCTCGATCTATAACTCGAGGAGAAATGTTTTAAATAAAATATCTAAAATAATTTAAAATTTAGATTTAGGCATAAATTCTGAAAAAATCCCTTTTTTAGGGTCGCTATTCCAATCTACTTCTGGGCTTCTAAAATAATTTACATCCATAAGATCAAGTCTTAAGCCTTGATCTCCCAGGCGTTCTAGGAAGTTCTTATAATCTTTTTTCTTCTCTTTAGTCCATCCAACTTCTGCCATGGCAATTGTTCTTGGCCAAAACCTATCGTCTGCAGCTTCGTTAGAAAGTACCATCTCGGTCCAAACCGGAGCCTCTACCCCTATTGTATTCGGATTTTCTACCTTAAATGTGTATGCGTCCTTTAAAGAAACTCCATCTTCTTTACACCAGTTATTAGTCATTTCCTGTCCCGGCACGTTAGCGTGATCATAATAAAAACTAGAACAAATAGATTCTATTACGGGCGTTTTTACTACACTCTTGGTTTTCCCATTCCAACGCTGACTAATAAAAGAACTGTCTACTGCTGCCTGGGTAACTTCTTCCCAGCCTACAGTTGTTTTACCAAGGCCCTGAACAATAGAATCTGCTTTCACCACAAATTCCTTGTAGCGTTCATCTTCAATCTCATCTCCCCCGATGTGTAAATAATCTCCGGTAGTAATTTCAGCCATTTCACCCAAAACTGTGGCCACGAAATCATAAATTTCAGGTTTATCGAGACATAGTTTACTCCATCCTACTTTGTATTCGTGGAATAATTCTGGTGGAGTCGCCATTCTAGGTTCTATATTGCTGAAATCCTCACAATTTAATTCTGGGTAAGCCATTAAGGCCGAATAGATATGTCCCGGCATATCAATTTCAGGAACAATTACAATATTTCTCGCCGCTGCATATTCCTGGATTTCTTTATATTCTTCCTGGGTTAAATAACCAGATCTACCGCCTTTAACAGCACCTTTACTTCCTAATTCGGTTAATTTAGGTTTTTGTTTTATTTCTATACGCCATCCCTGATCATCGGTTAGGTGTAAGTGAAGTCTGTTTAATTTGTAAAAAGCCATTCGGTCTAAATGCTTTTTAATATAATCTGTTCCAAAGAAACTACGGGCAATATCAAGCATGGACCCACGCCATTCAAATCTTGGAGTATCGGTTATAGACACCTGGGGAAGTTTTATTTCTTCCGAAATTTTTTCATTTTCTATTTCCGCTGGAAACATTTGTCGCAAGGTTTGGATAGCATAAAACAATCCGGCTTCTGTTGCTGCTTCTAAACTGACGGTACTGGCAGTAATCTCTAAATTGTAACCTTCTTTACCAAGAGTTTCTTCCAGTTCTGGATTAATATTAAGGTTAAAACCGTTACAATTTTCTCCCCGCATCTCATAGCTTTGTGTATAAGTATTACTCAGCAATCGCTGCAGCCAGGCAGCCGATGCTCCTGCACCGGAACTAAAACAAACCACTGTTCTTTCCTGTAGTGTAAAGAAGTTGTCTTTCCACTCAATTTCTGCTGGCTGCGGTATGATTGCCGGTTTTTCAACTTCGGGTTCTTGTGCGGATAAACCCAGCTGAAAAAACACTAAAACTAAACCTAACTTGAAACTTAAACTACTCATCCTAAAATCTTTATTTTATCTTGTGCCCTTTTGCTGCGAAAAACCAGATATACAAATAACTTGGAATTACTATCCAGTAAGCCGATTGAGGATCGAAAGTATCGGCTAAATATCCGTAGATAAGTGGTAAAATAGCTCCACCGGCCAGTGCCATAATTAAAAATGACGAACCTATTTTAGTAAATCTACCCAAGCCATTAAGCGCTAAAGGCCAAATCGCAGGAAATACTAAAGCATTTGCTAAACCTAAGAGCGATATACAAAGTACTGAAACATAACCATCGGTAAAAATTGCACAAAGACCCAGTATAATTCCTAAAATACCTGAAATCTGCAAAGCCTTTTGCTGACTGATATATTTTGGAATAGTTACCGTACCAATTAAATATCCCACAATCATGGCAATAAGGGTATATGTGGTAAAATATTTGGCAACATCTGTAGCAATATCCTGCCCGTCTCGCGCGTAACTAATTACTGTATCTCCTGCAATTACCTCTACTCCAACATATAAAAACATAGCCAGGGTTCCCAGCAGTAAATTTGGAAACTGCAGTACGCTGGTTTTACTTTTATTAGCTGCAGCAAGTGTCTCATTTTCACCATCGGTTTCAATTTCGGGTAAGGCAGAATAATAAATAAGCACTGAAAGACCTACTAAAATAACAGCCATGATAATGTATGGAGTAATTACAAGGGAAGCAAGTTCATCTAACTCGGCTGCCTTTGCGGCAGCCCCCATGCCTTCCAGTCTGGCTTCAATCGCATCCATATTTTTCAGCAAAATGGCACCAAAAATAATAGGAGCTAAAGCACCGGCTACCTTATTACAAATACCCATTATACTAATTCGTTTTGCCGCACTTTCAATGGGTCCTAGAATAGTGATATAAGGATTAGCTGCCGATTGTAGTAAAGCCAAACCGGTTCCTTGAACAAACAAACCGAATAAGAACATCGCATAAGTTCTGGACATCGCAGCAGGTATAAAAATTAAAGCACCAACTGCCATCACAACAAGGCCAAGGGACATACCGTTTTTAAAACCGGTTCTTTTTAGTACCCAGGCAGAAGGGATAGCCATTACGAAATATGAAATATAAGAAGCAAAGGCTACTAAATAAGATTCAAAGTTATTTAACTGGCTGGCAGTTTTTAAGAATGGAATAAGTACAGAATTTAACCAGGTTACAAAGCCGAAGATGAAAAATAACACGCCTATAATAACAATAGATCTACTGGTGTTGTTCTGATTAGTTGCGGTTTCAGCAGCCATAAATGTATATCTTAAGTATAGTTAATATTTAATTTTGGTTAAACTTAATGCCTTTTTAGAAAATTATAACAAAAATGTTCCTTACAAAAAAAGGAAACTTTTTTATAACCAACGTATACTTAGGTAAGTTTTTTTATAAATAACCAAAAGATAAGTCATTTTTTTATTTAAATGATTTTTTAAGATTAATACTTAGAGATTGAAATTTCTTCCAATTCTTATATTCTATCTTTCTTTTTAGGACTATGAAATAAACTATATTTGTAAACTTAAATTTGTTGATTACCTTTTACTCGATAATCGAGATTAAATACGCCGAGGCTTGCCTCGATTTGAAAAAGAGACTTCCAATTCATATTTCTCGGGCTTGCCCCCGAGGTGTTTTGATGGAATTCAATAATTAAAATTACCTAATGAAACATATAAGAAACTTCTGTATAATCGCCCATATTGACCACGGAAAAAGTACCCTGGCAGACCGTTTACTGGATTTTACGGGTTCGGTAACCGATCGTGAGAAACAGGAACAACTCCTGGATAGTATGGATTTGGAACGTGAACGTGGCATTACCATTAAAAGTCACGCCATACAGATGGATTATGAATATGAAGGTGAAAAGTATGTTTTAAACCTAATTGACACACCGGGACACGTAGATTTTTCTTACGAAGTTTCCCGTTCTATTGCGGCTTGTGAAGGTGCTTTATTGGTAGTGGATGCCGCTCAAAGTATCCAGGCACAAACCATTTCTAACCTTTATTTAGCTCTGGAAAACGACCTTGAGATAATTCCGGTGCTTAACAAGGTAGATTTACCAAGTGCTAATCCAGAAGTTGTAAGCGATGATATCGTAGATCTTTTGGGTTGTGAATATGAAGATATTATTCCTGCAAGTGCAAAAACAGGACTGGGAATAGAAGAAATCCTGAAAGCGATCATAACCCGTGTTCCAGCACCAAGCGGAAAAGTAGATGCTCCTTTAAGAGCGCTTATTTTTGATTCGGTTTACAATCCTTTTAGAGGTGTAGAAACCTATTTTAGAGTTATAAACGGATCGATTAAAAAAGGCCAGAATATTAAATTTGTGGCTACACAAAAAACATATTTCGCCGATGAAGTAGGAACTTTGCGTTTAAAGCAATTCCCGCGTAAGGAAATAAAAACGGGCGATGTAGGTTACCTTATTACAGGAATTAAAGATGCTCGCGAAGTAAAAGTTGGGGATACCATTACTGATGCTAAAAACCCAACTACTGAAGCTGTAGCCGGTTTTGAGGATGTAAAACCTATGGTTTTTGCCGGTATTTATCCAGTAGATACAGAAGATTATGAAGAACTAAGAAGTTCTATGGAGAAACTTCAGCTTAATGATGCCTCTCTGGTATTTTTACCGGAAAGCTCTGCAGCATTAGGTTTTGGTTTCCGTTGTGGATTTTTAGGAATGCTTCACCTGGAAATTATTCAGGAACGATTGGAACGTGAATTTGATATGACGGTAATTACTACCGTACCTAACGTATCTTACCATGCCTACACCAATAAAAATCCAAATGATCTGATTTTGGTTAATAACCCATCAGATTTACCGGAACCTTCTTCGTTAAACCGGGTAGAAGAACCTTTTATTAAAGCTACCATCATTACCAAAGCCGATTATGTTGGGAATGTAATGTCTCTTTGTATAGAAAAAAGAGGTGAAATCACCAACCAGGTATATTTAACTCCAGAAAGGGTTGAGCTAAGTTTTGATATGCCTTTGGCTGAAATTGTTTTCGACTTTTACGACAGATTAAAAACCGTTTCCAGAGGTTATGCATCTTTCGATTATTCACCTATAGGAATGCGCGAGTCTAAACTGGTTAAAGTAGATGTTTTACTTAACGGAAATATTGTAGATGCGCTTTCTGCCCTACTCCACGTAGACAACGCTTACGATATTGGAAAGAAAATGTGTGAAAAGCTGAAGGAATTAATTCCAAGGCAACAATTTGATATTCCAATACAAGCGGCTATTGGTGCCAAAATTATTGCCCGTGAAACCGTAAAAGCGCTAAGAAAAGATGTTACCGCCAAATGTTATGGTGGTGATATTTCGCGTAAAAGAAAACTGCTGGAAAAACAGAAAAAAGGTAAAAAGCGTATGCGCCAGGTAGGAAATGTTGAAATTCCACAGGAAGCATTTATGGCGGTTCTAAAGTTGAATGACTAAGATTTTAACTTATTAAAATTCATATAAAACCTCACATCTTACTGTGAGGTTTTTTGATTTTCTACATTTTCTTAATTTTGTAAGTCTACCATTAAAAAAATAAAAAAATGGCCGGACATAGTAAATGGGCGAATATAAAACACCGAAAAGGTGCGCAGGATAAAAAACGTGCAAAGCAGTTTACCCGAGTAATCAAAGAAATTAGCGTTGCGGTAAAAGACGGTGGCGGGCCAGATCCAGAATCCAATCCTGGCTTACGTAATGCAATTTCTAATGCTAAGGGTGTAAATATGCCCAAAGACACCATAGAACGTGCTATAAAGAAGGCCAGCGGAGCGGATGCCGATAATTATGAACTGGTAACTTTTGAAGGTTATGGACCCAACGGAATTGCTTTCTTTATTGAATGTACCACCGATAACACAAATAGAACTGTAGCATCAGTTAGATCTACATTATCTAAAAATGGCGGAAATTTAGGTACCAATGGTTCCCTGGAATTTCTTTTTGATAAAAAAGGAGTTTTTACCATAGAAAGAGAAAAGATAGAAATGGATCTCGAAGAGTTTGAATTAGAACTTATTGAAGGTGGAGCCTCAAAAATTGAAAAAGAAAAAGACTTTATAATTATCTATACGGAATTTACTGATTTTGGACTAATGTCTTCAAAATTAGAAGACCTGGAAATTGAAGTTAAATCTTCTGAAGTTCAACGTATTCCATTAAATACCGTAGAATTACCGGTAGAAGATGCCAAAAAAATACTAAACCTGGTAGATAAATTTGAGGACGACGATGATGTTCAGAATGTTTATCACAATATGGAAATCACCGATGAGTTGGTAGCTGAAATGGAGCACGAAGATTAACTGTCTTCCTGCTCCTGCTCTTTTTTCTCATTTATATCCTGTTCTGCTTCCTCTTTATCTATGGTTTCATCGTAATCTTCTTCGGCTTTTTCTTCTCGTTGAATTTTCTTTCCTAAATAAACGAGTTGATAATCTTCTTCAATTTCTACCTCAGAGCTATGCGAAGGAATAATAGTAAGATCGCCATCTGTTGTTTTTACAAAAAGAGGAATAATATCAGTATCGGTTTTTGAAATCTCTATAAGACCTTCGTAATGCTCTTTACTATTAAGCGTAATCTCGTGGATTTTAGGATACTTTCTGGAAACATCTGTAAGTTTTATATAATCATCGGTATGCGAGAATAAGCCTTCGGTTGGGTTTTTCTCAGGATTGTTCATTTCATCTGCAGTAATAACCCTGAATGAACCATTTTCACCAAATTGCTTTTTAAACTTTGAAATAGCAGTTTTGTTGATGTCGCTATTTCCGGTCATCGCCATTAGGTAACCAATATCATTCAGTTCAATATTATTCATTAAATCATCTGCATAAACACTTCCTTCAATGGCATCAATTCCCAGTTTTCGGGCCTTTTTTACATTATCTGAATTGTTATCTAAAAGCACCACATGACGCTTATTATCGTGTAAGTATTTTCCAATTAATCTTGAAATTGAAGAAGCTCCAATGATCAAAATTCCCTGAGAATCTTTAATAAATACACCTACCAGTCGGGCAAAAACCCTGGCAGTAGCGGCATTTAGCAAAACCGAACAAAGCACGATCATAAAAACAAGCGGCGTAATATATTCGGCACCTTCAATACCTTCCCGGGCCAACCGAAGTCCAAATAGAGAAGCAATACCCGCAGCAACAATACCTCGAGGACCAACCCAGCTAATAAAAGCTACTTCTTTAACCTTTAAACCGGAACCAAGCGAACTTAAAATTACCCCAATTGGTCTTACCAGTAAAACCACTATTCCAAACAGAATAAGTGAATTCCAGTTAAATACCAGTAAAAGTTCCTCAACTTCAATATTTGCCGCCAGTAAAATAAACAGGATGGAAATTAATAAAACACTAAGCGACTCTTTAAAATACAGTAATTCTTTAATGTTAGGCAGATCTTTATTTCCCATTACCATTCCCATAATAACCACGGCTAAAAGTCCACTTTCGTGTGCAAATGTGTCGGCCATCACAAAAACACCAAGTACGGTGGCAAGAGTGAAAACATTGAGTAAGTAATGAGGAATTATTTGTTTTTTAATCAAAAATGCTAATAAATGAGCGAACGTAAAGCCGAAGGTAAATCCAAAAAGTAAGATCTTACCGAACTCAATTAGTGCGGTTTGCGTAAAATCCTGGCCGCCTTCTACCCTAATAAATTCAAACATTAAAACTGAAATAAGCGCTCCAATAGGATCTATAAGGATTCCTTCCCATTTAAGAATTGACGACACGTGAGTCTTTAAAGGAATATTCCGAAGAATAGGTGTAATAACCGTGGGCCCGGTTACAATAATTAATGCCGAAAATAAAAAGGAAATCTGCCAGGTAAGGTCAAAAATATAGTGCGCTGCTAGACCGGCTCCCAGAAAAGTAACGATAGTACCAACACTTATTAATTTTAAAATTACAGGACCTATATTACCAACCTCCCCTTTTCTAAGGGTTAAACCACCTTCAAAAAGAATTATAGAAATGGCTAGCGACACGAAGTAGAAAAGACTTTCGCCTGGAAATAAACCTTCAGAGCCATTCCAAATTGGTTCTACCCATTTGGTTCCATCTTCACTAATTAATGTTGAAATAGGACCAACTAAAAGCCCTATTAATATAAGCGGTAAAATTGCCGGAGTTTTAATTTTCCAGGCCACCCATTGGGCCAGGATCCCCAATATTATCAAACTTGCCAGTTCTAACATGCGTTCATCATTTTAGCTATAAATTGCTATTTACAAAAATACCTTGATTTAACCGCAAGTAAAGAAGGAATTCGAATATTTTGAATTAAAAAAAGAAATTTTTATATAAATCTACATTTCTTTTATCTATTTCCATATATATTCTGAAATTAGTAATATTTTGTAGTTTAATTAGCCAAAATATTAATTATGGAAGAATTAAATATCCTTAATTTGTTAATCATCTTAACCAGTGCCTGGTTAGGAGGATCGGCTGCCAAAAGAATGGGCTATCCAGCCATTTTGGGAGAATTAATCATAGGAATTTTACTCGGGCCTGCCTTGCTTGGGTTGTTAGAAACCTCAGAAATGATTAACGTGCTGGCCGAAGTAGGCATCATCCTTCTTATGGTTTATATAGGGATGGAGATCAACTTTCGAGATCTTGGGAAAGCTTCCTGGCCGGGACTTTTAGCCGCTATTGGTGGTTTTATAGTTCCTTTTGCTCTCGGCTATTACACGATAATTTATTTTGGAGGAACACAAATGGCCGCTATTTTTGTAGCTATAGCCGTAGCCGTAACTTCCCTCGCCACCAAAAGCAGGATTTTAGTAGACCTAAAGTTACTCAATACAAGAATTGCTTATGTGCTTATGGCCGGTGCCCTCATTTCGGATACCCTTGCCCTGGTCATTTTTGCGGGAATTATAAGTTATGTAGATGCCGGAAGTATAGATACTCTTGGTTTAGCCTGGGTTGCCGGAAAAGCCATCTTATTTTTTGTTTTTACAGCCCTTGCAGGGATTTATCTTTTGCCGCTGCTAGGTAGATTTTTAATGAAATCTAAAATTAACAGCCGTACGCTTCATTTCACTTTAATTCTCATAATCGTTCTGGGATTTTCAGAATTAGCCGAAGTAGCCGGTTTGCATAGTATTTTAGGAGCTTTTATGGCAGGACTATTTATTAGGGATGGCGTTTTTAATCGTCAAATTTCTAAAGATATCAACAATATATTCCACGATATTTCTATTGGGTTTTTAGCGCCTATTTTCTTTGTTTCTGCAGGATTTAATGTAACCCTGGAGGTATTTCAAACAGATTTGGTGATGCTTATCGTGGTTACCCTGGTGGCGATGATAGGGAAAATTTTTGGTACGGCCTTGTTCTATCTTCCCAGTGGTTATGGATGGCGCGAAGGTATTGCCGTAGGAACCGGAATGAACGGTCGGGGCGCGGTAGAAATTATTATTGCGGGTATTGGTCTTCAAATGGGCATAATCAATAATGAGATCTTTTCTATCCTGGTTTTTATGGCCATTTTCACCACATTAACGGTTCCTTTATTTTTAACCTGGACTACAAACTGGCTAAGAAAAAGAAACGAATTGGTACACCAGGAGTCCAGGAGTGGCTATATTATTTTAGGTGCCAATCCGCTTGGTTTATATATGGCGAAGAAACTTCAAGATAAAAATGAGGTGGTAATAATAGATGCTAACCGCGAAATGGTTGCAGAAGCTAAAACACAAGGTTTCAACAGCATGTATGGGAATATTTTAAAGGAAGAAACCATGGAAGATGCAAAAGCCATAGAAAAAGGTACTTTTATCGGGCTTACCGGTAACAATGAAATAAACTTTCTGGCTGCCCAACTTGCCGAAGATGCTTTCTATATACCTAACAAAATTGTATTGGTATCGCCCAGTGAAACCGGGGCAGATGTAAATATGCTCGATAAAATTAATGCGACCTCACTTTTTGCCAATAAAACCGAATTAGAACCCTGGGCCTCTAAAATTAGTAATGGAGATTTTAAAGAAAATACACTCACTATTAAAGAAGAGATATCCACCCGGGAATGGGTAAAAGAGCATAAGGGAGATAAAAATTCAATTTTACCATTTTTTATCATTAATACTGAAGGAATTATAAGGCCATTCCACTACAACGATACCATAGCCGAAGGTGAAAAAGTAATTTATCTGGAATAGAAGTTTCATTAATTGAAGCTTTAAGTTTTAAAACATGCCTGCTAACAGAATTTTAGCAGTGCATGTTTTTTGCTTTTAGTAATTTGCAGAAACTAAATTGAATCTTATGAAATTATATCCCATAGAATCAGGAAATTTTAAACTGGATGGCGGCGCAATGTTCGGCGTGGTTCCAAAAAGCCTTTGGAACAGAACAAATCCTGCCGATGCTAACAATATGATAGATATGGCGGCTCGCTGCCTTTTAATTGAAGATGGAGATAAACTTACACTTGTAGACACCGGAATGGGCGACAAGCAAAGCGAAAAATTCTTCGGTTTTTATTATCCCTGGGGCGAACATTCTATAGATAATTCGCTTAAAAAACATGGATTTCACCGAGATGATATAACCGATATTTTTCTAACCCACCTTCATTTTGACCACGTGGGTGGCGCTATAAAACGGAATAAAGATAGAACCGGGTATGAACCGGCTTTTAAAAATGCTAAATTCTGGAGCAATAAAGATCACTGGAAATGGGCTACAGAACCTAACGCCCGGGAAAAAGCTTCGTTTCTTCCCGAAAATATTCTGCCTATGGAAGAAAGCGGGAAACTTCATTTTTTAGATCGTAAGGAGAACGAAATCTACACCCAGGCTAAAGAATTTGATTTTGGCGTATTGTTTGTAGATGGACATACCGATAAACAAATGATTCCGCATATTCAGTATAAAGATAAAACCCTTGTGTTTATGGCAGATTTACTGCCAACCGCCGGCCATATTCCTTTACCCTATGTAATGGGTTTTGATACCAGGCCGTTGCTTACTTTATCTGAAAAAGAAAAATTCTTGAAGAAAGCGGCAGATAAAGGTTATTATTTGTTCCTGGAGCACGATGCCCACAACGAAATTATCACCTTAAAAAACACCGAAAAAGGGGTTAGGTTAGACAAAACCTTTACTTTTAACGAACTTTTCAATTAAAAAATAAATTAAGTAAACTACCTCTGGGCATTAAATCTCGATTATCGAGTAAATAATTTTTCAAAAGTAATTAATAAAAACAATGAAGATACCTTTTTTAAAACCTGCGCTAGTTATGGGAAGCGCACTTATCTTAGCTTCCTGCGGAAGTGGCTCTCCAAAAATAGTTTCTACGCCAATAGCCAACATAGATTCTATTCCGCTTAAAATTACAGATCTTTCTGAAACCCAGTTAAAAGGTTGGGGCGGGGCCGATCTTATGACCGATACTATTCCGGGAATGAGCGTTGAAAAAGCATATTCAGAAATAATTAAAAACAATAAAGGTCAAAAAACAATTGTTGCCGTGATAGATAGCGGCGTTGATATTGAACATGAAGACCTTGACGGTGTTATCTGGACAAATACCGATGAAATTCCCGGTAACGGAAAAGACGACGATAACAATGGTTATATAGACGATATGCACGGTTGGAACTTCCTTGGCGATGCAGTAGAAGAGAATTTAGAGTATACCCGTATTTATAAGCGCTTAAAACCTAAATATGAAGGAAAAACTGCAAGTTCTATAAGCACTGCAGATCGTGCTGAATTTATCTATTACCAGGAAGCAAAAGAAGAGTACGGAAAAGAATACGAGGAAACCGTTCAAAATAGAAACCAGTATGAGCAGATCAAAAAGCAACTGGTAGCTGCACACCAGGCTGTTTCTTCACAACTTGGTAAAGAAGATTATACCAAAGAAGAGCTTAATAAGATGGAAGCTTCGGGCCAGATGGCTCAATATAAAGGAATGCTACAGCAAATTCAGAATAATGTAAATGAAAATATTCCTGAAGCGCTTGAGGAACTGGATGAAGGCATAGAATATTATGCAAACAGGCTGGAAACCCATTTTAACCTGGATTTAGATGGCCGTGCACCCGTAGGTGACGATCCTTATGATATTACCGATACCGATTACGGAAATGCCAATGTAATGGGACCTTCAGAAGATAAAGAAGATCTAAAACACGGTACCCACGTAGCCGGAATTATCGCTGCAGAAAGAAATAATAATATAGGCATAAATGGGGTGGCAAATAACGCTGAAATTATGGTTTTACGCGCTGTGCCAGATGGAGACGAATATGATAAAGATATTGCCCTGGCTATTCGTTATGCTGTAGATAATGGTGCTAAAGTGATCAATACCAGCTTCGGAAAGTATTTCTCTCCAAACCCAGAATGGGTTACAGAAGCTATTAAATATGCTGAAAAGAACGATGTGCTAATCGTAAATGCCGGAGGAAATGAAGGTCTTAATTTAGATGAAAATACCGTTTATCCAAACGATCAAAATCCTGAAGCTCCACAAGAAATTTCTGATAATTTTCTAACTGTTGGTGCTCTTAATTATGATTATGGTGCGCAATTAGTAGCCGATTTCTCTAACTACGGAAAAACAAATGTTGATGTTTTTGCTCCAGGAACTAAGATCTGGTCTACTACGCCAAATAACGAATATGAATACCTACAGGGAACCTCAATGGCTTCACCGGCAGTTGCAGGAGTAGCAGCGATTATTCGTTCTTTTTATCCAAAATTAAGCGCCGCGCAGGTTAAACAGGTAATTATGGATAGTGGTTTAACCACCAATGCCGATGTTATTGTAGGCGGCGACAGGAACAATACCCAGGATTTTAAAGAATTATCTACTTCCGGTAAAATGGTAAATCTTTACAATGCGCTTATTTTAGCCTCACAAACTAAATAGAATTCAATTAAACTACCTCTGTGTAAGCCACGAGGTATAATTAGTAAAAAATATTTTAATTTCGAGGCGATGCTTCGGGAACAAGCATTTAAACCTCGATTATTGAGTATTATTTTGATCATAAAAACCACAATTAAATGAAGAAATTATTATTAAGTCTGGCCCTTGTTGCAACCTCCCTGGCCAGTGCCCAAAACAACACCAGCTACTGGCAACAGCACGTAGACTATAAGATGGAGGTAGATATGAATGTTGATAATTTTCAATATACCGGTTCGCAGGAATTGGTATATACCAACAATTCACCCGATACTTTAGACCGTGTTTTTTATCATTTGTATTTTAACGCTTTTCAACCGGGAAGCGAAATGGACGTACGTTCCTTAACCATAAAAGACCCAGATAGGAGAGTAGGAGACCATATTTCTAAATTAACCGAAGAAGAACAGGGATATTTAAGAGTATCCAGCCTGGACCAAAACGGTAATGAACTTTCTTATGAAGAAGTTGGAACCGTGTTGGAAGTTGAGCTGGAGGAACCTATTTTACCTGGCGAAAAAGCTACTTTTAATATGGAATTTGAAGGCCAGGTGCCGGAACAAATTCGCCGATCGGGAAGAAACAGCTCAGAAGGTGTTGCACTTTCTATGAGCCAGTGGTTTCCTAAAATGGCAGAATATGACTTTGAAGGATGGCACGCAGCGCCTTATATAGGTCGTGAATTTCACGGAGTTTGGGGCGATTTTGATGTAAAACTTACCATTGATAAAGATTATACCGTTGCCGCTTCAGGATATCTTCAAAATCCCGAGGAAATTGGACATGGTTATTCTGTTGAAGAAGTACAGGCGGAAGGCGATACGCATACCTGGCATTTTGTAGCACCAAAAGTGCACGATTTTACCTGGGCTGCAGATCCTGAATATATTCACGATAAAAGAACTGCTGAAGACGGAACAGTACTTCACTTCTTCTATAAAGACAATGATGAAATAAAGGAAAACTGGAAAAATCTCCAGGAAAAAACCGAAGAACTATTGTTGTTTTTCAACGAAAATATCGGCCCTTATCCATGGGATCAATATACCGTGGCACAAGGTGGTGATGGCGGTATGGAATACGCGATGCTAACTTTAATCACAGGAGAACGTAATTTTGGAAGCCTGGTAGGGGTAACTGCACACGAATTAGCTCACGCCTGGTTTCAGCACCTAATGGCCACTAACGAAAGTAAACACGAGTGGATGGACGAAGGATTTACCAGCTATATTTCCAGCGCTGCAATGAACCAGGTAATGGAAACTTATGCTGAAAACCCTCATACCGGATCTTACCGCGGATATATGCAATTGGCAAACTCTGGTGTTGAGCAACCACAAACCACTCAGGCCGATCGTTATAATTTAAATGCTGCTTACGGAGCTGCTGCTTATTCTAAAGGAGCTGTATTTTTAGCACAATTAGGATATATTATCGGGAAAGATAATCTTGATAAAACATTAAAGCGTTATTATGATGAATGGAAATTTAAACATCCTACCCCAAACAACTTTATTAGAGTTGCTGAAAAAGTTTCTGGAGCAGAATTAGACTGGTATTTAAACGATTGGACACGTACTACCGCTAAGATAGATTACGGAATAAAAGAAGTAACCGAAGTAGATGAAAATTCGACTAAAGTAACTTTAGAGAGCCACAACCTAATGCCAATGCCTATAGATATCACTGTGCGTTACAGCAATGGGGAAGAAGAAATGATCTATATTCCATTACAAATGATGCGTTGGGAAAAGCCGGCAGAACACGAGAACTGGACCGTAGCAAAAGATTGGGCCTGGGCCTATCCAACTTACGAATTAAACATAGATAAACCACTTAGCGAGATAGAAAGTATAGAAATAGACGAATCTCAACTCATGGCAGATGTAAAAAGAGATAACAATCTTTATACTGCCGAAGAACCTTCAGAAGAAGAAGGACAGGAGTAGTTTTTCAACATTTAAAGTTCAATATTTAGACCTCACAGGTATATAAAACCTGTGAGGTTTTTTATTTATAGCTTTCAAAAAGTTCCCCTACTTTTTAAGGAGGGGAATGACTTCAGCTTCTGCTGAAGAAAGGGGTGGTTCCCTCATATTAGTTACTTAATAATAAAAAGAATTTTTAAAAAACACCCCTCCATCCTGCGGCCACCTCCTCTTTAAAATAAAGCGAGGAACTGAAATTAGTACAAAATCATTAAAGGATTTTTGAACTATTTATTCTTGTTTAAATTTTCAATTATTAATAGAGAACTTAAAACTATGCTTACTTTTGAAGTATGGATGAAAGTTTTGGAAAAGACGAAAAATTAAAGAGCAAAAAGCTCATAGATATATTATTTCAGGAAGGAAAATCGGTTAAAAAATATCCGCTAAAACTCATCTATCTTCCCATTACCAATCCTGAAATCAAGCATTTTAAAACCGGAGTTTCTGTTCCTAAAAAACTGGTGAAAACTGCTGTGGACCGCAACCGTATTAAACGTTTGATGCGGGAAGCTTTCAGAAAAAATAAGTATCTTGTAACCAGCAACTTCACACAAGCTTATGCCTTGATGTTTATTTATATTTCCAGGGACGAAATTAGCCTGGAAGACCTAAATAAAGCAATGATAAAGGTAATGGAGAAGTTTAATGAATCGGAAAATAAATAAGCTGAATTTCTATAAATCGGCTTAAATCACCTCGGAAGATTTAATCTCGATAATCGAGTAAAAATATTGAAAAATGAAAAAGAAACTCACCAAAAAAATTGCGGTAATTTGTCTGGGTGCCACTCTAATATTCAGCAGTTTTGGCTTTAAATCTGATTTCTTTGAGATTGCCAAACAAATTGAAATTTTTACCACACTTTTTAAGGAAATCAACATGAATTATGTTGAAGAAACCAATCCTGCTGCTTTAATGGATACCGCTATTAAAGCGATGCTGGCAGATTTAGATCCTTATACCAATTACTGGAACGAACAGGATGTAGAAGCCGCAAGAATCAATAATTCTGGGGAATATAGTGGCATTGGTGCTACCGTGCAAGTTGTTGATAATAGCTTACTTATAATGGAACCTTATAAAAATTATCCAGCCGATAAAGCCGGATTAAAGGCCGGGGATGAAATTATTGAAATTGAAGGAATAAAAGTAGCCGATTACACCGATGATGTTGGAGAATTACTAAATGGCTCCCCAGACTCGCAGATCAACTTAAAATATAAGCGCCAGGGAGAAATAAAAACAACCCAACTTACAAGGAGTGCTATTCAATTAAAAGCAGTTCCATTTTATGAACTTTTAAAAGAAAAAACCGGGTATATAGTGCTTTCCCGATTTAACGCAAAAGCTTCTTCAGAAACAATAAGGGCGCTAAAAGATCTAAAAAATCAGGGTGCAGAGAAAATTATTCTTGACCTTAGAGGAAATCCCGGCGGTTTATTAACAGAAGCTATAAACGTGAGTAATATTTTCCTGCCAAAAGGCGAATTGATCACCACCACAAAATCGGTTATAGAAAAATATAACAAAGCTTACCAAACCCAAAAAGAACCTATAGATACGCAAATTCCGCTGGTAGTTTTAGTCAACGGACGTAGTGCTTCGGCCAGCGAGATCGTAGCTGGTGCTATTCAGGATCTGGATAGAGGAGTGGTGGTAGGTGCCAGAAGTTTTGGAAAAGGCCTTGTACAACGACCAAAAGAGCTCGCTTACGGTACACAACTTAAGATCACTATTTCCCGTTATTATACGCCAAGCGGAAGGTGTATACAGGCTTTAAATTATGCCGAAAGAGATGAAGACGGGAAAGCTATAAAAAGAGCTGTAGAAGATTATAAAGAGTTTAAGACCAGAAACGGACGTAGCGTTTTTGATGGCGGCGGAATTTCTCCCGATGTTAAACTGGAAACTTCAGAATACAGCAGCATTACTAATGCGCTGCTAGCACAAAATGCTATTTTTAATTTTGCTACCGAATATTACTATAAAAATGACTTGAAAGATCCCGAATCATTTGAGTTCACTGATACAGATTTCAACAATTTCAAATCCTTTTTGAAAACCTCTAATTTCGACTATAAAACCGCTACAGAACAGGAACTTGAAGAACTGCTTGCCATTGCTTCAAAAGAAGGTTATGAACAGGATATTTTAGGTCATTACAAAAGTATTTCCACTGAAATTGAAGCTCAGAAAAAGAAAGAATTAGACGAAAAGAAACATGAAATAGTAAGCATTTTAACCGATGAGATTATTAAACGCTATTTCTATAAAGAAGGCTTGTATGAGTATTATGTTGAAAACAATCCTGAAATTTTAGAGGCTAAATCCATTTTAAACAACAGCCAGCGTTATTCAGAAATTTTGAGGTAGTATATCCTGCATTTTAAATGCTTCGAAAATAAAATTCAGTACTTTATTATTTAATCATTGCAATATGCGGTATTCCATCTTCCAGATAGCCTTCGCCCATTTGCATAAAACCGTGGCTTTCGTAGAAATTGGTTAAATATTGCTGCGCAGAAAGTTTGATATTATCGGTTTTAAAACGCTCTTTAATGGCTTCTACAGAAGCTTTTAGAATAAGATGGCCATAGGCATTTTTACGTTCAGATTCTTTAACCACAACCCGCCCAATAGCGGCTTCATCAAAATAGAATCCTTTATCAAAACAGCGAGTGTAGGCAATTACTTTTCCATCCTTAACACCCAAAATGTGTAATGCATTTTGATCTTTACCATCTATATCCTGGTAAACACAGTCCTGTTCTACTACAAAAACTTCAGAGCGAAGTTGTAATACCTGGTAAAGCTCTTCAATACTAAGTTCATTGAAATCTTTAATAAGAATCTCCATATTTTTCTAATAATATTTATTCCGAAATAATAAAAGAAAAGACTGTTTAAAATGTTTTAAACAGTCTTTTATATACATTGATAATATCTCTAATTTTCAACCGGAATCTTATCTACTCGCTTTTGATGTCTTCCACCTTCAAAAGAAGTTTCAAGAAAAATTTTGACCATATCTACTGCCTGATGTTCTGAAACAAAACGAGCAGGAATACTCAATACATTAGCATTGTTGTGTTCTCTGGCTAGTTTAGTGATCTCACCCGTCCAGCACAAAGCAGAACGTACACCCTGGTGTTTATTAGCGGTCATATTTGCACCATTACCACTGCCACAAATGATAATTCCAAAATCTACTTTTTGGTTTTCAACATCATCGGCTACGGGATGCACAAAATCTGGATAATCTACACTATCATCACTGTTAGTACCATAGTTAATAACTTCTATACCTTTGTTTTTCAGGTAATCAACAACCTTTTTCTTGTATCCGGTACCGGCGTGATCGTTTCCTATTGCAATTTTCATATTTAAGTTTTTAGCTGCAGCAAAGGTAAAAAAACCACTTAGTAACATTGCTATTTTCAATTGTTAATTACTTTTTAAATAAGCTTATAAATCAAGGCTTTAGTATTGACATAGCATTGTGGATAAGCATTGATGAGAAACTGAGAAACTTATTTGCGGTATTCGATTTAAATTTCAATAGCAAAATATCTTCGAATAAATCAAATTATAAGTTCGCTATTTTTTGAGAAGTTATCAGCATATAAAAACAGGTTGTGAACACTAAATTCATTTTCATTTATCCCGATTAGATATTAAGATTCGGTTATCAACTTTTGTTAAGTAAATATTAAAATAGTAAGATTTCCAGTCTTTTAGAACTTTAGAAGTATGTTAATAAGTTGTTATCAAACTAGGCTAACTTAAAAACCAAGAAAAGCTTAAAAAAATTGTTCTACAAATTAACACGCTATAATAACCATCAGTTTTAATTTTTATAAAAAGAAGAAAAAAAGATAATTATATATAGTGTTAATAACATTGACTGATATCTTTTAAAATTGAATTTTGAGGTTTAGATATATGAATAGAAATCCTGAAAAAACTAAAACTCTGATAATGAATAAATTCGGAATTATAGATCTTTAAATAAAAAAAATAGAAGAATAATTTACTGAAATCCAGTATTTTAAGTTAATTTAAATAGTAAATGGTTTCTTCTGAATAACTTAGCGTATGATCCATATATAGCTGTGCAGATTTTACATTTACCTGGCTTTTCTTATTTAAAGAAGAGTTTATAGATGCGATAAAACCTATTAATCCAAAAAGGAAAATAAGAAAAAAAAGAAGCGATATTTTTTTGGCCTTATCCATAGTACTCAGATTATTAAGTCTTACAAAGATGGAAATAAAGGTTGCGACAAACCTTAAATTAAAATTAAGAAAAAATTAAGAATTTGAGGTTTTCTTAATTCCTGGGAGACAAAAAACAAGGGTTTTCACCCAGTATTGAAATTATGTTAAGTAAATGTGAAAATATTTTATAAGCAGATAATTTTCAGGGCGCTTAACAAAACTTTAATCGCAAATAGGCTTCATGTAATGCAGAAGCCGTAATTTTATACTTTAAATATTGAAATGAGTAAAAAGAATAAAAATAAATCCCAACACCAGAGTAATCTTTCCAAAAGTATTTTAGATATCCTTAGAAAGGACGCCGGTAAAACCTTTAATCATAAGCAAATTGCCGCTAAGCTTGGCGTTAATGATGCTAATAGTAGAAATAATATTATTAAAAAATTAGCCCAGTTAGCTGCAAAAAAGCAAATTGAAGAAGAGGGCCGTGGAAAATTTAAAATAGTTAAAAGCAACGATTATTACCGGGCAGTGATAGATATGACCACCAAAGGTTATGCTTATGCGATGGTAGACGAATTAGAAGACGATGTTTTTATCTCACCAAGAGATCTAAATACTGCATTTAATGGAGACGAAGTAGAAATTTATATTTATAACCGAAAACGCAATAAAAAATCTGAAGGAGAAGTAACTAAAATTTTAAATAGAAAAAGAACCGAATTTGTAGGGGTTCTTGATATGCAGAAAGATTTTGGTTTTGTGGTTATTGGAGATCCAAAAATGTATACCGATATTTTTGTTCAGAAGAACAAAATGGGAGAAGCAAAAGATGGCGATAAAGTAGTTGTTGAATTAGAAGAGTGGCCGGAAAAAGCCGATTCTCCTTTTGGTAAAATTATACAGGTTCTTGGTACACCGGGTGAGCATCATACCGAGATTCATTCTATCCTGGCACAATACGGTTTACCACATGAATTTCCGCAGGAAATTGAAGATTTTGCCAACCAGATAGATACTTCAATTCAGCCCGAAGAAATTAAAAAACGTCGCGATATGCGCGATGTATTGACTTTTACCATAGACCCTGCAGATGCGAAGGATTTTGATGATGCTTTAAGTTTTCAAAAACTGGAAAATGGAAACGTGGAAGTAGGGATTCATATTGCCGATGTTTCGCATTATTTGCAACCCGGTACAGTGCTGGACGACGAGGCTTACGAACGAGCAACTTCTGTTTATTTAGTAGATCGGGTGGTGCCCATGTTGCCGGAAGTACTTTCTAACAACGCCTGTTCTTTAAGGCCTAATGAAGAAAAATATACTTTTTCGGCAGTTTTTGAAATCGATAAGAACACAAAAGTCGTGAACGAGTGGTTTGGGAGAACCGTTACTTATTCTGACGCCAGATTTGCTTATGAAGAAGCACAACAAATAATTGAAACCGAAAAAGGAGATATTCCAGAAGAGATTTCTATTCAGGATAAGGCTTATACGGTAAAAGATGAAATTGTTGAAGCTGTTTTAACAATGAATAAGATGGCTAAAAAGATGCGTGCTACCAGGATGCGTCAGGGTGCGATTTCATTTGATAAAGTTGAAGTTAAGTTTCAGTTAGATGAAGAAAATGAACCGGTTGGTGTTTACTTTAAAACAGCCAAAGATGCCAATAAACTTATTGAAGAGTTTATGCTTTTAGCTAACCGAAAAGTGGCTGAATTCATAGGAAAAAGAGACGAAAAGAAAACTTTTATTTATCGTTGTCACGATGAACCCGATGAAGAAAAATTGGTTTCTTTAAACAGTCTTGTTTCCAGGTTTGGACACGGTTTAAATCTTAAAAACAGGAAAACTGTATCTTCATCTTTAAATCAATTATTGCAGGATGTACAGGGAAAAAAGGAACAGAATTTAGTAGATACGCTTGCTATTAGAACGATGAGCAAAGCTTATTATGGCACCGAAAATATTGGGCATTATGGTTTAGCTTTCGATTATTACTCGCATTTTACTTCGCCAATTAGAAGATATCCAGATGTTATGGTGCATAGATTATTGCAGCGTTATCTAGACGGTCAGCCTTCTGCTAAAGAAGATGAATACGAAGAGAAATGTCATCACAGTAGTGAAATGGAGAACCTTTCTTCTAATGCCGAAAGGGATTCTATTAAATACATGCAGGTGAAATTTATGCAAGATCACCAGGATAAAGAATTTATAGGGGTGATTTCCGGGGTAACAGATTTCGGAATATTTGTGGAAATTGTAGAGAATAAATGTGAAGGAATGATTCGCCTACGCGATATTAAAGGCGATCATTATGATTTTGATGCCGATAACTATGCAATTGTAGGTAGAAAAACTAAAATGGTTTATCAGCTTGGAGATGAAGTAATTGTAAAAGTAAAAAATGCCGATTTAGTGAAAAGACACTTAGATTTTACCTTGATTGGTAAAAAGGAAGAATAAGAACTTTTTAAATCAAATAAAGATGAAAAAATATTTTTTTGCACTGTTTTTAATGAGTGCGGGAATGCTTAGCGCTCAGGAATTAACCCAGGATTTGGGTGAATTCAATGAAATTAAGGTTTATAATGGTTTAGATGTTATTTTAAAGGAGGCCAATCAGAATAAAGCCATAGTGACCGGGAAAAATAGAACCGATGTAAAATTTAAGGTCGATAATGGAATTTTAAAGGTGAGGATGAGTATTGATGAAATTCTTGACAACGATAATACTCAAATCACTATTCAGTTTAAAAAATTGGATAAAATTGATGCCCGCCAAAATGCTTCTATTAAGGTAGATTCTAAACTTAAGCAGGAATCTCTGCATTTAAATGCTTCTGAAGGAGCCGATATTTTTGCTGATGTAAATCTTGATAATCTTTATGTAGATACTAATACTGGTGCCGAAATAGAAGTAGAAGGAAAAACCGAGGATCAGGAAGTAAGTATCAATACCGGCGGAAAATTATTCGCTAAAAATCTAAAATCTACAAACACCACCATTAGCATAAAAGCAGGCGGAATAGCCGATATTACTGCTAATGGCAGGGTAGAAGCAAAGGTTAGAGCCGGGGGTACCGTAAATGTGTATGGTAATCCTAAAACTTTAGACCAAAATACCCTATTTGGCGGTAAAGTGATTAGAAAAAACTAAAAGGTTACATTTGTAAAATAATACAATTGTATGTTTCAGGATGTATTAGCAGCCTTACCCTTAGGTCTTTTTTTAGCTTTTTTATTAGGTCCGGTTTTCTTTGTACTACTGGAAACCGCTGCTATTAAAGGATTTAGAGCTGCTTTTTCTTTCGATCTTGGAGTAATCCTGGCAGATATTATATTTCTTTTTATTGCTTACTTAAGTACCACAAAATTACTTTCCCGTATTAAAGACGATCCCGCTTTGTTTCTCTTTGGCGGAATGATTTTAGCTACATACGGGGTTATGAGCTTCGTACAGACTAAAAAAGTACTTAGACAGGACGATGATACCCCAGAGATAAGAAAGCTCAGCAAAAGCGATTATTTTGGCTTAGCAGTAAAAGGTTTTCTACTAAATTTTATCAATATTGGAGTATTGGGTTTCTGGCTGGGATTAATTATTGTGTTCGGGCCAAAACTGGATATGGAACAAGATCGAATAATGGTTTTCTTCGGAAGTGTTTTAGGAACATACCTGGTTTTAGATATTTTTAAAATTCTACTCGCCAAAAAATTGAACAGAAAACTTACCCCAAACCGAATCTATCTTATGAAAAAGGGGATTAGCATATTACTCATTGTTTTTGGGGGAATGCTTATTTTCCAGGGACTCTTTCCCAACCAGGTTAATGGAATCAAAGATCAAATAGAAACGATTACTCCAAACGATACCATTAATAATTAAGCAAAAATTTCAAACTATTAAATGTATATAGCGTCCTAAACTTTCAGGAAAATTACGGCATCATTCAATTTCTAAAATGAGATATCCTGAATCTTACGCATAAAAAAAGCCCCTTAATAAAGGAGCTTTTTGAGGCATCGAGCGGATTCGAACCGCTGTACAAGGTTTTGCAGACCTCTGCCTAGCCACTCGGCCACGATGCCCTATTTTGGGGTTGGCAAATGTAATAAAAAATTTAGCTTTAAAAAATAAAAGACTTACAGCAATTTATGATTTTAAAAATTAGCGCGATTTACTTCTTATAACGCTAACCATAGCCACGTTTCCACCAATAGGCGGATTAATCTTAGATACTTCAACTTTTGCCTTTTGTACCAGGATGATTTCATCTAAAACCCGTTTTAGGATACGTTCGGCCACAGTTTCCAGAAGTTTAGACCTAATAGCCATCTCTTCCTTTACAATTTTGTTTAGATGTACATAATCAATGGTATCTGCGAGCGCATCTGTTTTGGCAGAGTGAGACAGATCGCCTTTAACTTTAAGGTTTACACGATAATCGCTACCTATTTTTCCTTCTTCATCAAGACAACCGTGATAGGCAAAAACCTTGATATTTTTTAATTTGATACTTCCCAAAAGATTGTTTTTTTACTCGATAATCGAGATTTGTATGTTCTGTAATATCTTGGAAACTTACTCCAGGATAATTTACAAAGATAGGTTTGCGGGTGCTTTATTTCAATTTATTAATGAATAAGTTTATCGCCAATAATTCCTATTAAAAATCCCAGGTTTGCTCCTAATGCCGGTAACCAGGTCTTTTTCAGTTTTACACTGGGTGCAATATCCTGGAAAATAAGGTATAAAATTCCACCACTGGCAAAAGTCATAATTCCTGCGGTTACTTTTGGCAAATCACTAAGCAAATAGAAGCCGGTAGTAGCACCAATTATACCCATAAAACTTAATAAAAACAGGATACTAAGTGCTTTTTTGGGTTTAAATGTATTTGCGGTAAGATCTTGGTAAGAATTAAAAGATTCCGGTAGATTTTGGAGTCCGATGAAAACAGCCAGTAGAATTCCGGTTTTTCTATCTGTGGCAAAAATAGCTCCAAGCGCAAGGGCTTCAGGAATAAAATCCAGTAACATTGCTATGAGCTGTGAATATTTACTGCCCGATTTTTCTATTTTCTTATCTAAAAAGAAGAAAATTAATGTTCCTGCTGCGAAACACAATATTAGCGGGAAAAGCTCTAATTCTTCTATGCCCTTTGGAATTAAAACTAGGGCAAGTGCGGCAAGGATAATACCACCACCAAAGGCAATTACAAAATGATTAATTTCCTTTTTATGCTTATTTCCGCTAAATTCTTTTCCGAAGAAATAAGATACTAATCCACCAAAAAATACGGTAATTCCTGAAAAAGCAGAGTAAAGTATAATAAGTAAAACTTCTGGCATAATAGATTTTTTGCTGATATATAATAAAAGATAAATATATTATTTCTTGTTTTCGAAAGCTTGGGCTATGCGATCTAATTTTTGGTAACTTTGCGCTTTATTCCTGTAAATTGGGGAATAATCTAAAATACTCGAATTTATAAATAATTGTCTGATTTTAACCTTCTATTCTTGGAGGTTCTTGATATATTAAATTATGGCTGAAGAAAAAAGACCACTCAATTTTATTGAGCAAATTATAGAAGAAGATCTTCAAAATACCCACAAAAGGGAAGAATTAAAATTCAGGTTCCCACCAGAACCTAATGGTTACCTGCATATTGGGCACGCGTCTTCTATTTGTCTCAATTTTGGTTTGGGAGAAAAATACAATGCACCTGTAAATCTTAGATTTGACGATACAAATCCTATAAAAGAAGAACAGGAATTTGTAGATGCCATTAAAGAGGACGTTTTGTGGCTTGGATTTAAATGGGAAAAGGAATGTTATGCTTCAGATTATTTTCAGCAGTTGTATGACTGGGCTGTAGAAATGATTAAGAATGGAGATGCCTATGTAGATAGCCAAACTTCAGAAGAGATAGCGATGCAAAAGGGAACTCCTACCGAACCCGGAAAGGAAAGCCCATATAGAAAACGTTCTATTGAAGAAAACCTGGACCTATTTGAGAAAATGAAAAACGGGGAAACTCCAGAACGAGGACACGTTTTGCGAGCAAAAATAGATATGGAATCTCCTAATATGCTTATGCGAGATCCTGTAATGTACCGCTGTTTGCACAAGAGCCACCACCGTACCAAAGATAACTGGAAGATCTACCCAATGTACGATTGGGCTCACGGAGAAAGCGATTTTATTGAAAGTATTTCTCATTCTTTTTGTACCCTGGAGTTTTTACCACACCGTGAACTATACAATTGGTTCATTGAAAAAGTAAGTAAAGAAGGTGAATTAAAGCCTAAACAAAGAGAGTTTGCCCGTAGAAATGTTAGCCATACGGTAGTTAGTAAGCGTAAACTGATGCAATTGGTAGAAAAGGGCGTAGTTAATTCCTGGGACGATCCAAGAATGCCAACAATTTCGGGCCTTAGGCGAAGAGGTTATACTCCTAATGCTATAAGAAAGTTCGCCGATTCTATTGGTGTTGGAAAACGGGAAAATATGATAGATGTTGCACATTTAGAATTTTGCGCCCGTGAAGATCTTAATAAAACAGCTCCAAGAGTTATGGGTGTTTTAGATCCTGTGAAATTGGTGATTACTAATTATGAAGAAGGAAAAGAAGAGTGGTTAGAAGCAGAAAATAACCCGGAAGACGAATCGGCCGGAAACAGGGAAATTCCATTTTCAAGAGAACTGTATATAGAAAAGGAAGATTTCAAGGAAAGCGCGAATAGAAAATTTTTCAGGTTAACGCTTGGGAAAGAAGTACGACTAAAGAACGCTTATATTATAAAGGGCGAAGAAGTAGTAAAGGATTCCGAAGGAAATATAACCGAGATCCATTGTACTTACGATCCTAAAAGTAAGAGTGGAAGCGGCACCGAAGAATCTATGCGAAAAGTAAAAGGAACCTTGCACTGGGTTTCTGCAAAACACGCTTTAGAGACTGAAATAAGGCTGTATGATCGCTTATTTAGTGTTGAAAATCCGGATGGCGATAAAGAAAAAGATTTTATGGAATTTATAAATCCTGAATCACTTCAGGTGATAAAAGGATATGTTGAACCAAGTTTAAAATCTGCCGGAATTCAGGATAAATTTCAGTTTCAACGCATAGGATATTTTTGTGTAGATAAAGAATCTAAAGAGGGACAACCAATCTTTAATCGCACAGTAACATTAAGGGATTCCTGGGCAAAGAAGAAATAAGCTGTTCTTCATTTGGTTAAGTGGCTTTTTAAGAATATTTTAGTAAAGCATTTTAACATATTAACCGGTTATTAACAGCATACGCTTAATCCATCTTGTATATTTGGATTTAGTAATAACTTAACTAATAAAAACTATTATGGCAAATACAGGAAGTACACTATTAGCATTAATTACCGGAGCTGCAATTGGAGCAGGAGTAGGTTTATTATATGCTCCAGATAGCGGTGAAAAAACCCGTAAGAAATTAAAAGATGAGTCCAAAAAGGCTCAGGATAAATTGAATAAAAAATACACTGAAACTTCTTCTAATTTAACTGAAAAAGCTAAGCAAGCTCGTGTAGATTTTGAAACACGTCTAGAAGAAACACTTTCTTCAGCCAGCCATAAGGCAGATGATATTCTTACTGCAATGGAAACGAAATTGGAAGAGCTTAGAAAGCAGAACGCCAAACTACAAAAAGAAGGCGATAGCGGAGATAAAGGTAAACCTAACAAAGCAGTAGTATAGAAACATTTTTATGGCATTTGAAAAATTATCCAGGAGTATTGATGAGTTAAATTATAATTTAAAGGCATTTGCTCACAGCAATACCGAATATTATAAGCTTCAATTCTTTAAATCTGCTATGAAGGGGGCCATTGGTCTCGTTCAGGGTTTATTGTTGGGTATATTTTTCATTTTTGCTTTAATATTGATCTCTGTAGCCCTGGCTATTGTAATTAGCGAGGCTATAGGTACACCGTCTTCTGGTTACTTTATTGTTGGTGGATTCTATTTTTTACTATTCCTCCTTGTTCTAATTTTCGGAAAAAAACCGATTGAAAAATTACTTTTGGTAAAAGTTTCAAGAAAATTTTTTAACGACTAATCGCTATGAAGGAATATAGTTCATTTAAAGAAATAGATAGGGATCTAAAAATCCTGAAACTTCAAACCAAAATAGACCAGGAGGAGATAAAATTGAATATAGAGCGCACAAAAAGCGCTTTATCTCCTTTATCTCTTGCAGGGAGTATGGTAGGATCAATTTTACAGAAAGCCTTTATTCTTAAAGCGGTAACAAAACTTACTGGTTTAAGAAAGGTAACTGCTAAAGTTAAAGGCTAAAGGACTTCTTATAGACATATTATTAGGGTTTGAAAGTTTGTTTTTTATCCCCGTCAACCTGAACTTGTTTCAGGTTCTAAAGTGTTAGATTCTGAAATAAATTCAGAATGACGTATGATTCAAAAACAAACCTTCAAACCTTTTTTTATTTACACAAGAATAGGTTTTATTATTTCCTTCTCGAATCATCCTGATTCTTTTTCTCCTGTTCAATTTCTTCGTTTTTCTTACGCATAGCTTCTCCAATCTGGTTAGAAGCCGTAAAGGAAGCCACCATATTATTTAGCATATCGCTGCCGGCCTGGGGCGAATTCGGTAATAAAATTAGATTACTGTTGGTTTCCTCGCCAATGGCTTGTAAAGTGTCATAATGTTGCGTTACCACAATTAAAGCCGAAGCTTCCTGGGAGTTTATCCCCACATTATTAAGTACATCAACACTTTCTTCAAGTCCGCGGGCAATTTCCCTTCTTTGATCGGCAATTCCCTGTCCCTGTAAACGCTTACTTTCGGCTTCAGCGCGAGCTTTAGCAACAATTCGTATTCTTTCGGCTTCTCCTTCGTATTCTGCGGCCACTTTCTCACGTTCTGCTGAGTTTATTCTGTTCATAGCATGTTTTACCTGCTCATCTGGATCAATGTCTGTTACAAGCGTTTTAATGATGTCATAGCCATAATCTTGCATAGATTCGTTGAGTTCACGATTAACGGCAATAGCTATATCGTCTTTTCGTTCAAAAACATCATCGAGAATCATTTTTGGAACTTCAGCCCTTACAACATCAAAAACATAAGAAGTGATCTGGTCTGCCGGACTTTCAAGTTTATAGAAAGCATCGTAGATATTAGTTCTAATTACCTGGAATTGCACCGATATTTTCAGCTTAACGAACACGTTATCCTTGGTTTTGGTTTCTACCAGAACATCCAGCTGTTGTACTTTTAAATTGATTCTACCGGCAATTTGATCTATTATGGGAATCTTTAAGTGAAGTCCGGAATTTTTAATGCTTTTAAATTTTCCAAATCGTTCTAAAATCGCCGCTTTTTGTTGACGAACAGTGAAAATTCCGCTGAAAAGAATCACCAGAAATAAAACAATAATGATTGGGATGAAGACGTAGCTAAGCATATTTGAAATTTATGAATTGATTGTTCACCAAGATAGTGAAACTTTGCTCGATAATCGAGATCAAATACACGGAGGCTTATCTCGAAATCAAAATATATTTTCCAACTATAATGCTTCGTGAGCTTGGTTTGAAGTAGTTTGCTTAGCCGTATTGGAATAAAACAAAGATAGGCTGTTTGAAAGATTTTAAATTTTCGTCAAGCTGAACTGGTTTCAGCTTCTAATATGAACTAATTATTCAAATGTTAGATCCTGAAATAAATTCAGGATGACGTCTTAAAGAGCTTTCAAACAGCCTACTTTAAAAGTATGCTTCAAATATTTTACCCCAGCGTTTTTATCGCTTTTTCCAAACGGGAAATGGTTTCTTCTTTTCCAATCATTTCAGCGATTTCGTAAAGATCTGGACCTTGCATAGCGCCTACTAGAGCTAATCTAAAAGGCTGCATTACCTTGCCAAAACCAACTTCTTTTTGTTGGATCCAGGCTTTTACTTCGGCCTGAACGTTTTCAGCCTTAAAATCTTCCTTTTTTTCTAAAACCTGAATTAATTCCTGTATCAAATCGCCTGTATCATCCTTCCATGCTTTTTTAGCATTTTTAGGATCGTATGAAGTAGGAGCGAGGAAGAAGAAATAACCCTGGTCCCAAATATCGTTTACAAAAACAGCGCGTTCTTTCATCAAGGTAACTACTTTTAAAACGTATTCTGAAGAAACCTTAATCTCCTTCTCTTCAATTATTTTTTCAAGCTTTTTAGCGACTACTTTGTCATCTGCCTCGTGCATATAATGTTGCTGAAACCACTTGGTTTTTTCGGGATCAAATTTAGCTCCGCCCTTATGAACCCTGTCTATTTCAAATGCTTCAACCAGTTCGTTTAATTTAAAGAATTCCTGCTCAGTACCTGGATTCCAACCTAAAAAAGCCAGCATATTGGTAACGGCTTCAGGGAAATATCCATCTTCTCTATAACCCGCAGAAATTTCTCCTGATTTAGGATCTTTCCATTCTAGCGGAAACACCGGAAAACCTAATTTATCTCCATCTCTCTTGCTTAATTTTCCTTTTCCCTGCGGCTTCAAAATAAGCGGTAAATGCGCAAATTTAGGAGCATCCCATCCAAAAGCTCTGTATAACATAAAATGAAGCGCCAGCGAAGGCAACCATTCTTCACCACGAATAACGTGAGAGATTTCCATTAAATGATCATCAACGATATTGGCCAGGTGGTAAGTTGGCATACCATCACTTTTAAACAAAACCTTATCGTCTAAAGTGCTGGTGTCAATTTCCATTTCACCACGAATTTCATCTTTTATGTGAAGATTTTCGTCTTCAGGTGATTTAAATCTGATCACATAATGCTCATCGGCATCTAATTTATCTCTAACCTCGTCTTCAGAAAGCGCAAGAGAATTCTGCAATTTCATTCTATTATGCCAGTTGTAGATAAAGGTTTTGCCTTTTTCCTCATGGTCTTTTCTATGTGCGTCTAACTCTTCAGCGGTATCAAAAGCGTAATAAGCCTGACCCTTTTTCAGGAGTTCTTCGGCGTATTTTCTATAAATATCTTTGCGTTCACTCTGGCGGTAAGGGCCGTAATCACCTTCTTTTCCCGGACCTTCATCATAAGGAATTCCGCACCAATTAAGCGATTCAACAATATAATCTTCCGCACCATCAACGTATCGGTTTTGATCGGTATCTTCTATACGTAACACAAAATCTCCCTTGTGTTTTTTGGCAAATAAATAATTATATAAAGCTGTTCTTACCCCGCCAATATGCAAAGGGCCGGTTGGACTTGGCGCAAAACGCACGCGAACTTTAGCAGACATATCTAGTTTTGTTTTTAACTGCAAAGATACAACCTTATTAAACGAAACCTAATGAGAGCCGAATCAATACTATGTAAATCACTCCGTCAAAATTGTTGTATTTTTAAGCTTCAATTATGGAAAATTACAATCAAATAAAAAGAAAGCTGGCTGCCTTTATCAGGAAGTTTTACCTGAATAAATTGCTGAAAGGAATTATCTTATTTCTGGCTATTGGCTTGCTTTATTTCCTAGGCGTTTTGGCGGTAGAACATTTTCTGTGGTTAGAACCATCAGCAAGAACATTTTTATTCTGGATTTTTGTTGGAGTAGAGGTGATGCTTTTGGGATACTTTATTATAATCCCGTTAACGAAACTCTTTAAATTTTCCAGCGGAATAAATGATGAAGAAGCTTCAAGAATTATCGGATCACATTTTCCTGAAGTAAACGATAAATTGCTGAATATTCTTCAGCTTAAAAAAGATTCGCAACAATCTGAATTATTATTAGCGGGGATTGAACAAAAGTCGGCCGAACTAAATAAAGTTCCATTTACCCGTGCTGTAGATTATAAGGAGAACAGGAAATACTTAAAATACGCCTTATTTCCGGTAGTATTGATTTTAGGACTTTTAGTAACCGGAAATATTAAGCTAATTTCTTCTTCATTAGATAGACTCGCAAAATATAATATCGAATTTGAAGCGCCTGCGCCATTCAGGTTTATAATTTTAAACGATTCTTTGAAAGCTAGGGAGAATTCTGAATATAAAATCCTGGTAAAAGCAGAAGGAAATATTACTCCCGAAAAGCCTGAAATTTCTTATAACGGCCAAACCTATTTTTTAAAACAAGTTGCCCCTGGAAGTTTTGAATATACTTTTAAAAGGCTTCAGAATAATTTAAATTTTAGATTGAGTGCCAACGGCATTAATTCTAAAGAATATACTCTTGAAACCCTAAAAGTACCCAAGCTTTTAGATTTTAAAATGAAGTTTGACTATCCCAATTACATAGGAAAGCTTAACGATAGTTTGAGCGGCTCTGGAAATGTAAACGTACCTGAAGGCACAAAAATCACCTGGAATTTTAATACGAGAAATACCGAAATTCTCAATTTTTCAACAAAAGATTCTTTAATAAAACTTCCTGCTGAAAACTCTGCTTTCCAATATACCCAGTCGGTTTATTCCCGTTTGGATTATAGTGTTAGCACTTCAAATGAGACGATCAAAAATTTTGAGGCTTTAGATTATTCTATAAACGTGATCAAGGATGAATATCCGGTAATTGAAATTCAACAGAAACTGGATAGTACAGATAATAGTACACAATATTTCTATGGTAAACTTTCAGATGATTATGGTTTGAACAGGTTGAATATGGTTTATTATATTGAAAATAAAGAAGATAGCCTTAAGAAAGAAGAGATTTCCATCTCTAAAGCCGCTTTTGATGATTTTCATTACACATTTCCCGGAAATTTGGATCTAAAACCCGGAGAAACCTATAATTTCTATTTTCAGCTTTGGGATAATGATGGAGTTAATGGATCAAAAAGTACCAAAAGTTCAACCTTCAGTTTCCGCAGAAAAACAGCAGATAAAATTGAGGAAGAAAAGCTAAAACAACAGGGTGAATCCATTAATAATCTAAGTAAAAGTTTAAAGGATATTAAATCTTCCGAAGAAGAATTAAATGAACTTAACCGCCTGCAAAAGGAAAATGAAAACCTGGATTATAATCAGCGTAAAAAACTTCAAAACTTTATTCAACGCCAAAAGCAGCAATCTGAAATGATGCGTAGTTATTCTGAAAAACTAAAGAAGAGTTTTGAGAAGGAGAAGGACGAATTGAATTCAGATTCTTTGGAAAAAGATAAACTCAAAAAGCGTTTGGATAGAAATGAAAAACGCCTTCAGGAGAATGAAGCGCTATTGAAAGAGTTGCAAGAAATGGGTGATAAGATCAGCCGGGAAGAGTTGGGAGAAAAACTGGAAGAGCTTTCTAAAAGAAATCAAAGTGAAGAAAGAAATTTAGAGCAGCTATTAGAATTAACCAAACGCTATTATGTAGAAGAAAAACTTCAAAAATTGGCGAGAGATTTGGATAAGCTTTCTGAAAAACAAGATCAACTGTCAGAAAATTCTGATGCTGAATCTTTAGAGGAGCAAAAGGAAATTGGGGAAGAATTTGAAGAATTTAAGCAGGAAATGGATCAATTAGAAGATGATAATAAGGATTTACAAAAGCCAACCGATTTGCCGCGCGAAGAAATTGATGAAGAAAGCATAGAAAAAGAATTGAATGATGCAGAAGAGAATTTAGATAAAGGAGACAGGGAAAAGGCAAAAGAAAAACAGAAGAATGCTGCCCAGCAAATGAAAGAAATGAGTCAAAAAATGCAGCAGCGTTCCATGCAGCAAAGTGGAGAAGAATTAAAGGCCGATATTGAAACGCTTCGACAAATACTCGATAATTTGGTCACATTTTCATTTCAACAGGAGGAGTTATTGGAAGACTTCGGTAAAATAGATATCAATAATCCTGGATACGCGGCCAGGCTTAGAAGACAAAGTGATCTTAGGGAAAACTTTAGGCATATTGATGACAGTTTATATTCTCTTGCACTAAGCAACCCTATGATCACCGAAAATATTACTAAGAGCTTAACCGATATTGAATTTGACATAGATAAATCTCTTGAGCGGCTTGCGGAGAATGAATTACCCCAGGGAACCGCAAGCCAGCAATATGTGGTAACCGGTGCAAATGATTTAGCTTATATGCTAAGTGAAATTCTGTCGATGATGCAACAACAGGCAAATCCACAATTAGGAAAAGGGCAGGGAGAAAATTCAGAATTTCAACTTCAGGATATTATTAAAAAGCAGCAGGAGATTAATAAAGAATTCCAGAAGCAGGGAAAACAACAAAAAGGAGAACAGAATGAAGGAAAGAAACCCGGGGAAGGAATGGGAGAAGAGGAGATGGAAGGCTTGTTTGAGATCTATAAGGCTCAGCAGGAACTGCGGCAAAGCTTACAGGAATTAAATGAAAAAGAAGGATCGCAACAGGGAAAACAAATTGAAGAACAAATGAAGGATGCAGAGGAACAACTTTTGGATAAAGGTTTTGATCCTGAAAACCTTCAGAAATTGCAGCAATTGGAACACGAATTGATGGAATATGAAGAGGCGCGTTTGCAGCAGGGAGAAAATAATAAGCGAGAGTCTGAAACCAATCTTCAGCAGTTTGATAACCGCTCTAAAGATCAAAGTATTAAGGCTAAAGAATATTTCAATTCTATCGAAATTTTAAATAGACAAAGCTTACCTTTGCGCGAAATTTATAAACAGAAAGTAAAAACCTATTTTGAGCGAACAGATAATTAATTTTTATTCGGAAAATGATTTCGAGTTGCAGGAAGAAAAATCTTTTGATACCTGGATTAGAAAAGTAATCTCTTCAGAAGAAAAACAACTTGGAGAGATTAATTATATTTTTTGCGACGATCATTATTTGTATAAGATCAATCTCAAATTTTTGGATCACGATACTTACACCGATATTATCTCTTTTGATAATTCTGAAGGAGACGAATTGAACGGGGATATTTTTATTAGTATAGATCGTGTAACCGAAAATGCGAAAGAGTATAATGTTGATTTTTCTGATGAACTTAAAAGGGTTATGATCCACGGGATTTTGCATTTATGTGGATATGGAGATAAGACTGAAAGTGAAGACGCTTTAATGCGACAGAAGGAAGACGAAAAGATTGGATTGTTCCACGTGGAACAATAAATTTAGAAAGAAGAATTTTTATGTTCGAAAGTGAATATGATGTTATTGTAGTAGGTGCTGGTCACGCTGGAAGCGAAGCCGCCGCCGCCGCCGCAAATATGGGTTCTAAAACCTTGTTGGTGACGATGAACCTGCAGAATATTGCGCAAATGAGTTGTAATCCTGCTATGGGCGGGATTGCAAAAGGACAAATTTTGCGTGAGATTGATGCAATGGGTGGTTACAGCGGATTGGTTAGTGACACCAGTGCCATTCAATTTAAAATGCTTAACAAATCTAAAGGACCTGCAATGTGGAGTCCTAGGGTGCAAAGCGACCGTATGATGTTTGCTGAGCATTGGCGACTCAGATTAGAGCAAACCCCAAATCTGGATTTCTACCAGGAAATGGTAGCCGGTTTGATTTTAGAAGGCAACGAACTTAAAGGTGTAAGAACTTCTTTAGGTTTGGAAATTCGCGCTAAATCTGTGGTGCTAACCAATGGTACTTTTTTAAATGGATTAATTCATATTGGGGATAAGAATTTTGGAGGCGGTAGAGCAGGAGAGAGAGCCGCAACCGGAATCACGAAAGATCTTGTTGATGTAGGTTTTGAATCTGGTAGAATGAAAACTGGAACACCGCCAAGAGTAGATGGCAGATCTTTAGATTATTCTAAAATGATGGAGCAACCCGGGGATGATGTTCCTTCTAAATTTTCTTTTTTAGATGAAACCCAGCCTTTAAAAAAACAGCGTTCTTGTTATATGACTTACACCTCGCCAGAGGTGCACGAAATTCTTAAAGATGGCTTCGAAAGATCCCCAATGTTTAATGGACGTATTCAAAGTATTGGACCTAGATATTGCCCAAGTATAGAAGATAAAATAAACAGGTTTGCTGATAAGGATAGGCATCAACTTTTTGTTGAACCAGAAGGATGGAATACGGTAGAAGTTTATGTAAATGGCTTTTCTACTTCGCTTCCAGAGGATGTTCAATTTAAAGCCTTACGATCTGTAGCTGGATTTGAAAATGTGAAATTTTTTAGACCTGGTTATGCGATAGAATATGATTATTTTCCACCTACGCAGTTGAAACATACTTTAGAAACCAAGTTGGTTGACGGACTATATTTCGCCGGTCAAATTAATGGAACTACGGGTTATGAAGAAGCCGCTTGCCAGGGATTAATGGCAGGAATAAATGCTGCTTTAAAGGTTCAGGAGAAGGAAGAATTTATCATTAAGAGAAACGAAGCTTATATAGGGGTTCTTATAGACGATCTTATTACTAAGGGTACAGAAGAGCCTTATAGAATGTTTACTTCTCGTGCTGAATATAGAACTTTATTACGGCAGGATAATGCCGATTTTAGATTGACAGAACGCTCTTATAAATTAGGTTTGGCTTCTGAAGAGCGTATGCGAAAAATGGAAGAGAAAAAAGAAAAGTCTTCCGATTTTGTCAATTTCCTGAAGAATAAAAGTGTTTCTCACGAGGATGCAAATCCTATTTTGGAAGCGAATAATTCTTCTCCGATGAAACAAAGCGATAAGATCTTTAAAATATTTTCCCGCCCGAATATTACAATGGATGATGTTCGAAATTTCCCTGGAGTAGAAGAATATATTCAGGAGAATAATTTGAATACCGAGATTTTAGAACAGACCGAAATTCAGGTAAAGTATTCCGGATATATCGAGAAGGAAAAAAATAATGCCGATAAATTAAACAGGTTGGAAGATGTAAAAATTCCGAATAGTTTTGATTATTCTAAGATCAAATCTATGTCTTTTGAGGCACGGGAAAAACTAAATAAAATTCAACCTACATCAATTTCACAGGCATCAAGAATAAGCGGGGTGAGTCCTAATGATATTTCTGTTTTGTTGGTTTATATGGGAAGATAATTTTAAAAGTTCCACGTGGAACAATTTAATTTTTGAAGTACTTTGTGTAGATAAATCATACAGGATTAACTTGAAAAAATATTAAAGATCAATCACATTTTTCATTTTTTAAAAGCGAGTTTAGGGAATAAGAGCTTCTTATTACTCTTTACATTTTTGATTTGTCAATCCTGCATAATTACTACGCATTCTGTAAAGGAAATTAAGACTTCAGAATTAAATTCTCCCGAAGATAAATTTGATTACACTTCTTTTAAATTTAGTAGTCCTATTAAGGTGCAAAAAACAAGAGATTGGTTTAGGAATTATTTTGCCTTAGATATTGAAGATGATTTAATGAATTTTAAAACAAGTTTTTTAGAGGGATCAGACCACGAATTTATTGTCACCGTTTTTGATTATTCAGATAGGGAAGAGTATATGGATCTCACCGGACTCTTTTTTGGAGAAGGCGTTGAAAGTAGAGAGAGCGATATAAAGTTTTTTGTTGGTATTACAGTAACCGACAAAACCGGAGTAGATCACTTAGAAGAAAGTTCTATTTTTCAAAAACCGTTACTCGAACAATTAACTGAAATGCGTGAGGAGTTTAGAGACTTTACCGTGAATAATCCCGATCAAAAATTCTTTTAATGAGCGATAAAAGTTTTCATTTAACCTGTAAAGATCATTTAGTTTCTGGAGAGGAATTTCAATTACAAAAGAGAAGTGATTTTGAAATTTTAGAAACCATTCCAAAACCGGAAAATCTTTCGGCTTACTACGAAAGTGAAAATTATATTTCTCATACAGATTCCAGTAAAACTCTAACCGATAAAATTTACCAGGCGGTTAAAAATTTTATGCTGCTGCAGAAGTTAAAGTGGATCAATAAAGTTGCTAAAGGAAATAACTTATTAGATATCGGTGCCGGCACCGGAGATTTTTTACAAACTGCCAAAAGAAAGAAATGGAATGTTGAAGGCATTGAACCAAATGCACAGGCAAGAAAATTAGCTGCTGAAAAAGGGATTGAGCTTCAGCAAGAATTATCTTACTTTGAGGATAGTTCTTTTGATGTAATTTCTATGTGGCATGTTTTGGAGCACGTTCCAGATTTCGATTTTCAGGTAAAAGAATTATACCGTTTATTAAAATCAAATGGGGTAGCGGTTATCGCGGTTCCGAATTTTAAAAGTTTTGATGCGGAATATTATAAAGAATATTGGGCGGCTTACGATGTGCCCAGACATCTTTGGCATTTTTCTCAAACTGGAATTACCGGGTTATTCAAAAAGCATAATTTTGAAAAACTTAATACCAAACCTCTTGTTTTTGATTCCTTCTATGTGAGTTTACTTTCAGAAAAAAACAAAACTGGAAAATCAAATATGATAAAAGCTTTTAAAAATGGCCTGGAATCAAATTTAAGAGCACAAGGCACTTCAGAGTATTCTTCTCTCGTCTATTTCTTCAAGAAATGCTAAAAAACGTGTTTTAAGCGCGTTTAAGACTGTTTTGAGTTTATTATAATATACAATTAGGGTTATTTTGAGAAATAAGCTTATTTCTAAGCTATTTAAGTCATTTTTAATCTATTAAACTTATCATTATAATTTTATATATAAGAATTTCTTATATATACTTCATAAGTCAGTTTTGATTTAAATCGAAAATTTAACTTTCATACATTTGCGGCAAACAAATTCAATTAATGATGAAAAAACTTTTAATGATTTTGGTAGTTGCTGTTTTGCTTACTTCCTGTGACCAGGAAAAAACGGCTTATGTAGATACCACAAAACTTATCCAGGAGTACAAAGAAATGAAAGATGTTGAAGCTGACTTTACTTCTAAATCAGATTCGGTAAAGAGACAATTAGATTCTATTGCCAGAGGATTTCAGCAGGAAGTTCAGGCTTACCAACAGGAAATGAATTCTATGTCTCAGGCGCAACGCCAGGAAAAAGAGCAGGAGTTAATGCAAAAGCAGCAAAGAATCCAACAGCAACAGCAAATGCAAGGTAGTCGCCTAAGAGAGCAGAGCGATGCTGTTATAGATTCTATTGTAGATAAAGTTAAGGATTATGTAGCAGATTACGGAGAGGAGAATGGCTACACCTACATTTTTGGTTCTAACGAGTCTGCCAATATTATGTATGCGAAAGATGGGAAAGATCTAACACAGGAAATTCTTGATAATTTGAATGAGACTTATAACAAGAACTAGACTAAAGTTATGAGTTTTTAAAAGAGGTCTGAGAAGTAATTCTTTTCGTCAAGCTGAACTTGTTTCAGCTTCTAAGTTAATTTTAACCTAGATCCTGAAACAAGTTCAGGATGACGAGTTTAGAAAACTTCTCAGACCTCTTTCTATTTTAAGACATTAAGTAAACTCCAAAGATCACTACGATAAAATAGCCGGTTAATGTAAAGGCACCGGCGTAATCTTTAGCAATTCTTTGTCCGAATAATAACATTAAAAGAGTGATAGCAGCCAGGATGCAAGCGTAAAGCGCTATTGTAGGATCATTATAAGCGATTAGCCATATAATTCCAAGAATAGTGGCAAAGCCTGTAATGATCTCAATTATCATAATTATTCCGACCATAAGCGGCACCTGCCCGGCAAGAAATGTTCCTGAAAAATGCTCTTTTAACCAACCGGTATTTCCTTTCCAGTCTGAAGCTTTATCTATTCCAGATTGTAAAAATGTAATTAGAATAAATAAAAGAATAAGAATCTCGGTAATATTCGCGTAAAGGTTCTCCATAATTTTAAGCGGCTTTTTTATGTAAATATCGGGTTAGTCTTATAGAAAGATCGGTTAGTATAATCTTTGCATTTCCGTTTCTTTCAATGTGATAAATGGCTTCTTCAAGAGCTTCAATAATATCTTTAATATTATTACCGTGAACAAAGGGCGCAAATTTCTCCAGTTTAAATCCAGGTGTTGCCGGTTCAAGATAGACCAGTTTTTCAGCTTTATAATTGAGCATTAAGGCCTGGCGGAAAAAGTCTATGCAATACAATAAAAAGCTCTTTTGAGATTCCCTGCCCATTCCTGCAATTTCTTCGCTCCAGGCAATAAGTTCAAGAACCGTAGATCGATTTCCTTTAGCTTTAAATGCACTACGCACCCAATTGATAAACCAGGTTTCAAATTGCTGATCTCCGCTATCTTTTTGTAATAAATGTAAAGCCTGGGTATAACTACCATTGGCCTGGTGGGCAATTTTTAAAGCCTCAGATTTAGTACAATTTTCATTTTTTTCTAAAAATGCGGCAATTTCATCTTCCGGTAAAGGAGGGAAATGTAGTTTTTGACAACGAGACCGTATGGTTTGTATAATCTGTTCTTCATCTTCGGTCACTAGAAGAAACAGCGTATTGTTTGGTGGTTCTTCTATTAATTTCAACAATTTATTGGCAGCCGCGGTATTCATCTTTTCGGCCATCCAAATGATCATAATTTTAAATCCGCCTTCATATGCTTTTAAGGAAAGCGATTTAACTACTTCCTGGGCTTCGTCTACACCAATTTGACCCTGTTTATTTTCAATTCCAAGTTTTTGGTACCATTCGAATAAACTTCCGTAGGGATTGGTTTTTATAAATTCCCGCCATTCTTCTATAAAGTGAGAAGAAACAGGATGTTTTTTTATTTTTTGATTGGCAGCAACGGGAAATGCAAAATGGAGATCGGGATGCGCCAATTTTTTAAATCGCTCATTACAATTGCTGTTTCCAGAATTGTTTTCTCCTTCCTTATTTTTGCGAAGTATGTATTGTGCGTAAGCAATGGCCAGAGGTAAAGTACCACTACCACTTTTTCCAACAAATAACTGCGCGTGCGGAACACGGCCATTATCTGAAGTGGTCGTAAGATGTTTCTTTAAATGCTGTAAACCTATTATTTCTTCAAAAAGCATAAGCAAATATAAAATTTATATACACTTTAATGTCTTCGGAAAAATTTATATTTGTAAATAGCACAAGCTGAATGAAAGTCGGTTGTGCTTAATGTTAATCAACCAAACCAGAATTTTAGGTTTTAAAAAAAGAAATGAAAATGAAGACTTTAAACGATTTTAATTTTAAAGATAAGCAGGCCTTAATAAGAGTAGATTTTAATGTTCCATTAAACAAAGATCAGGAAGTAACTGATGCTAATAGAATTGAGGCGGCAAAACCAACTATTCTTAAAATTTTGGAAGATGGTGGGAGCGTTGTTTTAATGTCGCATCTTGGCAGACCAGAGGGCAGAGAAGAAAAATATTCTTTAAAACATATTGTCACAAAAGTTGCAGAAGTTATTGCAGTAGAGCCAAAATTTGTGGACGATTGTGTTGGAGAGGAAGTTAATGCTGCAGCCGATAATTTGCAACCCGGAGAAATTTTATTACTTGAAAATCTTAGATTTCATAAGGAAGAAAAAGCCGGTGATGAAGATTTTGCAAAAAAGCTTTCTAAATTAGGTGATATATATGTGAACGATGCTTTTGGTACCGCTCACCGTGCCCACGCGTCTACTACAATAGTAGCTAAGTATTTTGACGACAAATGTTTTGGGCATCTATTAGAAAAAGAGATCAAGAACCTGGATAAAGTACTTCATAGTAAAGAAAAACCGGTAACCGCAGTTTTAGGAGGAGCTAAAGTTTCTTCTAAAATTACCGTAATTGAGAATATTCTTGATAAAGTAGATCATTTGATTATTGGAGGCGGAATGGCCTATACCTTTATTCTTGCCAAAGGTGGAAAAATAGGAAATTCTCTCGTTGAAGAAGATAAGCAGGAATTAGCCTTAGAAATTCTTAAAAAGGCTGAAGCTAAGAACGTACAGGTTCATCTTCCGGTAGATTCTATTATTGCCGATAGTTTTTCTGAACAGGCTACCACAGATGTTAGCAAGATAAATGAAATTCCAGATGGTTGGATGGGACTTGATGCCGGTCCTGAAAGTATCGAGAACTTTGATGCTGTAATAAAAAAATCAAGAATTATCCTTTGGAATGGTCCGCTTGGAGTTTTTGAAATGGATAAATTTTCAAAAGGAACTGTAGCTTTAGGAAACTCAATTGCTGAAGCAACTAAAAACGGAGCATTCTCTCTAGTTGGCGGAGGAGACTCTGTTGCGGCAGTAAAAAAATTCGGTTTTGAAGATAAAGTAAGCTATGTTTCTACCGGTGGTGGAGCTATGCTAGAAATGTTAGAAGGAAAATCCCTGCCAGGTATCCAGGCAATAGGGAGATAGACGTACTAAAAATTTCGATTTTACGTTCTTTTAAAAATCTTGAATATTATGGTTAAGCATATAATTTTATCTCTTGTATTCTTTTTTGGAATTAGCTTGCATGCACAGGAAGAAACAAAGGGAAAGCAGGTAGAGAAAGCTAATTTTAGAGTACAAATCTTCCAAAAGGTAGATAGCAGTGAAATTATTCTTGCTCATCCAGACCCTGAATTCAGGGATAAATTACCAATTTCGGCTGTGATTAGGGACTCTTCTTCGGTATCGCTGGAAGATCTACCTCGTGCAGCCGAAATTGATTCTGTTTGGAGAGCACAGCTTACCAATTCAGATCTTTTTGATACGATGTATAAAAGCATCAGGGAACAGGATTATGAAGACGAGGTTAATAAAGAACTTCCTACCGATACTTTAAAGGCCAGGCTTGCTAAATTAAATGCCCGTACACCTTTTAACGTCCAATACCATCCGGTACTGGAAAGTGTGATAAATTCCTACTTAAAACGAAATAAGAAAGCTATGGAGCGCCTTATGGCTTTAAGCGAATATTATTTCCCCATGTTTGAACAGCAATTGGATAGGTATGATATTCCATTAGAAATTAAATACCTGGCCATTGTAGAATCGGCTTTAAACCCAAGAGCAAAATCCTGGGTGGGTGCTACCGGACTTTGGCAGTTTATGTACAGAACAGGTAAGGCCCATGGTCTTGATGTAAGCAGTTATGTAGATGAGCGTATGGATCCGCAAATGTCTACTGAAGCCGCCGCAAAATACCTTGCAAACCTATATCGTTCTTTTGAAGATTGGGACTTAGTATTGGCTTCTTATAACTCTGGTCCGGGAAATGTTTCTAAAGCTATTCGCCGTAGTGGCGGTTCCAATAATTACTGGGAATTAAGACGATTTTTACCAAGGGAAACTGCTGGTTATGTACCGGCATTCTTGGCAACACTCTATCTTTTTGAATATGCCGATGAGCATAATTTCCAGCCACAAGCTCCAGAAATTGCATTTTTTGAAACAGATACGATCAAAGTAAAGAAGTTGATTACTTTCGAGCAGATTTCTGAAGTTACCGGGGTAGAAGAAGAGACGCTTCAGTTTTTGAACCCGAGTTATAAATTAGATGTGATTCCTTTTATAGAGGATGAAAATTATATGATAAGGCTTCCTACAACCGTTAGTGGCGCTTTTGTGAGCAACGAGGCTGCGATCTATAATTTTGCCGAAGAGGATATTAAAAAGAAAGCAAAAGCTTTCCCTGAATTTGTAAAAGCAGAAGATAAAGTTAGGTATCGCGTAAAAAGTGGCGATTATTTAGGAAAAATTGCTGAAAAATACGGGGTAGGAGTGAGCAGTATTAGGCGCTGGAATAACCTGAGAGGCAATAATATTAGAATTGGCCAGTATCTTACTATCTACCCACGAAAACCCGGTGTAAGCTCTCAAAATGTTGCTGCTGAAAATAGCCAGAAAAATAGTGCAAAAACCTATACGGTAAAGAAAGGAGATTCACTTTGGAGCATTTCCAGGAAATTTCCGGGAGTTACGGTACAGAATTTGAGGTCTTGGAATGATATGGGCGCTAACAGCCTAAAACCCGGTATGAAACTTAAACTTTCTAAGGGCTAATCATTTCAAACCAAACTAAAAACAATGAAAAAAACATTATTTCTTCTATTCAGTTTAGTTTTTCTAGTCTCTTGTAATGAAAATGGAGATAAAGCAGAAGAACGTATCCTTTCAGATTCTTCAGGAAATATTAATCAAATTACCTTAATCATTGAAAATGAGCTTTGGGAAGGCCAGGTTGGGGAAGCGATAAGGAATAATTTTGCCGCTACGGTAGAAGGTCTTCCGCAGGAGGAGCCAATGTTCTCTTTAAGCCAAATTCCCCCTGAAACATTTAGTGGTTTTGTGCGAAGAAACCGTTCGTTTATCTCTGTACAGGAAGGTGATGATGCCGGGGCCAGGATTGTAAAAGATCTTTATGCCCGCCCGCAAACCGGGGTAATTATCTCTGGTGAAAGCGAAGAAGAACTTGTTCATGTGATTAATGAAAGTTCCCAAAAGCTGGTTTCAGCCTTTAAGGAGACTGAAATGAAAGAGAAGCAACGCCGAATGCGAAAGTCGCTTAAAAAGGATGGTAAGTTGGAAGAAAAGTTCGGTTTATCACTTGATTTTCCTTCTGCTTACAGATATGCCCTGGAAGAAGAAGATTTTGTTTGGATAAGAAAAGAGATTCCAAAAGGAAATATGGAAATCCTTATTTATGAAGTTCCAATTAATCAAATTGAGGCCGATACCAATACCATTGGTAATATCATAAAAATGCGTGATTCAATTGGAAAAGCACATATTCCCGGCCCTACGGAAGGAACTCATATGATCACGGAAGAAGCTTACGCTCCTTATCTTTTTGAAACTGAAATTGATGGAAAATTCGCTTATGAAACCCGTGGAACCTGGGAGGTAAAGGGCGCATTTATGGCTGGGCCATTTTTAAACTATGCTATTAAAGATGAAGCAAATGATCGCTTTTTAGTTATTGAAGGCTTTGTTTTCTCTCCATCTAGAGGAAAACGGGACAATATGTTTGAATTGGATGCTATCCTGCAATCGGCCGATATTGAATAATATTTACCTTTTACGTTTAACAAATAAAAAAGCCCAAACTTAAAAAGTTCGGGCTTTTTTTATAAGGTAGGTATTTGTCTATTTTTTCTCGTTAGAAAAATTCTTATCATCAGATGGAACTTTCTTTTCGCCGTCTTCGTCTTTAGAAGCGTCTTTAAATTCTTTAATTCCACTACCTAATCCTCTCATCAATTCAGGAATTTTTCGGCCTCCAAATAGAAGCAAAATTACCACAACAATTAATATTATTTGTGGGGCACCAATGGCTAATGGTAAAATAAATGCGTTCATAATATATGATTTAATATTACAAACTTAACAAGAATAAAGCAATTTCAACGTTAATATAGCTTAAATTTAAGTTATACTTGACTTAGGTTATATAAAATATAAAGGAGCTTACCGCTAAATTCATTCTTCATATCAGCAGGATGGCTCAAAATTGGGAGTATGTTTATGAACTTCATTAAGTGACACAAATTTTAAATTATATTTGTAAATGAATTATGGCTAAAAATAAAAAGGACAGGAAAAAAATAACCAGGAAGTTACTTCATAAATACCGTATGGTGGTTTTAAATGAAGATACTTTTGAGGAAAAACTCTCTTTTAAATTAACGCGGCTCAATGTTTTTGTCACTATTACTTTAAGTGCTATAATTCTTATTGCAGCCACTACATATATTATCGCTTTTACTCCGCTTAAAGAATATATTCCCGGTTATTCTTCTGCGCAATTAAAACAACAGGCTTCTCAATTAGCTTACCAGTCAGATTCCCTACAGCAGGTTTTAAAACTTAATAATCAATATTTAAGTTCTATAAAAAATGTACTTACAGGTAAAGCCGATACTTCCAGTTTGCATAGAGATTCCCTTTTAGAAAATCCTATTATGGAGCAGGAAATTGAAGCCATTGAACCCTCTCGCGCCGATTCTCTTTTGCGGGAAGAAGTTGCCCAGGAAGATAAATACAACGTGTTGCCCTCTGCTACAGATAATATAGATTTTTCTTTATTTCCACCGGTTAAAGGTTCAATTTCTGAAGGCTATGATGCTAAAGACAAACACTATGCTGTAGATATTGTGGTTGCTAAGAACACTCCGGTTAAATCTGTAGCCGATGGTCGTGTTATTTTTTCAGAATGGACTACAGAAACCGGTTACGTAATTATTATTAAGCATGAATATGGGTTGTTATCTGTTTACAAGCACAACGCTTCCCTATCTAAAGAACAGGGCGAAAATGTGAGAAGGGGAGAAGTTATTGCAACTGCCGGTTCTACCGGAGAATATACTACCGGCCCTCATTTACATTTTGAGCTTTGGAATGAAGCCGTGCCCGTAGACCCTACAGATTATATTGATTTTGATTAATAAATCACGACCTTTGCAGCGCTAAGCTGTTGCTTAAGTAATAGCATACCATTTAATTTCAAAAAAACTTATGTCTTTAAAGTCGTTTGGAGCAAAGATTTTTGCTAAAAATATCCGCAAAAAAATAGATAAATGGGCTTCAAAACCTGAAGCCACACAAAAGAAGGTATTTCAGGAACTAATTGACAAAGCCAAAGACACAAAATTCGGAAAGGATCACGATTTTAAAAATATTAAATCTTATGCCGATTTCTCTAAAAAAGTACCGGTTCGGGATTATGAAGAATTACGTTTTTATGTAGATAAAATGGTAGCCGGAGAAGAAGATGTATTATGGCCGGGAAAACCTTTATATTACGCTAAAACCTCGGGTACAACCAGTGGCGCCAAGTATATTCCGCTTACCAAAGATTCTATGCCTTCGCATATAAATGCGGCGAGGAATGCGATTTTATGTTATATCGCTGAAACCGGAAATGCTAAATTTGTAGACGGAAAAATGATTTTCCTCCAGGGAAGTCCCGAGATGGAAGAGAAAAACGGTGTAAAACTAGGTCGTTTATCTGGGATCGTGGCGCATTACGTGCCTTCCTATCTTCAGAAAAATAGGATGCCAAGTTGGGAAACCAATTGTATTGACGATTGGGAGACTAAAGTTGATGCCATCGTAGAAGAAACCCGAAACGAAAATATGAGCGTTATTAGCGGTATTCCTTCCTGGGTTCAAATGTATTTTGAAAAACTTCAGCAAAAAACCGGAAAGAAAGTAGGGGAGCTATTCCCGAATTTTGACTTGTTTATTTACGGTGGTGTAAATTACGAACCTTACCGCTCTAAATTTGAAAACCTTATTGGCAGAAAAGTAGATAGTATAGAATTATATCCTGCATCAGAAGGATTTTTCGCTTTTCAGGATAAACAAACCGAAAAAGGAATGTTACTGCAACTTGATTCAGGAATGTTCTACGAGTTTATAAAAGCAGATGAATTTTTCGACGAAAATCCTAAAAGACTTACAGTTGGCGAAGTAGAAATGGGTGTGAATTACGTAATGCTGGTCTCTTCAAATGCGGGCCTTTGGGCTTACAATATTGGAGATACGGTACAATTTACAAGTACAAATCCTTACCGAGTAATGGTTTCAGGAAGGATTAAGCATTTTATTTCGGCTTTTGGGGAACACGTGATCGCTAAAGAAGTAGAAGAAGCAATGCAGGAAGCTACTGCAGCAACCAAGGCGAGAATTAGCGAGTTTACGGTAGCGCCTCAAATTACCCCTAAAAATGAAGAATTACCCTATCATGAGTGGTTTATAGAATTTGAAAAAGAGCCTGAAGATCTGGCGAAATTCAGTAAAACTCTGGATGAAAGTCTTCAAAAGCAAAATTCTTACTATTTTGATCTTATTGAAGGGAAGATACTTCAGCCATTAAAAATATCAAGAGTTCCGGAAAACGGTTTTCAGCAGTATATGAAATCTATTGGCAAATTGGGCGGGCAAAATAAACTGCCACGCCTGGCCAACGATCGTAAAATTGCTGAAGTTCTGGAGAAAATAATAAAAGCATAAAAAAAATGATAAATCTAAAATTACTAGGCCGCACCCGCGCCCAGGAAAGTACCCACGCCATAGAACGTATGTATATTACCATGCGTCACCTTTTTAATCGTGGTTTTTATAAACCTATGGGAGTTTCCGGGGAAACGCTAAGGGAATCTTTACTTATTCTTCGTCCCGAAATTTATGGTTCTATTGCTGATGATAAAGCCGAATTAAGCGGATTGCTTTACGTGATAGACCGTTTGCCAAAAGGAATTGAAGAATGCAGGTTTATAAACCTTACCAGTGATGAAGGTTATGGTAATTCGCATTTTAAGCCCATTGTTCCGCCTAAACGTCGGCGTAACTGCTATAGGATAGACGATGAGCAAATGAATATTGAAATAACCCGTGGCCGTTCTGAGATCTATGATATTCTTACACACCTTACTTTTCTGTTCGTAGAATCTCATAAAATAATGCGTCGCGTAATTATAGATGAAGAAGGTAGCGTTACCAGAGACTGGCAAAAACTGGAAAAAGCTGTTTTACAGGAAGAACCTTTAGACCAGGCACAACGCGAAATCGCTTTAACTCACACTGCAAATATTTTAGGCCGAACTTTCTATGAGGTTCAGGATATCTATCCAAAGTTCTCCTTACCGGGAAACCCTGAACGGTTTTTAAATATAATTTACTGGTTAGGGAAGCTGGCAATTGCAGAGACGGTAAATAACGATAAAAGAATTATAACTTTTAGTCCAGTATTACGTGAGCGTTTGGGGCACCATATTCATGGCGAGATTTGGGCCGATAATATTAAGCAACATCTTATAAAAGAGAATTTAATGCACCGGCCGTTGCACATTATTAGTGCGAATATGCATAGTGTAATGAACACGCTTTATACGCCTTCAGCCTTAAAAACCGAACTCAAAAAGAAAAAGCCACTGGAAATTTACGAATTGCTAAGTAATAGTACCAATGGCGAGTTGAGAAGCAAAGTAATGAAATCTGCTTTAGATAATGGGATGACCTTTTTAGAAGATAAAAGTGGAACCAATATTGACGTGCAAATTTTTGATACCGCCAAATTAAACGGAAAATACGGCTCATGGGATATTAAAACCGAAGAAGAGGCACCTGTTATTATCGTGATGGATTATGCTTTTGGAGAGCAGGCTTATGAAACTATGGATGAGCTGCTGAAACCTTACAATTTTGAAGGCAACGAGATTAAAATGAATGTAGAATCTATCTCTATTATGGGGAAAGCCGGGATTCTTGAAGGTGGAAAAGGCGATATTATGATCCCTTCTGCCCATTTATTTGAAGGAACTGCAGATAACTATCCTTTTAAAAATGAACTTAGTCGTGCCGATCTTGAAGAGAGCGATATTGCTGTAGTAGATGGTGCGATGATCACCGTTTTAGGAACTTCACTTCAAAATCGCGATATTCTTAAATTCTTTCACGATTCTACCTGGAATGTGAGTGGACTGGAGATGGAAGGTGCACATTACCAAAAAGCTATTCAGGCGGCTTCAAAATTAAGAGGCAGTATTAATAGTGACGTGAAGGTGAGATATGCTTATTACGCTTCAGATAATCCATTAGAAACCGGTAGTACATTAGCTTCTGGAGGATTGGGAACCACGGGTGTAAAACCTACTTATTTAATTACAGAAAAGATCCTGGAACAAATCTTTAAATCTTAATTTATGAAAGTTGAAGAAACACCTTTAAAAGACTGTTTCATCATAAAACCCGATATTTTTCGAGATAAACGCGGTCTATTTTTGGAGAGTTATCACAAAAAGAAGTTTATAGAATTAACTGGCATAGAAAAAGAGTTTGTTCAGGATAATCAATCTATTTCCAATAAAGGGGTTTTGCGTGGCTTGCATTACCAAACCGGGGAATTTGGCCAAACCAAACTGGTACGTGCTATTTATGGAAGAGTATTAGATGTGGTGGTAGATTTGAGGCCGGAATCGCCAACGTTTAAAAAGAGTTTTAAAGTTATTCTTGATCACGAGAATTTATATCAACTGTATATTCCCAAAGGCTTTGGCCATGGTTTCGTAACACTTTCTGAAACATCGGTTTTTGCTTATAAATGCGATGAATATTATTATCCCGGTTCTGAAGCAGGCATTATTTATAACGATCCTGACCTGTCGATAGATTGGGAATTCCCGGAGGAAGAAATGATTATTTCAGATAAAGATTTAAAACAACCACGTTTAAAAGAGATTTTTAAATGAAAAATGTTCTCGTTACCGGTGCTTCTGGCCAATTGGGAGCTTGTTTTAAAAAGATTTCGAAAAATTATACTGAATGCAATTTTGTTTTTAAATCTTCTTCGGAAGCAGATATTACAGATAAACCGAAACTTGAAAAACTATTTTCTGAAATAAAATTTGATTGGGTAATTAATTGCGCAGCTTATACCAATGTTGAAAAAGCCGAATCTGAAGAAGAAAAAGCCTTTAAAATTAACGCAACAGGAGCGAAAAACCTGGCTGAGGTTTGTAATGAAAATCGGGCAACTTTAGTTCATTTTTCTACCGATTATGTATTTGATGGCAAAGCTGAAAAACCTTATATAGAAACCGATAAGACAAATCCTATTAACATTTATGGCGCTTCAAAATTAAAGGGAGAACATTTAATCGCTGAGGTTTTAAAAGAACATTTAATTTTTAGGACTTCCTGGCTGTATTCAGAATTCGGGCATAATTTTTATAAGACGATACTTAGAAAAATAGAAGAGAATGCGGAGCTCAATATTACCACTTCTCAAACCGGTACGCCAACAAATGCTAATGACCTCGCTGAATTTGTTTTAGAAATAATCGCTTCAGAAAATAAAGATTTTGGTTTATATCATTTCAGCAATCTAGGCGAAGCTACCTGGTACGATTTTGCAAAGACGATTTTAGAATGTACGGGAAATTCAGAAGACATAGTTTTAAATAAGAGCAATAATTTTAAGACCATTGCCGCAAGACCTGAATATAGCGTCCTGGATAAAAGCAAAATTGAACAGCAATTTTCAAAACCGATTCTTAACTGGAAAGTGAGTCTCGAAAAATTGATAAATGCTTAATTCTGAAAGAATTTCATTAATTTCAACCAAATTTAAAATATGGCAAAAAGAATACTCATTACCGGTGCTGCCGGGTTTTTAGGCTCGCATTTATGCGATAGGTTTATTAAAGAAGGTTATGATATTATTGGGATGGACAACCTTATAACCGGCGATCTTAAGAATATTGAGCATCTTTTTAAGCTGGATAATTTTGAATTTTTTCATCACGATATTACTAAGTTTATTCACGTTCCCGGGAAACTGGATTACATTTTACATTTTGCTTCTCCCGCCAGTCCTATAGATTATTTAAAAATTCCAATCCAAACTTTAAAAGTTGGATCAGTTGGGACTTTGCATTGTCTTGGTTTGGCGAAAGAGAAAAACGCCAGAATTCTTATTGCTTCCACTTCTGAAGTTTATGGAGACCCACAAGTTCATCCTCAAAATGAAGAATATTACGGAAATGTAAACACCATAGGTCCGCGTGGAGTTTACGATGAAGCTAAGCGTTTTCAGGAATCTATTACTATGGCATACCACCGCTTTCACGGTTTGGAAACCAGGATTGCGAGGATTTTTAATACTTATGGTCCCAGGATGCGTTTAAACGATGGCCGTGTAATTCCTGCGTTTATAGGTCAGGCACTTCGTGGGGAAGATCTCACTATTTTTGGTGATGGTTTACAAACGCGCTCTTTTTGTTATGTAGACGATCAAATTGAAGGAATTTATAGGTTGTTGCTAAGCGATTATTCCGATCCTGTGAATATTGGAAATCCAGATGAAATTACCATTAAAGATTTTGCTGAAGAAATTCTGAAACTTACCGGTACCGATCAGGTAATCGTGTACAAAGAACTTCCTGCAGACGATCCGCTTAAAAGACAACCCGATATTAGTAGAGCAAAAGAGGTTTTAGGCTGGAAACCAAAAGTTTCTCGAAGTGAAGGAATGAAAATCACTTACAATTATTTTAAAAGCCTGAGTGCGGAAGAACTGGAAAAAAGTGAGCACAAAGATTTTTCAGGGCATATAAGACGTTAAATCAAATTATGGATAATCCTTTGGTTTCAGTAATTATGCCCGCTTTTAATGCGGAAGATTTTATTGAAACCGCCGTGGAATCAGTGATTGCTCAAACATATTCCAATTGGGAATTGTTTATTATTGATGATGCTTCTACAGATACTACTTTTTCTAAAGCTGAAAAACTAGCAAAGCAAGATTTTCGAATTAATATACTTCAAAATCAAAACAATTTCGGCACAGGAATAAGTCGAAATAAAGGAATTAAAGCTGCGCAGGGCGATTTTATAGCTTTTTTGGATGCAGATGACCAATGGAAACCTAAAAAGCTACAAATCCAGCTTCAAATAATGCAGGAGCAGGATGCTTCGGTTTGCTTTTCCAGTTATCTACAAATAGACGAAAATGGAAATTCCAGAAATGAAATCATTGAAGCTCTAACAACTTTAACTTATCAAAAACTGCTCAAATCAAATTACCTGGGCAACCTTACCGGAATTTACAGCGTTAAAAAACTAGGTAAGATCTATGCTCCCGAAATTAGGAAAAGACAGGATTGGGCGCTATGGCTGGAAGCTGTAAAAAAGGGTGGACCGGCGTTAGGGATTCAACAATGTTTAGCGAAATATCGGGTAAGAAAGGGATCTATCTCCAGGAATAAGCTTGAAATGTTGAAATTCAACTTCAACATTTACTATAAAATTTTAGGATTCAACTTCATCAAAAGTACCGGTTATATGCTTGTATTTTTAAAGGAACATTTTTTAGTAAAAAAGAAGCAAGTAAAGAAGATTAAATGATTTTCGTAAGCCTGGATTTATTTCAGAGCCTGCCCCGATTTTGATCGGGTTCTAAGTTTCGGTTTATCCATCACTTTCTTAAGTAAGCAATTTTCAGAAAATATTCGTGAATTCGTGGCTATGAAAAAATTACAAATCTGAAGTGAATTGTTTCAACTTTCCGCTTTTACTTCTTTTAAGGGTATCTTTTCTTTCAAAAGTTACTTTCAGGTTTTTCCCCACATAGGTCTCAATGGCCTGTAAAATTTTTTGTTCCTGATTTTTAGAAAAATTCTCCTTGCTTACATATTCAATTTTAAAAGAATCGGGTGCATTTTGATTAACAATAAATTCTTTAATGCTGCCTGTGTCTTCTATTATGCTTTTGGTAACATAATAGAACGTAAGTCCGGGTACAACTTTTCCTTCAGGGAGTTTAGCGATATCATTGGTGCGACCAATCAATTTTTCTAAAATTGGTGTTTTTGCAGTGCTTTTACTAGAAAGTATGCCGCTATCGCCAATATCGTAGCGAATCATAGGATGGGCTTTATTGTAAAGTGAAGTAATCACGATACGTCCTTCGGTTCCATAAGGAACGGCTTGATTATTTTTATCCAGAATCTCTAAAAAGAGATCTTCAGAATTAATTATCCATTCATTTTTAGGGTTTTCAAAAGCAATAAGTCCCACTTCACTGGCACCATATTCGTTGACTACAGGCACACCAAACACGGTTTGCATTAGTTCTTTGTCCTTTTTAAATAAGCGTTCTGAAGTAACTATACAAAGTTTTAGATTGGGGCAAACTTCTTTCAGAATAAGATTTTTACTGGCCAGAAATTTTGCAAAAAGCAATACAGCACTGGTGTAACCATTAATATAGCTGAAGTCTGATCTTTGAAAACGCTTCAGAAATTTTTCCATCTTTTCTTCACTAAGATCAAAAATGGGAAACCTGCGGCGTAAACTAATTCGGTCTTTAATTCTTTCCTGGATATTTCCATATAAATCTAAGGGGATACCATAAAACCTGGCCTGTAAGGATTTGTTGAGGTCAATGCCGAACCATTGGTATCTCTCATGGAATCCAGCCCAACTTAAGGCGTGTGCAAATTTATCTTTAGCGAAAATAAACGGTGTGCCACTACTACCGGAGGTTTTCCCAATATAAGCGGTAGATTTTGTAAAGCCTTTACTAAGTCGGTTTTCCAGTTTCTGCTGTAAATCGGGTTTAGTCATTACAGGCACTTCGCTCCAGGTGGTGAAATTAGATTTTCCGAAGAAATCCTTATAAAACCGATTGTTCTTTAGATGATATTCAACAATTTCCTTTCGTTTTTCCAGAAGGTAAGTTTCGTATTGTTTTTCCGGGATTTCCTGAATTTCCTCCAATGCCTTTTGCGCCCGGTTTATAGGGAATTTATTAAGCTGCAGCGAAAGTTTAAACCAGTCCAAGGGCAAATAGGCTTTTTTATCACAAATTATTGGTGCTTCAATTTACAAACAATTATTTTTGATGCCATAACTAAAATCACTTCAGGATGAAAATTTTAATTCTTGGCGCCGGCGGACGCGAACATACATTTGCTTATAAACTGGCACAGAGCCCAAAATGTTCTCAACTTTTTGTAGCCCCTGGCAATGCTGGAACCGCTGAAATAGCTGAAAATATTGATCTTAAAGTGACCGATTTTAAGGCTATTAAAGATTTTGTGCTGAAAGAGAAAATCGAAATGCTAGTGGTAGGTCCTGAAGACCCTTTAGTTGAAGGCATTACCGATTTCTTTGCCGAAGATGAGGCTTTAAAGCAAGTTAAAGTTATTGGCCCGTCAAAAAGAGGAGCACTTTTAGAAGGAAGTAAAGAACGCGCCAAAGAGTTTATGGCAATTCATAAAATTCCTACCGCAGCTTATGAGAGTTTTACCGAAAAAAGCCTGGAAGCGGGGAAAAAATTCCTGGAAACCTTAAAGCCTCCTTATGTTTTAAAAGCCGATGGACTTGCAGCCGGAAAAGGGGTTTTGATCTTAAATGATCTGGAGGAAGCAAAACAGGAACTTCAAAATATGCTAGCCGAAAAGAAATTTGGTGCAGCAAGCGCGAAAGTGGTGATCGAAGAATTCTTAGACGGCATCGAGTTAAGCGTTTTTGTACTTACAGATGGGAAAAACTACAAAATCTTGCCAACCGCCAAGGATTATAAAAGAATTGGTGAAGGCGACACCGGCTTAAATACCGGCGGAATGGGTGCGATCTCTCCAGTTCCTTTTGTAGATGATGAATTGATGGGGAAAATTGAAGAACGAATTGTAAAAACTACGGTAAAAGGACTTCAGGAAGAAAATATAGATTATAAAGGCTTCATCTTTATTGGGCTAATAAAAGTGGATAATGAGCCTTACGTGATAGAATATAATGTAAGAATGGGAGATCCGGAAACAGAGGTGGTGCTGCCGCGTATAAAATCTGATCTTGTAGACATTTTTGAAAAAGTTTCTGAAGGAAAATTAAACGAAGCTAGCTTGGAGCTTGATGAGCGTACCTCCGCAACGGTTATGTTGGTATCTGAAGGTTATCCTGAAGCTTATGAGAAATCTAAAGAAATTACCGGTTTTGATAAAGTAGAAGGGTCAATTGTATTTCACGCCGGGACTAAAAATGAAGGCGGTAAAATTGTGACCAGTGGTGGCCGGGTGATTGCGGTGACTTCTTTCGGGAAAGATTACAAAGAGGCACTAAAAAAATCTTACCAAAATGCAGAGAAACTACATTTTGATAAGATGTATTATAGAAAAGATCTTGGGTTTGATTTATCCTAAAAAAGAGTGAGCTGTTGGATCACGATCATCATCTTTAATATCGTTGTAGTGCTTAAGTTGCTTCATCCAATAAGCAAATGCAGCTAGCCCAACAAGGATAAAAATGAAATTTAAGGCATTTGCAGCCCACCAGGATTCTAATTCCAGATCTCTTAATAAATCTAAAGGATAGAAAAGTATTTCTTCAAATAAGTAGGCAATACCTTCAAATATATCTCTTAACATTATTTTTGAATTTAAGTTCAAGTTTTCAAAGCTATATTAAAGTGTCTCTAAAGACGTTCAATAACTAACTTTGCTGTATTTAAGAATACAAAAATATAAAAAACCACAATGCTAACAAGCTTTTTTGGCAAATCAAAACCGGTAAACGGCGTAGCGATCACTATTTTTTTGATCATATTTTTTATAATCGCCAATTTTAAAGCGTGGTTTTTGGAATTTGAGATCTTTAATTTTTTAGAAAAGCTGGTAGTTTTACTAAGTCTTATCCTTAGTGCTTTTGTGCTAAATTTTATTGCTAAAAAGAATGAACTTACCCAGCGTAGCGCTTATAAGATCTTATTTTTTGTTATTTTTTCGGCTTCATTTTTTGCTCTTTTAAGAAACCACCAGGCGATTTTCGCGAATTTATGTGTGCTTTTTGCATTAAGAAGGGTTATTAGTTTGCAAACTAAAAAAGTTACTCAAAAGAAAATCTTTGACGCTACCTTTTGGATCTGCATCGCTTCGCTTTTTTATTTCTGGTCTATTTTGTTTTTAGTGGTCGTTTATGCCGGGATTTTATATTATTTGCCAAAACTTAAAAACTGGTTAATTCCACCTATTGCCGTTTTAGCGGTTGCGGCGCTAACTCAAAATTTTCACATTATTACCTACGATCAGTTTTATACATTTTCAGAGTGGTTTCAGTGGAATTATTTTGATTATTCAAATTATCAAAATCCTAAAATTCTTATTCCCTTAAGTATAATTTTGGCGCTCACATTTTGGACATTGGTTAAGTTTTTTGCCGTGGTGAACAAAGCAAGTGTGTCTATGAAACCTTCCTTAAACCTGGTTTTGCTCAGTTTATTAACCGCTGTCGCTGTCGCTGTTTTTGCTCCAACCAAAGATGGTAGCGAGCTTATTTTCTTTTTTGTACCGCTTAGTATTATTGCGTCTATTTATTTTGACCAAAAAAGCGATAAGCTTTTCCGGGAAGTTTTACTGGCATTGCTTATCTTAATGCCATTGAGCATTCCATTGATTTTTTAAAAGTGTTTAACCCCGGGGGTGATTGCAAAATATGTTGCTACTTTTGAAACTTCACAACTAAAAAAATTCCAATTTCAGCAAAGTAAAACCACATTAGCTGATGTGATTTGAGCGATAAAATGAATTATATAGGTTCTAAACATAGGCTTGGAGATTTTATTAAATCTACCGTATCAGAAGTGGTTTCTGAAGATCTTTCACAAATGGTATTTTGCGATCTCTTTGCGGGAACCGGTAGTGTGGGGAGAAAATTTAAAACTTCAGTAAAATCGGTGATTGCTAACGATATTGAGTTTTATAGCTATATTTTACTGAAAAATTATATCGAAAATCACCAGCATCTGGAATCTGAAGCGTTATTGGTGGAATTAAATAACCTTCAAGGTAAAACAGGCTTTGTTTTCGAGGAATACAGCGAAAATGGTGAGGCTGGCAGGCTCTATTTTTCTGAAGCAAACGGAAAGAGAATTGACGCAATTAGGCAGCAAATAGATAATTGGAAATTGAATAAAAAAATAGGGGAAAACCAGTATTTTTTCCTCCTGGCTTCTTTATTGGAGAGTGCCGATAAAGTAGCGAACACCGCTTCGGTTTATGCTGCTTTTTTAAAGAAAGTAAAACCTACGGCTCAAAAAGAATTAAAGTTGCAACCGGCTAAATTTGAATTGACAGCGCATCCACATAAGGTGTTTCAAAAAGATGCAAATCAATTAATTAAGGAAATAGAAGGGGATATTCTGTATTTAGATCCGCCTTACAATGCGCGTCAATATGGCGCGAACTACCATATTTTAAATACCATCGCAAAATATGATACCTTTGCACCCAGAGGTAAAACCGGGCTTCGGGATTATTATCGTTCTAATTATTGCAGAAGGAAAGAGGTTGAAAAATCTTTTCGGGATCTGGTAGAAAATGCCCGTTTCAGGTATATATTTTTCAGCTATAATAACGAAGGTCTAATGCCTTCCGAAGAAATAAAAAAAGTAATGAGCCGTTTTGGAAATTACGATTTGGTCACTAGAAATTATAAGCGATTTAAAGCAGATAGAACCGAAAACCGAAACCATACGGCCAATAACACTACAGAATATCTCCACATTTTAGAAAAAAAATAATTTATGTTTTCAGATAAAGCAAATAAGATTTTCCAGGAAGTAATAGAAAAATATCACGAAAAAGATACGGTAGAGCAGCCGTTTGAAAATCCTTACGACAGCGAAAATGAACTAATTGAGCATTTGTTGTACAGAAAATGCTGGATCGACACTGTACAATGGCATTACGAGGATATAATTAGGGATAAGCATATCGATCCGGTTGATGCATTGACGCTAAAACGACAGATAGATGCTTCTAACCAGGATCGCACTGACACGGTAGAATATATTGACAGCTATTTTCTTGAAAAATTTAAAAATGTAGAGCCAAAGGCTGATGCTACAATTAATTCTGAAAGTCCGGCCTGGGCGATAGACAGGCTTTCTATTTTAGCTTTGAAGATCTATCATATGCACGAAGAAGCCAACCGGGAAGACGCCTCGCAAGAGCACCAGATGAGGTGTAAAGCTAAGCTTGATGTGTTGCTGGAACAGCGTGTAGACCTTTCTACAGCGATAAACCAATTGTTAGAAGATATTGCTGCCGGAAAAAAATATATGAAAGTGTACAGACAGATGAAAATGTACAATGACGATGAATTGAATCCAGTACTTAGAAAAAAGTAAAGCTTTAAGACTATTCAACATGAAGAAGCAATCTCCCGTTATGCAAAATATTTCTTCCCCATCGGGGGAGATGCCGCGGGCAGAGGACGCTTCTCATATTCTCGTGATTAGGTTATCGGCTATGGGTGATGTAGCGATGACCGTTCCCGTATTGCGGGTATTAACTGCCAGCTATCCAAACTTAAAAATTACGGTTTTAACCCGGGGTTTTTTTGAACCAATGTTTAAAGGAATTCCTGGGGTTTCGGTTTACAAAACCGATATTAAAGGGGTGCATAGTGGGGTAATTGGGCTTGGCAGATTGGCAAAGGAACTTAGAGATGCAGGAATTGATATAGTAGCAGATCTTCACAATGTGTTACGCAGTAATGTGCTGAAATCGGTGTTCTATATGTTTGGGATTCCGGTAAAGCAAATCGATAAGGGCCGGAATGAAAAGAAAGCGCTCACCCGTGAAAATAACAAGATCTTTAAGCAATTAAAACCTACGATACAACGCTATGCCGATGTGTTTGAAGCTTTAGGTTATCCTCTTGATCTTAGCAAGCATCAATTTCCGAAGAAAGAAAAGCTTTCAGAAAAGATAAGAGAACTGGTAGGCACCGAACCTAAAAAATGGCTTGGGATTGCGCCTTTTGCACAGCATAATTCTAAAGCTTACCCAGCAGATCTAATGGAAGAAGTTTTAGAGGGATTAAGCGAAAATCCAAAAATCAAGGTTTTATTGTTTGGCGGTGGGGAAGAGGAAACTAAACAATTAGAACATTGGTCTAAAAAATTTAAAAACACGATTAGCATTGCCGGAAAACTGACTTTAGCCGAAGAACTTGCGCTTATTGCTAATCTTGACGCTATGCTTTCTATGGATAGCGGAAATGGCCATATGGCTGCGATGTTTGGAACACCGGTGATTACCATTTGGGGTGTTACGCATCCTTATGCGGGGTTTGCGCCTTTTAATCAACCAGAAAGTAACAGTTTACTCCCTGATCTTACTCAATATCCAAAAATACCAACTTCTGTTTACGGAAATAAATATCCTGAAGCTTATAAGAATGCCATTCGCAGTATTTCTCCTGAAAGTGTTTTAAAAAAAATTGATGAGGTTTTGTTTTAGAATTAACCAAATCTTACTTAAAGCTGGGAATAAAAAAGTTCCTATCACGTCATCCTGAATTTATTTCAGGATCTAAGTATGGTTCAAAAACCTTTTTTTAGTTATTCCAATTTATATAAAAAAACCTCACAGGTTTTAGAAACCTGTGAGGTTTAAACTTAGGATTAAAGTATCTTATCCTTTTACTTCTTCTTTAGTTTTATTTGGAAGTACATCAAAGCCCATATTATAAAGGGTAAACCCAAAAATATCGGCATATTCTTCAATAATCATTTTCGTAGGTTTCCCTGCACCGTGACCGGCTTTGGTTTCAATCCTGATTAAAACAGGTTCTTTCCCAGCATGTTTTTCCTGCAATTCAGCAGCGAATTTAAACGAATGCGCAGGTACCACACGATCGTCGTGATCTCCTGTGGTCACCAAAGTAGCAGGATATTCGGTTCCTTTTTCAATGTTATGAACAGGAGAATAGTTGTAAAGATATTCAAACATCTCTTTGCTATCCTGGGAAGTTCCATAATCGTACGCCCAACCTGCACCGGCAGTGAAAGTGTGGTAACGCAGCATATCCATTACGCCAACGGCCGGTAAAGCCACTTTCATAAGATCTGGACGCTGGGTCATTGTTGCGCCAACTAAAAGTCCGCCGTTAGAACCACCACGAATGGCCAGGTAATCGCTAGAGGTATAATTCTCTTCAATTAAGTATTCCGCAGCAGCGATAAAATCGTCAAAAACGTTTTGTTTTTTAAGTTTTATACCCGCATCATGCCATTCTTTTCCATATTCACCACCACCTCTAAGGTTTGGCACGGCGTAAACTCCGCCTTGTTCCATCCAAATCGCATTTGCGGTGCTAAAAGAAGGCGTTAAACTAACATTGAATCCTCCATAACCATAAAGCATCGTTGGGTTCTTACCGTTAAGCTCAAGACCTTTTTTGTGGGTAATGATCATAGGAACCTTTGTCCCGTCTTTTGAGGTGTAAAAAACCTGCTTGCTTTCGTAATCGTCTGGATTGAATTTTATATTTGGTTTGTTATAAACCTCAGAAGTCCCTTCTTCAATATTGTATTTATAGATGGTACCTGGAGTCACATAGTTTGTGAAAGAATAATACAATTCTTCTTTTTCCTTTTTTGCACCAAATCCGCCTGCAGAACCAATTCCCGGAAGTTCAACTTCACGAACTAATTTTCCGTCATAGTCGTATTGCTTTACTTCAGAAACTGCATCTACCATATATTCGGCAAAGAAATAGCCGCCGCCGGTAGAAGGGCTCAATACGTTTTCGGTTTCAGGAATAAAGTCTTCCCAGTTTTCAGGAGAAGGATTTGCGGCATCTACGGTCACAACCTTACGATTTGGCGCATCCATATTGGTAACGATAAACAATTTGCTGTCTTCATTGGTAATTACGTAGCTATCGGTGTTTTCGTGGTCTAAAATAGTAACCAATTCAGGGTTATTCTTGGAGAGATCCATCATAAAAAGTTTCCCGCCGGAAGTTGAGTTTCTTGCAGAAATAAATAAAAACCGATCATCTTCTGAAACGCCACCGCCTACGTAACGATGTTTTTGTTCTTCAGTATCTCCAAAAATTATTTTGTCATCACTTTGTGGAGTTCCCAGTTTGTGGTAAAATAATCTATGCTGATCTGTTTTTGCCGAAAGCTCGCTGCCTTCTGGCTTTTCGTAGCTTGAATAGTAAAAGCCTTCGTTTCCTTTCCAGGAAATTCCGCTAAATTTTACATTCTGAATAGTATCTTCTACACGTTCTTTATTTTCGGCATCTATAATGATTATTTTTCTCCAATCGCTACCACCTTCAGAAATAGCGTAAGCGGCTTTGCTGCCATCTTTAGAAAAACTTAAGCCGGCAAGAGAAGTAGTACCGTCTTCACTGAATTTATTAGGATCCAGGAAAACTTCTGTTTCCCCATCTTTGTCTTTTTTTCTATAAACCACGTATTGATTTTGTAAACCATCGTTTTTATAGAAATAGGTGTAATCGCCTTCTTCAAAAGGAGCACTTATTTTTTCGTAATTCCATATTTCTGAAAGTCTTTCTTCAAGCTCTTTTTTATAAGGAATACTGTTTAGATAATCGAAAGTTACCTCATTCTGGGCTTTTACCCATTCTTCGGTTTCTTCGCTACGATCGTCTTCCAGCCAGCGGTAAGGATCTTTTACTTCGGTTCCAAAATAATCGGTTACCGTATCTACTTTTTTGGTTTCAGGATAATTCAAACTGATTTCTTTTTCTGATTTAGAATCATTGCAGGAAGCCAGGACGGCAAGAGCAAAAATTCCGGGTAATGTTTTTTTCATAAATTATGTTTTGATACAAACAGTTAGTACTAAAAAATGCCTGTAAGTTACAATTTTACAGGCATTAGTTAATTTTTTGTTTGCTACCGTTTACACTAATTTATTTTTAATCAGGTATTCGGCAATTTGTATGGTATTGGTAGCTGCCCCTTTCCTAAGATTATCGGCCACCACCCACATATTTAAGCTTTTAGGTTGTGAATAATCTCTTCGAATCCTGCCAACAAAAACATCATCTTTTCCTTCAGCATAAATAGGCATCGGGTAAGTGTTGGTAACGGGATTATCCTGTACCGTTACCCCTGGAAATTCACTTAAAATTTTTCTTACTTCAGCTTCATCAAATTCATTTTCGAATTCGATATTCACAGATTCTGAATGTCCGCCAACCACCGGAATTCTAATCGCGGTAGCACTCACCAATACCGACTCATCTCCTAAAATCTTTTTGGTCTCTTTGGTAAGTTTCATTTCTTCTTTGGTGTACCCGTTTTCCTGGAACACATCACAATGCGGAAGTGCATTTTTATGAATAGGGTAAGGATAGGCCATTTCGCCTTTTTCACCTTTGTATTCATTTTCCAATTGCTCCACCGCTTTTACGCCGGTACCGGTAATAGACTGGTAAGTAGAAACGATAACACGCTTAATTTTGAAAGCATCGTGCAACGGTTTTAAAGCCATCAACAACTGGATGGTAGAACAGTTTGGGTTGGCGATGATCTTGTCTTCTTTAGTTAATTCTGAAGCATTAATCTCCGGAATTACCAATTTTTTGGTTTTATCCATTCTCCAGGCCGAAGAATTATCTACCACCGTTGTTCCATTTTCGGCAAATTTTGGAGCCCATTCTAAAGAAGTTTCTCCACCGGCAGAAAATAGCGCAATATCTGGTTTAAGGTCTACCGCCGTTTGCAAACCAATTACTTCATATTCTTTTCCTTTAAAATTGATCTTTTTCCCAACTGACCTTTCTGAAGCAACCAGGTATAATTCTGTAACCGGAAAATTCCTTTCGGCTAAAACTTTTAACATGATCTCGCCTACCATTCCGGTAGCGCCTACTACTGCTATTCTCATAACTTAATTTTTGTCATTCCGTGAAGACGGAAATCTATTACGCTTTTTTCAAATTGTATTAACAGCTTTCGACACCTGTTAATTTAATCAGCCGCAAATTTATTATCCCCAACTTAACTTACATAGTCCCAGCCCTTAAAATTGAAAAGAATTATTGTTTTTAAACTAATTCGTGTTTTTCGTTAAAAAAAGACCCCACAGTTTCCTGTGGGGTTTAATTAAATTACGATTTATTTAAAATGAGCAGTATAGCGGTGCTCGTATTTTTAGACATTTTTAAGTCGAACTATTCTGTTTTTTTAGCTCATCCCTAATTTGGGTTAGCAAATCTTCCTGGGTTGGGCCTTTTGGCTCCACCAATTTTGGAGCTTCTTTTTCCTTTTTGGTCTTTTCGTAAGCCCTCAATACCAAAAATATAAAAAATGCAACGATTACAAAATGGATAATGGTATCTATTAAATTTCCATAAGTAATTACAGCGGCTTCAGCTTCTTTTGCAGCTTCTAATGTTTCGTAAGAAACTCCGTCTAGAGCAATAAATTTTTGTGAAAAATCTGTTCCACCTGTTATTAAACCAATAATAGGCATAATCACATCCGCCACTACAGAAGCGATGATTTTGTTAAAAGCGGCACCTATCACCACCGCAGTAGCAAGGGCTATAATATCACCCTTGAGCATAAATTTTTTAAAATCCTGGATAAAACTCATGATAAATTCTAATTAGGTTAGTAACTAACCAAATTACACAATAATTGGTTAGAAAAAATCATTTAATAATTATCCGTTTTACTCTTTGTGAAATACCGGTAATAAGCTCATAAGAAACGGTTCCTCCTTTTGCAGCAAGTTCGGGAACAGGTTGGGGACCGCCAAAGATTATTACTTCATCACCTTCTTTACAGTCAATGTGGGTCACGTTTATCATAATAATATCCATACAAACATTACCAACAATAGGAGCATATTCTCCATTAACAAAAACCCCGGCTTTTCCGTGGCCATATATGCGTTTTATACCATCGGCGTGGCCAACAGGAAGGGTAGCTATTCTTGTCGTTTTTTCGGCTTTAAAAGCACGGCCATAGCCCACCGTATCTCCTTCTTCCAAGTTTTGAATTTGAGAAATTACCGACTTTAAAGTGCCCACAGGTTTAAGTTTCTTGTTGAGGTTATCGTCATTGGCGAAACCGTACAGTCCCAAACCGCTTCTTACCATAGAAAAAGCGGCAGAAGGATAATTAAAAACCGCTGAGGTATTACAAAGATGCAAAAGCGGTTCGTAGTCAATATCTTCCAAAAGTTTACCCGCCAGATCTTTAAATTTATAAATTTGAGAAAGGGTAAATTCTCGCTCTTTCCAATCTTCGCTGGCTGCTAAATGGGAAAAGGCCGAAGCTATTCTTACCGATTTAGTTTTCTTTAATTTCTCTGGAATATGATGATAATTGGCTTCAGTAAATCCAAGACGGTTCATTCCCGTATTAAATTTTAGATGCACCGGATAATTTTTCTGTTTTTGCTTTTCAGCGAGCTCTATAAAAAGCTGAAGTGTTCTTGCACTGTATAAATTTGGCTCCAGGCAATGTTCAATTATTTCAGGATAATTTACGGGTTGTGGGTGCAGTATTAAAATAGGTTTGCTAATTCCTGCTTCCCGCAGTCTAATGCCTTCTTCGGTATAAGCAACCGCAAAATAATCGGTGCCCAGTTCTTCTAATTTATTCGCCATTGCTACAGAATCATTTCCATAGGCATAAGCTTTAATTACCGACATAAATTTAACACCGGGTTTTAACTGCGATTTTATGGTTTTAAAATTATGAGCTAAGGTGTTAAGGTCTATTTCCAGAACGGTTTCTTCGGCTTTAGGCATTCTTTTTCTTTAGGTTAGGTTGCAATTCTTCGGCATCTTTCACATCTAATTTCTTAACCCTTTCCCTAAGCATAGCTTTGTAATAGGCACCACGGCTTAAAGGTTCGTATTCTTCATTTTCACCTAGAAAAACCAGATCATCATTAACAGCTTTTCTATAGCTAAATTGTGCCAGGTTTCCGGTGCGGGTGCAAACTGCGTGTACTTTGGTCACATACTCTGCAGTAGCCATAAGATAGGGCATAGGGCCAAAAGGATTTCCTTTAAAATCCATATCCAATCCGGCCACAATTACCCGAATTCCTCTATTGGCGAGATCGTTGCAAACCGTTACAATTTCGTCATCAAAAAACTGGGCTTCGTCTATTCCTACCACATCACAACCATCGGCAAGAATCCTGATATTGGAAGCCGAAGGAACGGGAGTAGACCTAATTTCATTGGAATCATGAGACACCACCATTTCCTCGTCATAGCGCGTGTCTATGGCGGGTTTAAAGATTTCTACGGTTTGTTTGGCGAATTGGGCTCTTTTTAAACGGCGAATTAGTTCTTCGGTCTTGCCAGAGAACATACTGCCGCAAATAACTTCAATCCAGCCAAATTGCTCTTCGTGATTTACTGTATTTTCGAGAAACATTTTGTAATTTTCAAATCGAAATGGGAACTTGCCCTTTTTGATAAAGGTGGAACAAATTTATTAAAAATACAAGCCATTAGCGGTTGGTAACCACTAAAGTTATTAAACCATATTAAGGCACTTTTTTTGTAAGTGTTATATTGAAACTTGAGATAGACTTTAAATAAAAAGTGGGTTCATAAATATTGCTGAAAAATGAAAAACAGACTTAAAAAAGAGTTAGTAAAACTTGCCGAAGAAATAATTTCTGAAAAAGAAAATTTAGATACCAAAGCGCTTAAATTAAAAGCGGCAACCTTATATGAGCAACTTTCTATATTGAATTTCACTGAAAAAAATCTTGAGGCATTTGAGGCTCCTGAAGCCACACCAACGCCTAAGATTGAGAAGAAAGTTCAGGCTAAAACACCGGTACAGCACGAACGTGACGATTATGCTCCAGATGGAACCGAATACCGGGAAGATGCCGATGCAATTACCGAACCCAATACCGAAAAAATAAAAGATATCGTTGCGCAAATGCCTGCGGAAGCCGAGCGTGTAGATGAGCTTATTGAACAGGCAAATCCTAAACCACAGGCACAGCCGGCACAACAGCAATCTCTTCAAATGGAAGAAGAGCCACCAAAACCAAAAACCGAAGCTCCCAAAAACGATTTTAGAAATATTGGGGTAGATTATGATAATCTTCCCGATTTCGAACCCTTGAATAATCGGCAAAAGGACCAAAGACCAAAGTCTGTAAACGACAGGTTGAAAAAAGGAATAAATATTGGGCTTAACGAACGACTTTCATTTATAAAAAATCTATTTGACGGAAATTCTTCAGATTATAATCGGGTACTTTCCCAGTTAAATACTTTTAGTTCTTTAGATGAAGCCCAAAAATTCATCCAGTTGGTGGTGAAGCCAGATTATAATCACTGGGAGGGAAAAGAGGATTACGAAGAGCGATTTATGGCCAAAATAGAGAACAAATTCAGTAATTAAATTCGCTTTAATGGGAAAATTATTCCTGGTACCTACACCAATAGGAAATTTGGACGATATGACTTTTAGGGCGGTGAAAGTGCTAAAAGAAGTAGATACAATTCTTGCCGAAGACACTCGAAATAGCGGGAAACTTTTAAAGCATTTTGATATTGGTACGCATATGCAAAGTCATCATATGCACAACGAGCATAAAACGGTAGATCACATAGTTGAACGGATTAAAAGCGGCGAAAATATAGCACTAATAAGTGATGCGGGAACTCCCGCAATTTCAGATCCCGGGTTTTTATTAACACGCGCTTGTGTTGAAGCAGGCATAGAAGTAGATTGTCTTCCGGGCGCTACGGCTTTTGTTCCGGCGCTGGTAAATAGTGGCTTTCCTAACGATAAATTTATTTTTGAAGGTTTTTTACCGGTAAAAAAAGGCCGGCAAACGCGCTTGAATCTACTTGCGGAAGAAACCCGAACTATGATTTTTTACGAATCGCCTCATAAATTGCTGAAAACCTTAAAACATTTTTCAGAGTATTTTGGCGAAGACAGGCCGGTTTCGGTTTCGCGGGAAATTACTAAACTTCACGAAGAAACAATTCGCGGTACAGCAGCTGAGGTTCTTCAGCATTACACCAAAAAGCCGCCTAAAGGAGAAATTGTGATTGTGGTAAAAGGAAAATCTTAATGCAGGAATTGCTAAAAGAAGCCAGGGCCTGCAAATTTTGTGAAAAGCATCTGCCGCTTGGTGCAAGACCTATTGTAGAAGCCACTAAAAAATCTAAAATTGTTTTAATAAGTCAGGCGCCGGGAAGAATAGTTCATGAATCTGGCATTGCCTGGAATGATCAAAGCGGAAAAAAGCTCAGGGAATGGCTTGGGGTAAACGAAACAACTTTTTACGATAATAATAATTTTGCGATTCTTCCTATGGGATTTTGCTATCCGGGGAAAGCTAAAACCGGCGATGCGCCACCTCGCAAAGAATGTGCACCAATGTGGCACGATACTATTCTTTCAGAATTAAAGAATGTTCAGCTTAAAATTCTAATTGGAGCCTACGCAGCAAATTATTACCTGCCCGGCAAATTAAATCTTACCGACAAAGTAAGTGCATACCAGGATTTTCTACCTGATTATTGGTGTTTACCACATCCCTCGCCGGTGAACCGTTTTTGGAGAAGTAAAAATCCCTGGTTTGAGCAAGAGGTGGTACCCAAATTACAAACCAGGATTCATAAAATTATAGATTGATTGGCTAACGGTGTTAATTACTCTGCTAACTTCACAAAATCAAACTTTTTTCCGCTGAATAAACCTTTATCTGAAAGTTTTAGATCGGGAATCACTAAGAGTGCCATAAAAGAAAGCGTCATAAAAGGAGCTTTTAAGCTGCTGCCTAAATCTTTGGCCATTTTATCTATTTCTTCGTATAATCTACCGGTTTCCCAACCATCTTTATCGCTAATAATTCCCGCAATTGGCAGTGGTAGCACTTTTTGATCATTCTCGTTTACGCTACAAATTCCTCCTTTATGTTTAATGATGAGGTTTACCGCGTTACAAATCTCTTCGTCTGATGTTCCAACAGCGATAATATTATGTGAATCGTGCGCTACCGAGCTGGCAATCGCTCCTTTTTTCAAGCCGAAATTCTTTATAAATGCTACTGCAGGAGCTTTATCCTCATAGCGATTAACCACCGTGATTTTTAAAATATCATTTTCAATATCTGAAATTAGTTCCCCGTTCTTTTCTAAAGCTTTCTGCTGAATTTCATTAGTAATAAGTTCACCATCCAGCGCTTCGATGACTTTAATGGTTTCTCCAGCTGCTTTTATTTTAAAATCTTCCGGATTTTTGGATGAAGTATGAAAATTATTGGGCTTTTCAAATGGTGAAGATTTGATATGAGATTTACCATTTTCAGCAACTAATTCTCCATCGATATAAGTTTGTAAAACTTCAAAGTTAGTCAGGTCTTTTACCGAAATAAAATCAGCGGAGTCGCCTACTTTTAACTGTCCAATCTCTAAATTATAATGTGCTATAGGATTTAAACATGCAACTTCCAGCACCTTAAAAACATCTATACCTTTTGCAACCGCCCTGGCACAAAGCTGGTTAATATGCCCTAAAACCAAGTCGTCTGGATGTTTATCATCAGAGCAAAACATCATACTTTTATAGTGTTCAGGTAGCAGATCTATGAGCGCTTCAAAATTCTTGGCGGCGCTACCTTCGCGAATAAGTATTTTCATACCCAAACCGAGCTTTTCTTCTGCTTCTTCAGCAGTATAACATTCGTGGTCTGTAGAAATACCGGCTTCAGCATATTTTTTAGCGTCTTCTCCGCGCAATCCGGGCGCGTGTCCATCGGTAGGTTTGTTAAAATGTTTAGCCCAGGCAATTTTCTTCATCACTTCTTCATCTTTGAAGATCACGGCGGGATAATTCATCATCTCGGCGAGATATTTTATTTCAGGAAGTGCCAGTAAGTCTTTAATATCTTCAGCATTAATAACGGCTCCCGAAGTTTCAAAATTGGTAGCCGGCACACAGGAAGGTGCACCGAAATTAAATTTCAACGGACTTTTCTGTCCGTTTTCAATCATAAATTTAACGCCTTCTTTCCCTAACACATTGGCAATCTCGTGAGGATCAGAAACCGTGGCTACCGTACCGTGAATTGCAGCCAGTCTTGCAAATTCTGTTGGAACCAACATAGAACTTTCTATATGTATATGCGCATCTATAAAGCCGGGAAGTAAAAAGCTTTTTACCTTGTGCTGTTTTTCTTCAATCTTTGTAATCTTTCCATTCTCGATGCTGATTTCCGCAGGAAAAATCTTCTTGTTTTTAATATCTACGAGCTGGCCCTGTATAATTTTGATCATATTTTTTCTGTAAATCCTAAAGCGTGAAATTAGGGATTATTATTAATTGCTGAAAAATTTCTATTATTCTGTTTTAGTGAATTCCCCCCTTATTGGTATTGAAATACTATATGTATTTTTGAAAAAAACTTACGATGCGCTGGACTTTAAAACCAAAACCCGATTCTTTAGTTGTTAGTAAACTTGCCGAAGAATTAGGGGTGGAAACGCCTGTGGCAACACTCTTGGCGCAGCGTGGAATAATGACTTTTGAAGCTGCAAAAAAGTTTTTCAGGCCAAGCTTAGAAGAGCTGCACGATCCTTACCTGATGAAAGATATGGATGTGGCTGTAAACCGAATTCAGCAGGCAATCGCTTCCGAAGAAAATATTATGGTTTATGGCGATTATGATGTAGACGGGACCACCAGTGTGGCTTTGATGTCTTCTTACTTAAAAACCCTTACCCCAAATATCGCGACCTATATTCCCGATAGGTATGCTGAAGGTTACGGCATTTCTTACCAGGGAATTGATTTTGCGGCAGATAACGAGATTTCATTGATTATTGCCCTGGATTGCGGAATTAAAGCAATTGATAAGGTAGCTTATGCCGCCGAAAAGGGAATCGATTTTATTATCTGTGATCACCACCGGCCGGGAGAAAACATTCCTAAAGCTGTTGCGGTGCTGGATCCCAAGCGAGAGGATTGTGAATATCCATATAAAGAACTTTGTGGTTGCGGCGTTGGTTTTAAATTGATCCAGGCTATAAACACTAAAAGAGGAGGGACACCCGAAGTTTTATTGCCTTATCTGGATTTGGTTGCGACTGCCATTGGAGCCGATATCGTACCCATTACCGGTGAAAATCGAATTTTGGCCTATCACGGTTTAAACGTGATCAATGTTGCCCCTAGAATGGGTTTTAAAGCAATTCTGGCACAGGTTAAAAAAGATAAACTCACGATAACTGATGTGGTTTTTATTATTGCCCCGCGTATAAATGCAGCCGGAAGAATGAAGCACGGCTTGCACGCGGTAAATTTACTTACCGAAGAAGACGAAGCTACCGCTATGCAGTTTGCTGGTGAAATTGAGGATTTTAATGCCGAAAGAAAAACTACCGATAAAGCGATTACGGTTGAAGCATTAGATCAAATTGAAGAATTGAAGGAGCAGGAACGCTATAGTACCGTGGTTTATCACGAAGACTGGCATAAGGGTGTGATAGGCATCGTGGCTTCCCGTTTAACCGAAACTTATTATCGCCCTACGCTGGTTTTTACAAAAAGCGGTGATAAGCTGGCGGCTTCGGCTCGCTCGGTAAAAGGTTTTGATGTTTACAATGCTTTGGAGGCCTGTAAAGAACATATTGAGCAGTTTGGCGGACATAAATATGCGGCAGGCTTGACTTTAGAAGCTTCGGAATATGAAAATTTTAAAGCGAAATTTGAGTCGGTGGTTTCTGAAACTATAGATAGGCGGCTGCTAACTCCTGAAATTGCTGTAGATGCCGAAATTGATCTGGATGAAATTACTCCGAAATTCTTTAGAATTCTAAAACAATTTGCTCCTTTTGGCCCGGGAAATATGAGTCCGGTTTTTATGACCCAAAATCTTACCGATACCGGTTATGGAAAATGTGTAGGGGCAGATGAAGCCCATCTTAAATGCAAAGTTGTACAGCAAGGAAAATCTGGTATGTTCGATATGATTGGCTTCGGACTGGGAGAAAAATTCGAAACAATTTCAGAAAAGAAAACTTTTAAAGCAGTGTATTCTTTAGATGAAAATGAGTGGAACGGGAATGTTTCTATTCAGTTAAAATTAAAAGATATCAGCGAATAAATTACTTCTATTTAGATTCGTTTTAAATAATTTTATATTTGGGTAACTTATATCGAAGCAAAGGAACGAGTCATAAAATGAAAATGATTTTTAAATTTCAAGGCAAGCTTCGAAGTTTCAATCTCGATTATTGAGCAAATTATTTTTAAAATGGATGAAGTCGCAATAATTTATCACAATAAGCTAGGTATTGCTTTTCGATGGAAAAATAATTTACCAAATGCTGATCCTGCCAGGATACAAATGGTTTTTAAGGATATGGGCTTTTATCTGTTACCTGAAGAAATTAAGCGTTTCTCCGGCAATATACAGGCAGCTAAATATTATAATTGTGGTAATTGTAGTAGTGAAAAATCCTGCAGGAACATTCTATTAAGATCTCCACTTGAAAAAATGGATTTCGCGGTAAGTGCAGTAGAACTAGAGCAAATTTCAGATTTAATAGAGGGAACTTTATTTAAATTAAACCTGGAAAATTATTTAAATGGATGTGGGAGGAATTAAAATTCTAATTTCTTTAAAACCGTCTTCTCACCATCAAAAACTGCGTAGGTGTAAAAGTCTATCCAGTCGCCAGTGTTGATATAGGTCGATTTTCCGTTTAGGTCGATTTCCAGGGGTAAATGCCGGTGGCCAAAAAGGAAATAATCGTAATGCTTTTCTTCTAATTTTCGGCGGCAATATTGAATAAGCCATTCCTTTTCTTCTCCTAAAAATTTTTGTTCCTGGTCTCCCGAGATCGCTTTATTTTTTACTGAAAAATACTGCGCTAGCGGAATACCTAAATCTGGATGTAACCAGCGATAAAGCCATTTAGAAAACGGATTGGTAAATACCTTTTTCATTCGTTTATAACCGTGGTCCCCAGGTCCTAGGCCGTCCCCATGGGCAACAAGGAAGGTTTTATTATTGAATTCAAATTCTTTAGGCTTACGAAATACGGGGATATTAAGTTCGTCTTCAAAATAATTTTCCATCCACAAATCGTGATTACCAACAAAAAAATAAATCGGGATTCCGCTGTCTTTAATTTCTGCAAGTTTCCCTAGAACCCTTACAAAACCTTTAGGAACGGCGTGTTTATACTCAAACCAGAAGTCAAAAAGATCACCGAGGAGAAAAATAGCAGCGGCATCGTCTTTAATTTCATCCAGCCATTTTACAAACCTAATTTCCCTTGGCCTGCTTTCTTCTTGAGTAGGTGCACCAAGGTGATTATCACTGGAGAAATAAACTTTTTTGCCTTCGGGGATAGTCATTTATGATAAATCTAAGCTGTAAATATAAATATTTTAGGAAAAGAGTTTATAGGTTTGGAAAACCTGAGATTTTAACCCTTCCGTCTTAATCTTCTCTCGAAGATTAATCCACCTTCCCTCAAAAGGGAAGGAGTTTCTTTGGTTACTCCCCCTTTGGGGGCTGGGGGGCCTGATCGCTTGCAAACCATTCCGCAAAACTGGATTCGGTTTCCTGGAGTTTTAGCGAGTGTAGTTTTATATGATCGGGTAAATGTTTTTGAATCTTTTCAGCAAAATCTACCACCATATTTTCGCTGGTGGGTTGGTATTCGACAAGGATAACGTGGTGACCTCGATTTTTTAGTTCTTCAGCAAGCTCTACATGTGGCGTGTTTTTATTAAAAACCGTGGCGTGGTCAAACTTGTCTACAATTTCAGATTTTACGATCTTTTTTAAATCTCCAAAATCTATTACCATCCCAAACTTCACATTATCCTTATCGGTAATAGGTTCCCCAATTACACAAACACTAAGTTTATAGCTGTGGCCGTGGACGTTTCGGCATTTTCCGTCGTAGCCATAAAGAGCGTGGCCGGTTTCAAAAGAGAACTGTTTGGTAATTCTAATCTTGCTCATCTCGCGTTATTTTTGGCAAAGTTAAGGGTTTTTTAGCGTTATATTTTTTTGGTTTTGCAATTATGTTTCTGTTGTATATTTGCCCGTTTTTTTAATGAAAAATGATAACAGAAACTACTCCCGAACTTTTTGAACAACTGGATTTTATAGAAAATCCCTTTTACGAAAATATTATTAATGATTTAGTTGAAAATCAATATTGTATTGTAGACGAATTTTTTAATGCTGAAGAAGTGGCAATGCTACGCAATTCTTTAAAATCAAAATTTGAAGAAGCACAATTCAAAAAGGCAGCCATTGGGAATAAAACCAATGAAATTGTTGCGAAATCTATTAGAGGAGACTTTATTTTATGGCTTAACGAAGCTGAAGCAGGAAAGGCCGAAAACCTGTTTTTCAACAAAATCAATTCTTTAGTAGGGTATTTGAACAAAACCTGCTTTCTGGGAATTTTAACTAAAGAATTCCATTACGCGCTATATCCAGAAGGTACTTTTTACCAGCGACACCTGGACACTTTTCAGAATGACGGCAGAAGAAAACTTTCTATGGTTTGTTACTTAAACGAGGAAGATTGGAAGCCGGAAAATGGAGGGGAATTGGTAATTTATTCCGAAGAAAATGGAGTTGAGGTTTCAAAAGCCATTTATCCAATGCCGGGACGTGTTGTAATTTTTGAAAGTCAGGTATTGGAACACGAAGTAAAGCCGGTGAAAACTGCAAGGTTAAGTATTACGGGTTGGTTAAAAACAAGGTAACCGAGATTAACTTCTCCTAAATTTTTCTCGAAACAAAGAAAGGCTTTTTCTGGCTGGGCAGAAATTAGCCTGCGCGGGTTATTTGTTGAATTTTTTATAAAGTACCACAACAATTAAAACCAGCGCTAAAATAAGCCAGAATCCCATTCCGCTTAGAAAACTTAGAAATTCCCAGGTATCTTCTCCCATTAGTTCATGCGGCTTTTTTGCTGCCTTCTTCTCCAGTTATAGCGAGCATAAAGAAAAATGGCAAGAATAAGTAAAATACCCATCAGGTAAAGCCAGTTGTCGGCGATAAATTCCCAGATGGTAAAACCCCATTCCTGTTCGCTGGTTGCGTCGCGGTCTTTTGGTAAATGTTCCTGTGGTAAACTCATAGGCTTATTTCTAGGGTGGAAATTACACTTTTCTCCCTAAGGAATATGTTATAATGATGCTAATTTCCTGCGCTGTGGTTTTTAGCCATTTTGAGCATGAAGTTTTTTATTTCTGATCCTTCTGCGATGAAAAAACATTAACGGTCCTAAAATTAAAAGGAAACCAAAAAGTAGTACCAAGAAATTATCGGCCAAAGCCGAACCGATAGAAACCCCCAGATCTTGAACTTGGCCGCCGTTGGTGTTCAAGTAAAGTAAGCGCATATTTTTATTTTTTATATTTAGCTAAAGCATTTTTAGTAAAATCTGAAAGTACTAATTCTCCCGAAATTGCAGCTCTTTCAGCCAGTAATTCATCCCAGTGATCTGTATTTTTCCACAGCATTTTTTTCATTTCATAAAGTGCCTCGGGATTATAAGAAGCCAGTTTTTCGGTAAAAATCGTTACCTCTTTATCAAGTTCTTTTAAACTTTCAAATACACGGGCATATAAGCCTTTATCCTTTGCCCAGTAAGCGTTTTTCCATTCGTGGGCAGCAAGACTCAACTCTCCAAGTGCTCCAACGCCAATTTTGCGCTCTACGGCGGGGGCAATTACAAACGGGCCAATACCTATACTGATTTCTGAAAGTTTAACCGCAGCAGCATCAGTAGCCATGGCATAATCGCAAGCAGCGACCAGCCCCACACCGCCACCAACAGTTTTTCCCTGGATGCGGCCAACGATGAGCTTTTTACAGTTGCGCATTGCATTTAGAACTTTTGCAAAGCCTGAAAAGAATAATTTTCCGGCCTGCAAGGTTTCTATCGCTACCAGTTCGTCAAAAGATGCTCCGGCACAAAAGGCTTTTTCTCCTTCAGATTTCAATAAAATTACTTTTACACTGTCGTCTTCAGATAATTTCTGAAACTCTTTCTCAAGCCGATCTAATAACTCTGAAGGAAAAGAATTACTGGCAGGATGGCCAAATTCTAAGTGGGCGATTCCGTTTTCAATATTGGTATATAAACTTCCGTTTTCACGTGTGGTAGACATAAATTTGATTTTTCAGTTAGCTGAGTACCCAAATTTAGAAAGATTAACGCTGAAATAAATTTTTTTGGTTCAATAATTTAAAATTCAATTTTAGAACATAAATCTTCTTCTACCATTGATGCAATTTATTTACAATATGAATACCAGTGATTTAATTAAAACCTTCGAACAGCTTATTTTTCATTTTCTTTGTTATGTATTCCTCTCGCTTTGCTCGTCGGATACAAAAGAAAACGAAACAAAAGAAAAGGCGCTTTTTCCAAGGTATTTTTCAGCAAAGCTGAAAACCAGTTTTGTTTTGCTAAAATCTTTCCAGGGTTTCAAGATTTTTTAACGCAAAAACAAAACTTATAATGCGGAAAAAGATTCCAAAGCGCTGCTTTGAAACGTCAACACCACGGTTTTTTAAAATTTTTGTATTGAATCCCACTGAGACTGCAAACTGCTCACTAAAGATTGCCAACTGAAAACTCAAACTTCTTTCTGTAAATATTTTCTTCTGAATTTAATGACCAAACCTGCACTTCGAATAAGCATCCAGACAAAAAACGCGATCCAGATTCCGTAAAGTTTCAACCCGAAATAATCTGAAATTAAAAGGGCAGGAGTGAAGCCCAGAAACGTGGCCACCAGCAATAAATTACGCAGATACTTTGCCTCTCCCAAACCTTTAAAGATTCCGTCGAACATAAAGGCAATGGCATTTACCGGTTGCATTAATAGCACGATCCAAAAAACCGATGAGAATATAGCCAGAACAGCAACATCCTTATTAAAAACCAACCCAATTTGGTTGTAGAACAGTCCGCAAATTGCCATTAGGATAAAAGCGATCAATACCGCGTATTTGCTTATTTTTTTACTGAGTTCCCATAAATTTTTGTAATCTCTGGCGCCCAGTAGTTTCCCGCCAATGGCGTTCCCTGCATTCGCATATCCATCTATAAAGAAGCTAAAGAAAAGCCAGATGTTCATCAAAATACTTTGAGCCGCGATATAGTTTTTTCCATAATCTGTAGCGTAGGCATTGGCCAGGTAAATGGCGAAATTTAAGGCAGCCGTTCTTACAAAAAGGTTGGCGGCCATAAGTAAAAGCCCTTTTAAACGCGGATTTATATTCAAACTTAGTTTTAAGTGAAAAGGCGTTTTTTTAAAGAAAAACCAAAGGGCCATTACCAGCATTGTCCCTTGTGCAGCAAGACTGGCATAAGCAGCACCTTTAAGATGCATTGCCGGAATAAGCCCGTCAATTCCATATACCAGCAGAAAATCTAATCCTACATTCACCGCAGCACCGGCAAGGCTGCATTTCATTGCCCAAAGCGTATTTTGAAGTCCGCGGAAAACGCCAAATATTGCAAAAGTCACCAAAGTTAACGGATAACCCAATGCACGGATTTGATAATAGTCTTCTGAATATTGCAAGATCAAACCTTCGGCGTTATATGCGCTAAAGATTGATTCGGCGAAAAAGGCGGTAGTAGCATAGATCACAAGGCTAAAAGCAAAATTGAAATATATAGCCTGCGGAATAAGGGTTTTTACCGCGTGAATTCGGTTTGCGCCCAAATGCTGGGAAACAATTGCCGAAATAGCGGTTTTGGTTTGCGCTACGATCCAAATAATCGCTGAAAGAAAAGATCCTACGATTCCTGCCGCGGCAAGTGCTTCAACCGAGTTTTTTTCTACATTTCCAATTACCGCGATATCAGTAAGGGAGATCAACGGCTCGGCAATTCCGGCAATAATTGCGGGAATGGCAATTCGGTTTATATTTTTAAAACTAACAGAAGATTCCAACAGCGGTTATTTTCAGCAGCAAATATAGAATGCTTTATTGTAAAGCCTTATCGCAATACTAATTTCTTAAGGGTTTTTCTCAATTTTCCTATAAGCAAGTTGCTAAAAGTTTTTCGTAGCAATGAAAAGGATATTCATTTTTATGCGGAAAATAGACATCGCCAAGTTTTGTATAACTACGGGCTTCATAGAACTTCTGATTGCGTGTGTTTTTACTGAAAGTATCTAACCTTACGGAAGTAAAATGCTTGTTTCTAGCAAATTCTTCAGCAAAATCCATCATTTTCCTGGCATAGCCTTTTCCCCAGAATTCAGGGTGCGTGGCCAGCCTGTGAACATACAGATTATTGTCGGTTTTGCTTAGCCAGTCTATATTTCGGTAAACTTCATCCATATTAGGAGTAAGGACTATAATGGCGGTAATAATATTCTCTTCCTCAAAAATATATAATTCTTGCTTCTCAATATCGTTTTGAAGTTTTTCCAGGGAAGGATAATGTTCATTCCATTGAAAAATATTTTGCTGCTGAAGCGCTTTAGCACAGGCTTCGGTTAGTTTCTTGATCTTCCTGAGATCGTTAAGCTTAGCTTTTCTAATCATTTTTTAATCAACAATAATAAATAAAAGTTATCTGTTGGAATTTACAGAAAATTATTACATTTGCCTTCCAATTGGGGGATTAGCTCAGCTGGCTAGAGCGTTTGGCTGGCAGCCAAAAGGTCATCGGTTCGACTCCGATATTCTCCACAAAACCACCGTTTTTCGCGGTGGTTTTTTATTTCCGAACTTTTTCATTTTCAAAATATTGAAAGCTGGCCAATGCGTCCCGATGCTAGATCGGGAAGGCATCGGTTCTCCCGAAGCTTCGGGGCCATATTCTCCACAAAACCACCGTCTTTCGCGGTGGTTTTTTTGTTTCCGGACTTTTTTATTTTCAAAATATTAGGAGCTGGCTAAAAAGTTTTCGTTAAGCTGAACTTGTTTCAGACTTTATCTCGAGATTTTGCTTCGGGATTCTAACGTATTTAGATTATCAAAATATTAGATTCTGAACTAAATTCAGAATGACGATTTATTTAAAATAAAAAAACGGTCTTAAAAATTAATTCAAGACCGCTTTTGGTGAAAATATATTTTTAAAAAACTTAAGATTCAGCTTCGTCGTTATCTATATATTCGTCTTTTAGATCCTGAACGCTGGCTGCAAGAAACTCTGAGGTTCTATTTAAAACGTGCTGAAATTCTTTAGTTAATTCATCTTTATTCCAGGGGTGCGAAATACCAAAAACGTGATCTGCATTTTCAACTAAAAGTAATTTCGAGATCGCACTCCATTCAAATAAATTCCCGGCATCAGCAATAGAAACCGTAGTGTCGTTACTTCCGTGAGCAATAAAATGAGGGATGTCTAGTTTTTTGGTTGATTTTTGAATATTTAAACGCTCCCTGTTTTCTCTAAAATTTTTATAGAACTGGTAATGATGAGGTAATTGCTGACCGGTACGCGTATTTTTTATGTATCGTACACCTTTTTTCTCCCAGGCTTCCAGTTCTTTTTCTTTTGGAAAACGCGAAGCAAAGTCACTAACCGCGGCAAGGGTGATAAGTTTATCGATCCTTTCTTCTTCAGCCGCTTTTATAATTGCAATACCACCACCACGGGAATGTCCAATTAGGTTTATACTTTTCGCATCTATTTGTTGAGCCTGGTCAAAATCTGGTGTTAGCACCCAGTCTATCACTGTTTGTAGATCGTCTAGCTCTTTTATATAGTTATTGTCGCCAAAGGCTTCAATATTTAAAAATTCTGTTGGATTTTCTGGAGAGGTCCCGTTGTGAGAAAAATTAAATTTCACAAAGAAATAACCTTTTTCTGCATAAAATTCACCCATTTTATCCCAGGCGCCCCAGTCTTTAAAACCTTTATAGCCGTGGCAAAAGATTATGATTGGTTTTGGCTTTTTATCGTCCTTAAATATTAAATCAATTAAAATTGGCTTATTATGCTTTCCATCAATCTGGAGATTGGTTCTTTTAGTAATTTCCATAGGTTTTTTTATATTTCTTTTTCTTTAAAAGGAATTTCAGGTTCGCAAATTTCGATAATTAATTTTTTTAACTCTACTTCGAATGCTTCAAGAATTTCCCTATTTATAGCTGTTTCTTTATTTTTTGTTTTTGGTTTATCTTTTTTTCCGAATTTCAGGAACCCGCTTTTTAAATTTTTGAATGAAATTATTCCTGCTTCCACTGGAAAATCCAGTGAATTTTGATCTTGCATCATTTTCGTATACGCTAATACCTGGAAACTTTTACTGTATTTATCGTAATCTGAAGCGAGATCTGCCCAATCTACAATTTCAATTTTATCCTGGGTTACCTTTCCCGTTTTATAGTCAATAATTCTGGTGATACCGTTAGTATTTTCTACCCGGTCTACTTTTCCACGCATAAATATCGGAAAATCAAGCTTCTCTATCTTAATTTCAGATTTTAAATTTTCCTCAATTTTCAAGATTTTAACTTCTTCGGTTTTGAGTCGGTCTAGTTCCAGGTTTAAAAAGTTACGGAGATAACGCTTGGCAACTTCATAAATCAACAGGTTTTTGCCCTGGTTTACGGGCCCGTTCATATAAGATTTTTTAAACTGAAGCGTGATCTCTTCTTCGATCTTTGCTTTAAAAGCTTTAATATCTACTGAAGTGAGCAGCTTATTCTCCAGCGGTTTGTAGAAATTTTCGAGGCTATCGTGTACTACCGTCCCCAGCGTGTTATAAGCTACTGTTTCTTCCACTTCTTCGCTATCACGCACCCCAAGAACGTACTGCCTGTAAAAATCTAGCGGATTTCTTATGTATGAAGTCAATGCCGAAGGGGAAAAACCGTAAGCAGCAAGCGACTTGAGTTTCTCCATGATTTCAGGAGTTTTTCTAACTTCCCGGAGCTCATTTTTAATCGCCGGAACTTTTGGACTTACCATAGCATGCGTGAGCTGATGCGCCGGTTGTTTTTCAATTTCCAGTTGAGTAAGAAACCTGCTTTTTTCTCCGGAATTTAGTCCGTCGGTTTCTGTGTTGTAAAGCAAGTGCACATTTTTAGCACGTTGTAAAAGCCGGTAAAAGTGATAGGTATAAACTGCGTCTTTTTCTTTGTAGGTGGGGAGTTTGTAGTTTTGTTTTAGGTCGAAAGGAATAAAGGAACTACCCGATTTCCCCGAAGGTAGAACCCCTTCGTTAACCGAACAAATAATGATATTTTTAAAATCCAAGGCACGCGATTCCAGCATACCCATAAGCTGTAAACCTTTAAAAGGTCTTCCTTGGAAATCCAGGCTTTGGGTGCTCATTATTTCTTTATAAAACTGGTACAGCGATTTAATACTTTTTAAATGCGGATAAGCATCATTGAGGTTTTCGAGCTTATTAAATAACACATGAAAATGATATAAAAACTCCAGCCCAAGCTTATTTTCACTGCTTTTTAAATGAATTTTGATCTGGTTTATAATTTCCTGAAAAGCCTCTAAGGCTTTTTTAGGCGAGTTATCCCAATTTCTAAAGCAAGCTTCTATTAAAGGTTTTGCTTCATTAGAAAATGAACTTATAATTTCTTCGGAAGATAAGTTTACCGTGTTTTCTGACTGAATTTTTTCAATAAAAACTTCGGTTTCCTGCTTTAGAATTTCGCTTAAAGCGGGGTGATTTATTACCGAAATCACATCTTTGTAATAATACGCAGAACCGGTATTTTGATGAATTTGGAATAACCTATCAAAAAGAGAAGCTATGGGCGCGTTTTTGAGCGGAAATCCCATGGTAATGTTCAAATCTTTTACATTGGGCGGCAAACTATTTAAAACGGGTAAAAGAAGATCTTCTTCCCCCAGTACCACTGCGGTTTCTTGCAAGGTTTCCTCATCTAAATTAGCCAGTAATTCGCCTAAATATTTGGCCTGGCCAACGTTTTTGGGAATTCCGGTAATATGAATGTTTTTAGATTTATGATAATCGTTTACGCTAAGTTTTGCTTTCTTTTTTTCATATACCGGCCAATCTTTTAAATACTGATTTATAAAGAGGGACGCATCGTGTTGACGATCTTTTACAAAAACCTCATCCAGATCCCAATAGATCTCGGCTATATCATTTTCAAGCAAATGCTGAACAATTTGTTGTTCTGCGGCATTTAATGCGTTAAAACCAATGAAAACGTGTTTAGCGCTATGATTTTTTGCATAAGCTTGAATATTTTCTGAGGCCAGGCGATAAATTAAACCCTGGTAACCGGTATTGTTGGTAAGTAACTCCTTTTTTAAACCTTCGTAATATGCCGGCAGACTTTTCCAAAAGGCTAAATAATTATTAATGAGCTCTGTTTTGGGCTCCTGAATGGACCAGTGTTTTAAGTCCTGAATATCGGCCAGGTAGTTAAAGAACTTTTTGTAGTCTATTAAGTATCGATCAATTTCATTAAAATCGTGAATTAGGCTTTGCGCCCAGGCCGTAAAAGTTTCAAAATCTTCCTGTGCCTCTTTAGGGGTAATTGCTTTATAAACCTTATAAAATTCAAATAAAGTGATGGTATTATCTACAGTTTTGGCCTCAGAAATAACTTCAGTAAATTCTTCGATACTGTAAACTTTTGGCGCGAAAATATGATGTGTTCCCAGTGCTGAGAGCTCTTTTAATAAAAAGCTTCCGGCCCTTTTGCTGGGAAGAATAAAGATTGTTTCTGAAATATTTTCTTTGGAAGAAATAAGTTCCTTAAGAACTCCTGAAATAAAAGATACCATAGCATAAAAATAAAAAACGCCCCGGGAACCGAGGCGTTTTTATATAATAATTATCTAACTAATTACAAGATTAAATTACTCCATAGAAGAATCAGAATCTTTTACTTCTTTATTCTTATCTAAAGAAATTTCTACTCTACGGTTATCTTGTCTTCCAGCTGCAGTGTTGTTAGTAGCAATTGGTCTTTCTTCACCATAACCTTCAGAAGTTAATCTGCTGCTTGGTACACCATTTTCTTCTAACCACGCTTCTACAGAAGCAGCACGCTCACGAGAAAGTTTCTCGTTATACTCAGCGCTACCAGTACTATCTGTGTGACCTTCAATATGGAAGATAGTGTTAGGATATTCGTTCATAATCTCTGCGATAGACTTTAAAGCCTCTTCAGATTCTTGTCTAATTGTAGCTTTGTTCAAGTCGAACAACACAGTTTGAGAATATTCATTCAATTCAGAGATAACTTCTACGTCTGGCTCTGGACAACCATTGTTGGCTGCAGTTCCAGCTACTTCAGGACAATCATCATCCTTGTCTAGAACACCGTCATCATCCATATCTTCGTAAGGACAACCATCGTTCTCAGCAGGACCTGCTTCGTTTGGACATTCGTCTTCGTTATCAGCAACTCCGTCGCCGTCAGCATCAGGACATCCATTCATTTCAACAGAACCAGCTTCTTCTGGACATTCATCTTCTGGATCTGGAACTCCGTCACCATCAGAATCAGGACATCCGTCAAATTCAGCTAAACCAGCTTCGTCTGGACAGTTATCCATACGGTCCTGGATTCCATCACCGTCAGAATCAGGACATCCGTTAAATTCTGGTAAACCAGGAGTTTCAGGACATTCGTCATCTTTATCGTAGATTCCGTCACCATCAGAGTCAGTTCCTCCAAACATGAATTTTACACCACCGGCGTGTTGAAAGTGTGTTGCACCATCAACATCAAAAACATGCTTATAGTTAGATTCTAATGTTAAAGCAATATTGTCGCTAAACCAGAAGTTTAGTCCAACCTTACCGTTTAGCGTTGCTGCATTAAGATCTGAGATAGGAGCGTCACCGTTATCAGCAATGCTAGTGTAACCACCACCAATACCAACTACAGGGTCAATCCACCCGTCATTTAGTAAAGCTCTTAAGCTGTAATTAAAAGAACCGTCTATAGCATAATATGCCATTTGCGGAACTCCCATATCGCCATAATCTTCAATTTGGTTTAAAGAACCAGCAAGTTCAAATACAAAACCACTACCAATATAACGACCTACTGTTAATCTTGAGACAGAAGGCAGGATATTCCAGTGATCTCCAGTGTTAAAGTACTCATCAAAAGTCCCTCCTAATGGAGCATCCTCACCAGTTGGATAGAAATCTACCGCATTGGTTTGAATCCCAATAGACCAGGGATTGTTAGCATCCTGTGCATTCATAGAAGTAATGCCCAGAACCAACATTGTAGCGAATAAAATTTTGCTAAGATGTTTCATATTCAATAGTTTAGTTTTAAGTGTTAATTGTTAACAAAAGTAGACTGTTAATGCTTATTGGCAAAGCATAAAATAATAAAGTTTTCTTAATAAACCCTTGAATAGTCTCGTTTTTGAGAGCATTTTAAGAACTGTAAAGCTTTATTTTTAGTGAATTTTTTATGCTAACACCATTTTAACGTCCTGGGTTTAAATTACTCCTAATTCTTTGCCAACCCTTGTAAATGCTTCAATAGCTTTATCTAAATGTTCCTGCTCATGAGCTGCGGAGAGTTGTACTCTAATTCTCGCCTTTTCTTTAGGAACCACAGGATAAAAGAATCCAATTACGTAAATTCCTTCTTCCAGTAACCTGTCGGCCATTTTTTGAGATAATTTAGCGTCATATAACATTACCGGAACTATTGCTGATTCTCCATCTATAATATCAAAACCGGCATCTTTAATTCCCTGTTTAAAATATTGAGTATTGCTTTTTAGTTTCTCGCGTAAACTGTTGTCGTTCTCTAACATATCAAAGACCTTTATCGAAGCCCCTACAATAGAAGGCGCTAGCGAATTAGAAAACAAATATGGTCTTGAACGCTGTCGTAGTAACTCTATAATTTCTTTTTTAGCCGTTGTGTAACCGCCCATAGCGCCACCAAGTGCTTTACCCAGAGTTCCTGTAATGATATCTACTCTGTCCATCACTCCTTTTTCTTCCAGGGTACCAATTCCTTTTTCTCCAATAAATCCGGTAGCGTGGCATTCGTCTATCATTACCAGTGCGTCATATTTATCGGCTAGATCACAAATTTCATCAAGAGGAGCTACAAGCCCATCCATAGAGAAAACACCATCGGTTACAATAAGCTTAAATCTCGCTCCTTTTTCATTGGCGTCTTTAAGTTGTTTTTCCAAATCGGCCATATCGCCGTTTTGGTAGCGGTATCTTGCTGCTTTACATAAGCGCACCCCATCAATAATAGACGCGTGGTTTAGTGAATCTGAAATTATCGCATCTTCTTTGGTTAAAAGGGGTTCAAAAATTCCACCGTTCGCATCAAAGCACGCAGCATACAGAATGGTGTCTTCTGTTCCGTAGAAATCGGCTATTTTTTGCTCCAGTTCTTTATGAATATCCTGGGTTCCACAAATAAATCGAACACTAGACATTCCGAAACCGTGGGTGTCCATAGTGTCTTTTGCGGCTTTTATAACTTCTGGGTGGGAGGATAATCCTAAATAATTATTGGCACAAAAGTTAATCACTTCCTGCCCGGTAGAAATTTTGATCACCGCATCCTGTGGGCCGGTAATTATTCGTTCTTTTTTGAAAAGGCCGTCGTCTTTAATTTGTTCCAGCTCTTTTTCTAAATGTTGTTTTATTGATCCGTACATAATTCTATTTTTTACAAACTTACATTTCTTTTAAACAAGGTGCACTTTAAGCGCTTTATTTGTATAAACAAGGTTTTTGCTTCCTATGCTGTAGCCCACGTCTTCTAAAACCGCGGCATACGTATTAATTTGTGTTTCGTGAGCGGTATCAAATTTCCCGGTTTTATAATCTATAATATTCACCGTGTTTCCTAAAAAATTAATGCGGTCTGGCCTTAATCTTTTGCCTTCGGGGGTTAAAATGTCACGCTCATTATAATTTTTAGCTTCTTCGGTGTAAAATGCTGAAAGCTGTGGATGATCAGTTATTTCAAGAAGCAATTTTTCTATTTTTTCTGCAGAATCTTTAGTGATGATCCCATCGTTTATAGCTTGAGCAACCACAGGTTTTACCTGGGCCTTATAATTTATTTGCGCCAATAATTCGTGCAGAATTTCTCCTTTTTCTATGGCTTCTTCCTGTTTACTGTCCCATAGCATTCCCGATTTTGTCACGATATTTACCGCTTTATTTTGCGTGGCTGAAGAATAGAATGTTTCTGAAATAATATTTTCTGAATGACTTTCTTCTGAAATTTCCGGGCTTCCAATTTCACCAAATTCATAAGTATTGATATTGGCATCCCATCTTCCAATTTCTTTTAAAAAGCCTATTAGCAAGCCTGAAGTCTTATAAGCTTTTTCATTTCCTTTTGCATCTATTTCTTTTTTGCTTAGCAAATACAACTGTTGCGAAGCTCGGGTGCAGGCTACATAAAGTACATTTAAAGTATCGAGTTCTTTTTGATGAATCAACTCCGAATAAATATCTGAAGCTTTTGGGCCCCAATTCAGCATTTTATCTGATGCGCTCAGGTAATTCATAGGAATTTCATCTAATGGCGCCTCCATGGGTAACCAAAGTGAATCCATACGCGTGCTTTTAGAATCGGAATTAGCATAAGGATAGATCACCACCGGAAATTCCAGGCCTTTAGATTTATGAATGGTCATTATTTGAACAGCATCTTCAGCCTTTGGAACTACAATGCTTAGACTTTCTATTTCTTGTTTCCATAAATCGATAAAATCGGCTATACCGGCGGTTGCTTTTTGAGTGCTTTCAAAGATAAAATCGAGGAAAAACTGCACATAAGCATTGGAAGTTTCTACTAAAGAAAAACTTCGAATAATATATTCTGCGGCTTCATAAACCGAAAGTTGTCTTATTTTATCAAGGTCGAAATCGATATCATAATCTTTTAACCAGTGAAAAAATGCCCTGCCGTCTTTCTTTAAATTTGCTGAAATGATAGGATAGCGGTTTTCTATTTGTAAAAACTCGGCCAGGAAATCAAATAGTTCAAGTTTTAAATTATTGTCTTTAGGATTTATTGAAAATTCCAGTAAATGAGCGATAAAATTCACTTCTGGTGAATTGGCCACCAATAAAGTTTCTGAAGATACTACCGGAATATTATGCTCACTTAAATAATTTGCGATAGTGACACCTTCCTTCTTTTTGCGGGTTAAAATGCAGATATCTCCCTTCCTGAAGTTTTTCCGATCCAGGTTTTGAATTATTTCGAGGATTTTCTCAGGATAAATCTCATGTTCTTCGGTAGCATTTTCAGCTTCAATAAAATCGATATTTACATAGCCAAAGTCACCAGCCTGCGGATTTTGCTTGCTTTCCTGAAATAAACTGGAATAGGAGGGATGTTGTAAAGTGCCCGCTGCATAATTGAATAAACTATTGTTGAAGTTTACAATCTGGCTTCCGCTACGGTAATTATTGGGAAGGTTTTCTACTCGTTTTTCAATACTAAACGGATTGGTTTCTAAACATAGGTCTATAAATTGCTCGGCTTTTCCACCGCGCCACCTGTAAATAGATTGTTTGGCGTCACCAACCAGCATAGCACTTGCCGGATCTCCTGGATTTTCAGAAGAAAGTTTATTATCGATTAGCGGGATTAAGTTTTCCCACTGCATCTGCGAGGTGTCCTGAAACTCATCAATAAAATAATTCTGATAGCGTTCGCCGAGCCTTTCGTAAATAAATGGTGCGGGCTGGTCTTTAACCTGGGCGCTAATTTTTGGGTTAAATTCTGAAATTAGAATTAGGTTGCGTTCCTTTTTGATAAGTTCCACTTCCTGGTTTATCGCGTTAAGAAGTGAAAGCTGGGTGAGGTTTTTTCTAATGGCCTCAAGAAAATCAAGGTTTAGATAGGCTCTTTTCGAAATTTCAAAAAGACTAACTATTAAAGATTGGATGCTATCGAGCGCATCTTTTACTGCCTGGTTTTTATTCGACTTTGTGTAAAGTGGAGCGCTTTCCAGCTTTAGCATCCAGGCTTTTTCAAAGCCATCAATAGGCTTTTTATCTCTTAACTTTACAAAATGTTTATAAACGTATCCGCCGCTAAAGTCTTTTTCTTCAATATTATTACTTTCAACAAGGTCAAAAAATTCGGTACTGGTTTCCGCAATTATAGCTTCGGTCTTTTTAATTTCTGAACTTATCTTCTCCTTAAATTTCCGGAAATCTTCAGTAGTTTTTCCTTTGAGTTGCTTTAATGCTTCCTGATGGTTTTCGCCAATAAGTAATTCAGAGATTTCAAAAAGGTCTTTTGCGATATCCCAGCTTTTATCATCATCGGTTTTACTTATGGCAAAGGCAACAAGTACTTTGGTGAGATCTTTATCTGTGCCGGCTTTACTTATAAGCCTATCTACAGCTTCCATTAGAATTTGCCGCGTATTTAGAGCAATCTCAAAATTTACGGGTAATCCCAGGTCTTTAGCAAAAGTTCTAAGAACCCTGTGGGTAAATCCGTCAATAGTAGAAACTTCAAAGGTTGCGTAATTGTGGATAATGCTTTTTAGGATCTTTGCGGCTTTAGTTTTAAGCGCTGCTTCAGGTAAATTGGTTTCTTCAGCAATAATTTTAAAAAGCGGATTGTTTTTAGCCGAAGTTTTTTCAGCAGTAAAACCTCTCAAACTACTTATAATCCTGGATTTCATCTCGTCTACCGCCTTATTGGTAAACGTAATTGCTAAAATGTTTTTATAAGCATCGTTTTTTTCGCTTTTAAATAATAGAAGCAAATATTCTTTAACCAGGGTAAAAGTTTTTCCCGATCCTGCGGAAGCATTGTAAATGGTAAAATTGTTAGTCAAAAACGCTTATATTTTAAGGAGATTATGAATTTTAAAGGTAAAATAAAATTGTTTGGTGTTCTGTATAGGCTTTTAAGTATTTTATAACACTAAAATATTTTTATTAAATAGCTTAATACCTAAATTTGAGTGAATTTAATACTAATCACTAAAAAAATATATACAAATGGCTTTTGAGTTACCAAAGTTAAAATATGCTTTTGATGCATTAGAACCACATATAGATGCGAAAACCATGGAAATTCACCACGGCAAGCACCACGCAGGTTATACTAAGAAATTAAACGCTGCAATTGAAGGCACCGACCTTGAAGGAAAAACCATAGAGAATATCCTTGAAAATCTTGATAAATCTAATACTGCTGTGAGAAACAACGGTGGCGGATTTTATAACCACAGATTATTTTGGGAAATCATGTCTCCAGATGGTGGCGGGAAACCAGAAGGCGATCTTGCGAAAGCGATAGATAACGCATTTGGTTCTTTTGAAGCTTTTAAAGATGAATTTTCTAAAGCAGCCGCAGGACAGTTTGGTTCTGGATGGGCTTGGCTTTGTGTTCACGAAGGTGGAAAGGTAGAAATTTGCTCTACTGCAAATCAGGATAATCCATTAATGCCAGGAATTGGCTGCGGAGGAACTCCAATTTTAGGAATTGATGTTTGGGAGCACGCATACTACCTAAACTACCAAAACCGTCGTCCAGATTATATTGATGCATTCTTTAATGTTATCGACTGGAAAGAAGTAGGAAGCAGATATGCTAAGCAGAAGTAATAATTAGTTATTTCTAAATAAATTAAAAGACCGCCATAGAGCGGTCTTTTTTTTATCAGAATGTTTAAAATAAAAAAAGGCGGATCATTGATCCACCTTTCTTTGCCCCAAATCTACCATGAACTTAACCTACTTATGTTATGGTGATTCTAAAGTATACTGAATAAACCTTGCTCGCAACTTTTTTAGACCAAAGGCATAATTATTTGTTAAAGCATTGAAAATCATAAAATAATGTAGGAAAAATACTTTTTTATCGAGTTTCTTAACTGGAAAAAATTGCAGAGTGGTGTATGGAGATAAGTTAGCGCTTTTCTAAGGTCATAAAAAAAGGCAGATCGTAAGATCCACCTTTCTTTGCCCCAAATCTACCATGAACTTAACCTACTTATGTTATGGTGACTCTAAAGTATAACGAATAAACCTTGCTCGCAATTATTTTAGACCAAAGGCATATTTATTTGTTTAAAGTATTGATAATCAAAAATTAATGTAGGATAATTTTTATTTCATTCCAGAATCGAGAATAATTGATTTAATACTCACTTCTAAATCAAATTTCTTATGATAATACTTTATGAGATTGATCCTCAGTTGCTTTCTTTCAATTCGTCTGTGTAATTTCCTTTGAAGAATTTTTCAGATTCAGATAAAAATAAAAAAAGGCAGATCGTTAGATCCACCTTTTTTTGCCCCAAATCTACCATGAACTTAACCTACTTATGTTTATGGTTCTGCTAAAGTATATAAACTTAGCCCTGCTAAAAATCATTTTAGATGAAAGGTAGAAAAATTTGTTTAAATGCACTTAATAGGCTCTTCCTTCGTTTCCTTCATAGAAATTAATAAAAGCTCTATTTACCACGCGATTACCACCATTTGTTGGATAGTTACCCGTAAAATACCAGTCACCCAGGTTTTTAGGGCAGGCTTTATGCAAATTATCTACCGTTTGGTATATCACTTTTACATCTGCCTTTACATCGGTGTCGCAAAGCAATTCTGAAATTTTATCTGAGATCTGCTCATCGGTAAAAGGTTCGTAGATTTCCTTAACGAAATTCTTCACTTCTTCATCGGCAAGATCTACCTGAAGTTTACACTTCTCGTAAACCTTTTCTACAATATCGTACTGATTATTATCCTTTAGAAGCTCCAGGGCTGCTCTAAAAGCAACAAGACCTTCCAGGCGAGCCATATCTATACCGTAGCAATCTGGATAGCGAATTTGTGGTGCCGAAGAAACTACTACAATCTGACGGGGATTTAACCTATCCATCATTTTTATGATGCTTTTCTTTAAAGTGGTTCCCCTAACAATACTATCATCTATAATTACAAGACTGTCTTCTGGTTTAACCACCCCGTAGGTCACGTCATACACGTGGGCCACAAGGTCGTCCCGGCTGCTATCTTCAGTAATAAAAGTTCTAAGCTTTACGTCTTTAATCGCAATTTTTTCGGTACGTAACCTGTGCGCAAGTATTTCCTGAAGTCGCGCATCGGTTAACGTATCTTTTTCAGCTAGAATTGCATCGTTCTTCTGCTTGTTTAATTCATCCTGTGCGGCTTCTACCATCCCGTAGAAACTTGTTTCCGCAGTATTTGGAATAAAAGAGAAGACCGTATTGATCGTGTCGTGGTTTATAGATTTTAGTACTTCAGGCATCAATAAACGCCCAAGCATTTTACGTTCTTTATAGATCTCGGCATCGCTTCCGCGGGAAAAATAAATACGCTCAAAAGAACAGGCTTTTCGCTCTAAAGGCTCAAGGATTTCTTTAATATTTACCTCTCCGCTTTTTTTGGTAATAATAGCGTGTCCCGGCGGCAATTCGTGAACATCATTAAAGTCTACATTAAAGGCAGTTTGAATTACCGGCCTTTCTGATGCCACTACCACCACCTCGTCGTCTTTGTAATAATACGCGGGACGAATTCCTGCAGGATCACGTAAAACAAATGAATCTCCGTGGCCTAACATACCTGCCATAGCATAACCGCCATCCCAGTTTTTAGAAGATTTTCTAAGAATTTTTGCCACGTTTAATTTCTCAGCAATTAAAGGAGAAGCAGTAACTTTAGAGAATCCCTGTTTCTTTAATTTTTTATAGAGTTTCTCTACTTCAGAATCCAGGAAATGACCAATTTTTTCCATTACCGTAACGGTATCGGCTTTTTCTTTTGGATGCTGCCCAAGTTCTACAAGGTTATTAAAAAGCTGGTTTACATTGGTCATATTAAAATTCCCCGCAACAATCAGGTTACGATGCATCCAGTTATTCTGTCTAAGAAACGGGTGTACACTTTCTATACTATTCTTTCCAAAAGTCCCGTAGCGAACGTGCCCAAGATAAACTTCCCCTACATAAGGAAGGTTCTTTTTTTGAAGATCAACATTATCAGCATACTCAGGGTTGGCTTTAATTTCGTCGTTAATTCTTCCGTTTATCTGCTCAAAAATATCCTGAATTGGTTGTGCCGCATTAGATCTAATTCGGCTTATATAGCGATCTCCAGGGGCGGTATTTAATTTGATGTTAGCAAAACCGGCGCCATCCTGGCCGCGGTTATGCTGTTTTTCCATCATTAAATACATTTTGTTAATCCCGTAAAAGGCTGTACCATATTTTTCTTTATAGTATTCCAGGGGTTTTAACAATCGTATTTGGGCAATCCCACATTCGTGTTTTAAGGCGTCACTCATAATAAAAGGATTTCAATCCTGTTTTATATAAAAAATGCCCTGAAAATTCAGGGCATAGGTTTAGGTTAATGCTATTTCAAACTGAGTTAATTTCTTAAACTCCTCGAGGCGCGAATCCACTTCCTCGCCTGAAAGTTCTACCATCCTCTCGGTGCCAAATTTCTCTACGCAGAAGGAGGCGAGATTAGAACCATAAATAATGGCGTTTTTCATATTCTCAAAGCTTATGTCGCCGGTTTTTGCAATATATCCTGCAAAACCACCTGCAAAAGTGTCTCCGGCTCCGGTTGGGTCAAAAACTTCTTCTAATGGAAGGGCGGGGGCAAAGAATACCTGCTCTTCGTGGAATAGTAATGCGCCGTGTTCACCTTTTTTAATCACCACATATTTTGGCCCCATCGTTGCGATCTTTTTTGCAGCTTTTGCTAAAGAGTATTCGCCAGAAAGTTGGCGGGCCTCTTCATCATTAATAGTGATCACATCTACTTTATTAATTACCTTCATTAAATCTTCCAGGGCATTATCCATCCAGAAGTTCATGGTATCAAGGATGGCAAGTTTTGGAGATTCAAGTTGCTCTAAAACGCTAAGTTGAACCAAAGGATGCAGGTTCCCCAACATCACAATTTCAGCGCCTTTATATTCAATTGGTACTACCGGCTTAAAATCGGCCAGTACATTTAGCTGCGTGTCTAAAGTATCCCTCGAGTTAAGGTCGTTATGGTAACGGCCACTCCAAAAGAAGGTTTTTCCGCCGGGAACCACTTCAATTCCTTCTATATTTATATTGTTTTTGGTAAGTAGGTCAAGATATTCCTGAGGAAAATCGTCTCCTACAACAGATACCACTGCGCTATCTACATTAAACTGCGAGGCCGAAAGCCCAATATAGGTTCCTGCACCTCCAAGAATTTTATCTGTTTTTCCAAATGGGGTTTCAATAGCATCAAAGGCTACAGTGCCTACAATCAGTAATTTACTCATAATTTGGTTTAAAAAATGTGCTGCAAATATACAGTTTGTTTTTCAAGGGCTCAATCAAAATTACTTGATAATCGAGATTTAAATGTTATAAGTCTTTTCCCGAAATCAAGATTTATTTTACAAAAATACCCTTGGTTGCTTTCAAAGAGTTTATTTTAATAGAAAGTTGGATCTAGCTTTGCTGAAAACCTTCGTCTATCAATAACCTTTTTTCTTTTGAGGCAGCCACCGCTAAAGCGTCGCAGCGTTCGTTTTGCGGATGGTCGTTATGTCCCTTTATCCACCTAAAGCTTACATCGTGTTTCCTAATTTCCTTTAAAAACTCGATCCAGAGATCGGCATTTTTTCGATCTTTAAAATTTTTCTTTTCCCAGCCGAAAACCCACTTTTTATTTACCGCATCGGCTACATATTTTGAATCGGTAAAAACAATGGCAGAAACACCTGGCTTTTTTAATTTTTTTAGCGCATCGATTACCGCCAGCAACTCCATCCGGTTATTGGTAGTGTGTTTAAAACCTTTTGCGAATTCTTTACGGTAGGATTTGCCTACCCATTCCATTACAATGCCGTAACCGCCGGGGCCGGGATTTCCTCTCGCGGCGCCATCGGTATAAATGTGTACCTGGGCTGTTTGCACTATTGGGATTTCTTTTGAAGCAATTGCTGAATGATTTCTGGGAAATGTTTGTATTCCAGCTTATGAATTTTTTCTGCGAGACTTTCTGGCGTATCTTCTTCTGAAACATCTGTTTTTGCCTGAAAGATTATTTCGCCTTCATCATAATTTTCATTTACAAAATGAATGCTGATCCCGCTTTCTTTTTCTTTATTCTGAATAATGGTTTCGTGCACTCTCATACCGTACATTCCTTTGCCGCCGTATTTTGGAAGTAGCGCAGGATGAATATTTACAATCTTACCAGGGAATTTTTTTAGAATGTCTTCGGGGAAAATCCACATAAATCCGGCTAAAACAATTAAATCTGGATTTATATCCTCTAAAACATGCAGAACATCGTAACTATTATAGAGTGCATCCTTATCAAAATGAAGGGCTTTAACATTTAGATCGTGAGCTCTTTTTAGCACTTTTGCCGACCTTTTGTTCGAGAAAACCGCTACAACACTGGCATTGGGTGATTTTTGAAAAAATTTAATGATATTTTCAGCATTGGTTCCGGAGCCGGAAGCAAAGACAACTATTTTTTTTTGATCAATATGTGCTGGAGTGCTCAAAATAAGCTTGTTAACAATTATTAGAATGTAAAATTAAGTCCTTTCAACGAAATTTATGTAAATTACGAGCACATTTTTAAAGTAAAAATCGGTTTTAAAATAAAGTTTTTTATTTTTGCCACCTAATCAAAATTTAAATAAAAGTATTATGTCAGACATTGCATCAAGAGTAAAAGCGATTATCGTTGACAAGTTAGGTGTTGACGAGAACGAGGTAGTTAACGAAGCAAGCTTCACAAACGACCTGGGTGCTGATTCATTGGACACTGTGGAATTGATCATGGAATTCGAAAAAGAATTCGACATCCAGATTCCTGATGACCAGGCTGAGAACATTGCCACAGTAGGTCAGGCAATTTCTTATATTGAAGACGCAAAAAAATAAAAAGAGTATAGACCATATGGAGTTAAAGCGAGTTGTAGTAACGGGCCTGGGAGCCCTAACCCCCATTGGTAACAATATTGAAGAATATTGGGAGGCTTTGGTAGCCGGAAAAAGTGGTGGTGCACCTATTACCTATTTCGATACTGAAAAATTCAAAACCAAATTCGCTTGTGAACTCAAAAATTTTGACCCGCTGGACTTCTTTGACCGCAAGGAAGTAAGAAGGCTGGACAGGTTTGCCCAATATGCCATTGTAGCTTCAGATGAAGCCATAAAAGATTCCGGCATCAATCTGGATACCGTAGATAAGTATCGGGTTGGTGTAATATGGGGGGCCGGAATTGGCGGATTGGAAACATTTCAGAATGAAGTGCTAAACTTCGCTAACGGCGATGGTACACCAAGGTTTAACCCCTTCTTTATCCCTAAGATGATTGCTGATATTGCCCCGGGTAATATCTCTATTCGTCACGGGTTTATGGGAGCAAATTATACTACTGTTTCAGCTTGTGCATCTGCGGCTAACGCCATGATAGATGCGCTAAATAATATTAGGCTGGGACATAGTGATATTATTGTTTCCGGAGGTTCAGAAGCAGCGGTAACTATGGCTGGAATGGGCGGCTTTAATGCCATGCATGCCTTATCGACACAAAACGATAACCCTCAAACAGCTTCAAGACCATTTGATGCTACGCGAGATGGTTTTGTGTTAGGAGAAGGTAGTGGAGCACTTATTCTTGAAGAATACGAGCACGCAAAAGCCAGAGGAGCCAAAATTTATGCTGAAGTTCTTGGAGGAGGTTTATCTTCTGATGCTTACCACATGACAGCACCTCACCCTGAAGGAAATGGAGTTGTTGCGGTTATGGAAAACTGTCTTAGGAATGCAGAAATGAAGCCCGAAGATGTAGACGCCATTAACACGCACGGAACTTCTACACCACTAGGTGATGTAGCCGAGTTGAAAGCGATAAGCAAGGTTTTTGGTGAACACGCCAAGACCATAAATATCAATTCAACAAAGTCTATGACCGGGCACTTACTTGGTGCTGCCGGTGCGGTAGAAGCGATTTCAGCAATTCTATCTATGCAACATGGTATTGTACCACCTACCATTAATCACGAACACAAGGATGAAAATATTGATCCTGAATTGAATCTTACTTTAAATAAGGCTCAAAAACGTGATGTGAAAGTTGTTATGAGTAACACTTTTGGATTTGGAGGGCATAATGCCTGTGTATTATTTAAAAAGTATGATGAATAACCAAATGTAATATGGGCGTTATTCGAAATATATTAAATTCCCGTTCTGGTAAAGGCGGGAATTTTTTTTCGGTTTTATACAAAATACTGGGCTTTAAGCCTAAAAACCTGCTTCACTATCAAAAAGCATTTACCCATCGTTCTCTTAATATTAAAGATGAAAAGGGAAATGCTATAAGTTTTGAGCGCCTGGAATTCTTAGGCGATGCTATGTTAAGTGCAGTTATCGCTTCCCATCTTTTTAAAGCTGTTCCCGGCGGTAATGAAGGTTATCTTACCAAAATGCGATCTAAAGTTGTTAGCCGGAAGCATTTAAATGAACTGGGCAAGGATCTTAAACTTATAGATCACGTGCAAACTAATATTCCAAAAGATCAATTTGGGTCTAATATTCACGGGAATTTATTTGAAGCCTTAATAGGCGCGATCTATCTTGATAGGGGTTATAAATACTGTAAACGTTTTATTCACGAGAGGGTAATTGAACCTTACGTAGATATTGAGCAATTAGAAGGGCGGGTAATAAGTTACAAAAGCCTTTTTATTGAGTGGTGCCAGAAAGAGAAGAAAGAATTTGAGTTTGAGGTGTACGAAGACACCGGAAATGATGAGGTAAAACATTTCGCTGTAAAATTGCGGTTAGATGATAAGGTTGTTGCAAAAGCAAGAGCTACCTCAAAAAAGAAAGCTGAAGAGAAAACTGCAAAAAGAGCTTATTACGCACTTCAAAATAAAATCACGTAAAATTGTGAAATTAACGCAAGCTATAACGTTTTCGTAGATAAATATGAACTTTTGAAGGTATAAAGCTTCATTTTTCTCAATCTTATCTTATCTTTAACCTTAAATTGAAAGCTATGCAATTGCATAAAACGCTGCTGGAAGATGTTGAGGAAGATGAATTCGGGCTCATAGCGCTTTATGGTGATTTAGAAGGATTTAAGATGGCTTATTTGCTAAATAAGTATCTAAAACTTCAATTAAAAAGAGAACGTAGGGATTTAGACTTCAACCATAAATCGGTAAAAGCTTACTACGCTCATTATTCCTTTAAGGATCTGAAAAATTTTAGATCGTATCACCTGGTAGCCAATAAATTTAAAGGAGAATCCCAAAAAATATTAAGTGCGGGTTCTTTATTTGAAGAAGAAGAAGTTAGACCGCTACAGGTAAACCTGGTGCCTGAATATAAAAAGGTAGATTTCTTTCTTAAAATAGATGAGGAACTTAATCAAAAAGACCTCAATTTGCTCGTTAACGCCATAAGCCAGATACCGCAGGTTAGAGCAGTTTATAAAATTGATACAGATTTATTAAAATCCAAACAAAATTTAATTTTTGAATAATGCCAACAAATAAGAAGACTAAAATAGTTGCAACCCTAGGACCGGCAACTAGTTCCAAAGAAACTTTAGATAAAATGCTCCAGGCCGGGGTAAACGTTTTTAGAATAAACTTTTCCCACGCTAATTATGACGATGTAAAAGAACGCATCCAAATGATTAGAGACCTGAATAAGGAAAAAGGCTATAATGCTGCGATTCTCGGAGATTTACAAGGCCCAAAGCTTCGTGTAGGAGTAATGAAAGATGAAGTGGTTGTTGCAGAAGGAGACGAGATCGTTTTTGCTACCGGAAAGGAATTTAAAGGAACTGCAGAACGCGTTTATATGAATTACGAGACTTTTCCGCAAGATGTATCGGCGGGAGAGCGTATTCTTTTAGATGACGGAAAACTTATTTTTGAGGTAATAAGTTCTAATAAAAAAGATGAAGTTAAAACCCGTGTAATACAGGGCGGACCTTTAAAATCCAAGAAGGGTGTAAACCTTCCAAATACTAATATTTCACTTCCTGCTTTAACTGAAAAGGATGTGAAAGATGCGATTTTTGCTTGTGAGATGCAGGTAGACTGGATGGCTCTTTCTTTTGTGCGTCACGCCGAAGATTTAAAAGAACTTCAGGATCTAATTAAGAAGCACAGCGAATATAAAATTCCGATCATAGCCAAAATTGAAAAGCCGGAAGGTGTAGCCAATATCGATAAGATCGTGGCTTACTGTGATGGTTTGATGGTGGCACGTGGAGATTTAGGAGTAGAGATTCCCGCTCAGGAAGTTCCACTTATTCAGAAGAAATTGGTTCTTACGGCTAAAAAAGCCAGAATTCCGGTAATTATCGCTACGCAAATGATGGAAACCATGATCACTAGCCTTACCCCAACCAGGGCAGAGGTAAATGATGTGGCAAACTCTGTAATGGACGGAGCAGATGCGGTGATGCTTAGTGGAGAAACTTCGGTAGGGCAGTATCCGGTTCAGGTTATTCAAAAAATGGCCCAGATTTTAGAGAGCGTAGAGAACTCGCCTTTGATTAAAGTTCCTCACGATCCGCCACATGTTCGCACCAAACGTTACATTACAAAAGCGGTTTGTTACCACGCGGCGCATATGGCTAATGAAATTAAGGCCAAAGCTATTTGTACTTTAACCAATAGTGGGTATACCGCATTCCAGATCTCAGCCTGGAGACCGGAAGCACATATTTTAGTATTTACTTCTAATAATAGAATTTTATCGCAGCTTAGCTTGCTTTGGGGTGTTAAAGCTTTTCATTATGACAAGTTTGTAAGTACCGATGAAACTATTGATGATATTAACCGAATTGCAAAAGAAAAAACCTTTGTAGAGGTAGGTGATTTTATCATAAATCTTGCAGCAATGCCAATTGGTGAAAAAGGTATGGTGAATACTTTAAGAGTTTCTGAAATAGAATAAATTATATTTTTATAAAGAGTAGGCTACGAATTCACAATTAGTGAATTCGTGGCTTTTTTTGTTTCAAAAGTATTATGTTGAATTTTTATAGGGTTGAAATTGAATCCTATTTAAAATTCAAACTTCAGTTGTACTTCTATTTCCTTCTCTTCTTTTGGTTTCTTTTCGCTTTTGTCGGTGTTTAAATTTGAAAGTGAAATTCCTAACAGTCGAACCGAATCTTTCATTTTTTCCTGGTATAATAATTCCTTCGCATTTTCGAGGATCAATTCTTTGCTGGAAATATAGAATGAAACCGTTTTGCTACGGGTTTGCTGTGTAAAATCGCTGTACTTAATTTTAAGGGTAATGGTCTTCCCGGCAACTTTGCTTTTTTTGAGTCGGCGTTCTATTTCTTCGGCAATGTTTTCAAGCCTTTCCAGCATAAAAATTTCCGAAGAGATATTTTCATTAAAAGTGCGTTCTGCACCAAGCGATTTACGAATTCGGTTTGGTTTTACCTCACTTAAATGAATGCCACGAACCACGTTGTAATAATGCGAACCGCTTTTCCCGAATTTTTCGGTTAGATAATCCAGGCTTTTGGTTTTAAGGTCTTTTCCGGTGAAAATACCCAGCATATACATTTTTTCTGCAGTGACTTTTCCAACGCCGTGAAATTTTCGGATATCTAAAACCTCTAAAAACTCTTCAACTTCTTCGGGATTTACCGTTTTTTGTCCGTTGGGCTTATTAAAATCACTGGCAATTTTTGCAATAAACTTGTTGATAGAAATCCCGGCTGAAGCATTCAAACCCGTTTTTTCTTTAATTTTTTCTCGAATTTCTTTGGCAATAAGACTTGCACTGGGATTCCCCTTTTTATTTTCGGTAACGTCCAGGTAAGCTTCATCTAAAGAAAGCGGCTCCACCAGGTCGGTATATTCATAGAATATTTCCCTGATTCGTTGCGAGATTTCGCGGTAACGGTCAAATCGGGTTTTTACAAATATTAGATGCGGGCAATTGCGTTTGGCAATCACGCTGCTCATAGCGCTTTTTACGCCATATTTACGCGCTTCGTAGCTTGCGGCGCTAACAACACCTCTTTCTGAACTTCCGCCCACAGCGATGGCTTTACCGCGTAATTCGGGATTGTCCAACTGTTCTACCGAGGCATAGAAAGCATCCATATCTATATGAATGATTTTGCGAAGTGGAAGTTCTTGATTCACTTTACAAAAATAAAGAAACAGAATGTTGTTCTAAACACTTTGATCAAACTTGCTTTCTTAAAATTTAGTTACGGTTCATAGTGGGGCGGCTTATTTTGTTTATATTCTTTACTGAAAGCTAATATTGTTGGCACAAACAATTATTAACCGATCAAAAAAATAAAAGATAATGCCAAAAACAGCTATAATTTTAGGAGCTACCGGCCTTACCGGCGGGATGTTACTTCAACAATTACTGGAAGACGATAGGTATGAAAAGATCAAACTCTTCTCAAGGAGTTCGGTGGAAATCGAAAATCCTAAGATCGAGGAACATTTAATAGACCTTTTTAAACTTGAAGAGCATAAAGATAAGTTTACTGCCGATGAGGTTTTTTGTTGCGTAGGTACTACAAAAAGTAAAACTCCAGATCATGAAACCTATACCAGGATAGACCGTGGAATCCCAATTGCTGCCGCAAAACTTTGTAAAGAGAATAAAGTAGATACTTTCCTTGTAGTTTCTGCACTGGGCGCCAATCCTAAGAGCCGGGTATTTTATAATCGTACCAAGGGGAAAATGGAACAGGAGGTTTTAGAGCAGGAAATTAAACATACTTATATTCTACAACCTTCTCTTATTACCGGTGAGCGGAAAGAAAGCAGGAGTTTTGAAAAAATAGGGAAAATAATGCTGAATTTCGTCAATCCATTTTTCCTTGGAACTTTAAGAAAATATAAATCTATTTCAGCTGAAAGTATTGCCAAAGCGATGGTAGCAATTGCTAATTCACCCGAGTTGGACGTGCAAAGAATCCCTTCAGACGAAATTAAAAACATAGCACATAATAACTAAATGCAGGAAATTGAACGTAAATTCCTTGTAGTTTCAGAGGATTTTAAAAATGAAGCTTTTAAGAATTTCAGGATAAAACAAGGATTTTTAAATACCCATCCAGAGCGAACTGTTCGTTTAAGGATTACAGGTGATAAGGCGTTTCTAACTATTAAAGGAAAATCTTCTAAAAACGGATTATCCCGTTTTGAGTGGGAAAAGGAAATTGATATAGACGAAGCCGAAGCACTATTTGAACTTTGTGAACCGGGAATTATAGAGAAAACCCGGTATTTGGTAAAAGCAGGAGATTTCGTGTTTGAAATTGACGAATTTTATGGTGAGAACGAAGGCTTGAAGGTGGCAGAAATAGAACTTAATAAAGAAACCGATACCTTTGAAAAGCCTCAGTGGCTCGGAAGAGAAGTAACCGGGGAAATAAAATATTATAATTCACAATTAAGTAAAAAACCCTATAAAAACTGGTAACGCTACGAATGAAGAAACTAATTTATACACTGGCTTTTCCTCTATTGTTAATTTCGTGTAAGGATATTCCCGAACAGGAACGAGGTATCCCTGGACCCGAAAAAATTGCGGTAGAAAAATCTAAAATGAATATTGATTCTATAGAAAATGATTTAAAGGAAAAGGGCTATCAAACCTTTAAATACGAAGACGGCGATACTACTTACTTAATGCAACAATATTATATGGTATTTCTAAAGAGTGGTGCAAATAGAAGTCAGGATTCTACTGAAGCTGCGCGCTTGCAAAAGGAGCACCTGGCTTATTTGAGCAGGATGGCCGAAGAAGGTTATGCCAGTTTAATTGGACCCTTTGGTGGTGACGGCGATATTCGTGGAATTGCGGTTTATAATACCGCCACCCTGGAAGAAGCCGACAGTTTGGCCAGGCAAGATCCTATGGTAAAAGCCGGTAGGCTGGAAGTGGAAGTTAACCCCTGGTGGACTGCAAAAGGAGGAAAGTTGAACTAGAGCTAAGCAAACAGAAATTTTAAATATTTGAATATGAAGATTGAGCAAATTGATGAGGTAACCAAAGGATTTTTCCAGGTTTTAGAAGATGAAACACAAGCCGGGAAAATTGAATATACCTGGGCAGGGAAAAGTAAGTTTATTATAGATCATACAGAAGTTGATCCTGATTTTAAAGGTAAAGGCCTTGGAAAGAAAATGGTGAAAGCGACCGTAGATTTTGCAAAAGAAAATAAACTAAAAGTGATTCCGCTATGTCCTTTTGCTAAAAGCCTGATAGAAAAAACGCCTGAATTTCAGGAAGTGCATAGCAAGACTGATGCTGAACTTTAAAGGAAGGTCATCTGAGGATTTAAAAGTGCCAGATTTTGATAAACTGTAGTAGATGAACTAATTATAATACATCATTGCGAACCCGGTAAAGCAATCTGTTTTCAGTAAGATAATATTTTCTGAAATAAATTTAATAAAACAGTAGATTGCCTTAGAGCCGGCTTCGCAATAACGAACTTCTTTACTCGATAATCGTGATTAAATATTCCGAAGTTTTTTGCTTAGGATTTAGAATTGATCACTTGAATAATTTCTGCCTTTTGTAAAACTCCAGATTGTCTCCAAAGTTGTTGCCCGTTTTTAAATAAAATCATTGTAGGCACACCACGCACCTGATATTTTCCTGCCAACTCCTGGTTTTTATCTACATCTATCTTTACGATTTTTACTGCATCGCCTAATTCGGCTTTTACCTCTTTTAGAATTGGAGCCAATGTTTTACAAGGCCCACACCAATCGGCATGAAAGTCTACTAAAACGGCTTTTTCATCTTTTATAATTTCGCTAAAATTGCTTTTCATAATAATTAAATTAAGCTTTCTTAAAGTTACTGAATTTCCTGCTTTAGTCGAAAATAAATTGCTCTTCCAACAAAAAACAGCCACGAAATAAAATTCCGTGGCTGCCTCTTCAACAATTAATAAAACAAATTCAACAAAAATTATTGCCAGCCTCCACCAAGGGCTTTATAAAGGTTTACGATGGAATTCAATTTATTGTATTCGGCACTAATCAAATTAAGTCTTGAGTTTAATGCATTCTCCCTGGCAGTTAAAACTTCCAGATAGTTTACGAGTCCGTTATTAAGCAATTCTTCAGAAAAATCTGATGCTTTACTATAGGCTTCATATTCGTTTTCCAGAATATTCTTGCGTTCTGTACTTGCTTTATAATTAGAAAGCGCATCAGAAACTTCTCTGCCGGCTACCAGAATCGCTTGTTTAAAGTTTAGCAGAGCTTGTTGCTGTTGCGCCTGTGAAACTTCATACTGCGTTCTTATTTGCCTTTTGTTAATTATTGGCTGCAATAAAGATGCACCTAAATTAGCAAAGAGAGAGTTTGCATTTAATAATTTATCTAATTCCAAACTCTGAAAACCTCCCGATGCGGTTAGTGTAAGGGAAGGATAGAAATTTGCCCTTGCAGCATTTGTGAGTTCAAAAGCATTTATAAGTCCGTACTCTGCGGCGATCACATCTGGCCGGTTTCTAAGTAGTTGAGAAGGCACACCGGTATTAAGTGGCGTGATAATATTCTGTTTAGAAAGCTCGGTTCTTTCTATTTCCTGCGGACCTTCGCCCAGGAGTATAGAAAGTGAATTTTCCAGTAAACGAATTTGATTTTTAAGCTGTACCACTAAAGCTTCGGCCGTATGCAATTGTGCTTTGGTTTGCTGGACCCCAACTTCGGTAACATTCCCGGCTGTTTTTAAAGCTTCGGTAGTTTCCAGGCTGCTTTCCCTGTTTTCGAGAGTTTGTTCAGCAATTCTAAGTTGTTCATCCAGGCTCAGCAATTGGTAGTAATTACTGGCAATATTCGCAATAAGCTGAGTTTTTACCGCTTTGTGAGCCGCTTCACTTTGTAAATAAGCCGCGGTAAAAGCACGATCGTTACTTCTTATTTTTCCCCAAATATCGGCTTCCCAGGAAAGATTTCCGGTTACATCGTATTGGGTAATACTTCCATCAAAGAAAGACCCGAACTGGCTATTTGGAGATAAGATTTGATGGCTCACAGCCGGTCCCGCATTTAAAGTAGGAAAATAGCTTGCTTTCCCCTGTTTTACGTAAGCTTCTGCTGCCAACATTTGCTGTATGGCAATTCGAATATCAATATTATTCTCCAGCCCTTCTTCAATATGATTTTTCAGAATAGGATCGGTGAAAATTTCCTTCCAGGAAATCACCGCCATACTCAGGGAATCCTGCGGAAGATTATCTGTTCTATAAAGTTCTTCTGAAATTTCTTCCAGTTCAGGACGTTCGTAATCTTTGGCTGCAAAACAGGAAACCAATAAAAATGGTAAGGCTCCCCCAAGCAAAAGTTTATATATACTGTTCTTTCTCATTGTTATTCTTTTTCAGAAATTGATTTGTTTTCTGTTTTAGCTGCTTCTGGTATCCCGGTTATTTTTTCCTGTAAATGTTGGAAAATGATATAAAGAATTGGAATAATAAAAACTCCCAATATGGTACCAACTAATAAACCTCCAACAGCTCCCGTACCTATAGAGCGGTTACCTGCAGCACCTGTACCACCGGCAAAAACCAAAGGAAGTAAACCAATAATAAAGGCAAAAGAGGTCATTAAAATAGGTCTTAACCGCACTCTTGCACCCTCTAAGGCAGCATCTACAATAGAAAGGCCTGCCTGCCTTCGTTGCATGGCAAACTCTACAATAAGAATTGCGTTCTTAGCCAGCAGCCCCAGCAGCATTATTAAAGCAATTTGGAAATAAATATTTGCCTGAAGCCCTGTGAATTTAGTTACCAGGTAAGAGCCCATTACCCCAACCGGCAATGAAAGTAGCACTGCGAAAGGAATAAGGTAACTTTCATATTGAGCTGAAAGAATGAAGTAAACAAACAGAATACTTAAAATCAAGATAAAAGTAGTCTGTGAACCTGCTGAAACTTCTTCCCTGGTAAGTCCGCTATAATCTACGCTAAAATTAGAGGGTAGTGATTCTGCACTTACTTCTTGTACTGCTGCAATAGCATCTCCAGAAGAATATCCCGGAGCCGGGGCACCGTTTATAGTTGCCGAGTTAAACAGGTTAAACCTGGTTACCGATTGCGGACCATAAACCCGTTTTAAGCTTACAAATTCACTTAAAGGCGCCATTTCTCCCTGGGAATTTCTTACAAATAGAGAATTTAAATCGTCGGTGCCGGCGCGATCTTCAGGTAAAGCCTGAACATACACACGATATTGTTTACCAAATCTAGAGAAATCTGCTGCGTAAATACTTCCAATATACCCTTGTAATGTTGAGAAGATGGTAGAAATATCCACGCCTGCTTCTTTAGCTTTCGGAATATTTAAATCCATTTCATACTGCGGATAATTTGTGTTGAAAGAACTTTGTGCATACTGAATTTCCGGTCTTTGGGAAAGCGCTGCAATATAATTTTGGGTTTGGGTATCCAGTTCCTGGAAACTACCACCTGATCTATCTAACAATTTAGCTTCAAATCCCCCTGAAACTCCAAAACCTGGAATACTGGGAGGAGAAAAGAATAGCATTTCAGCATCAGAAAATGAAGCGCCAATTTGAAATAATTGTCCCTGGATAGATTCTACCGATAGGTGATCTTCTTCACGTTCACTCCAGTCGTCTAATTTAATAAAACCAAGTGCATAGTTACTACCTGCTCCACCAATTAAACTATAACCATTTACTAAAGAAACACCCTGTACACCTTCTATTTGTTGTGCTTTTTTCTCTAATTCTGAAGTAATTCCCACGGTTCTGTCTAAAGAAGCACCGGCAGGTAATTCAACATTTACAAATAATATTCCGCGGTCTTCATCTGGTACAAAACCGGTTGGAGTAGTCTTAGCTCCCCAAAATATAGCAAGTACCGCAGCTACAAGGATTAGCCCTGTAATCCACTTATGTTTACTTAAAAATGAAAGGGAATTCACATACTTGTCAGTAGTTACTTTAAAAGCGGTATTAAACGAACTAAAGAAGCGCTGTAAAAAATTCTTTTTCTTATGTTCTTCGTCTTCACGATGTGGTTTTAAGAAAATGGCACAAAGCGCAGGACTTAAAGTTAAAGCATTAACTGCAGATATTGCAATAGCTACAATTAAAGTCACCCCAAATTGTTCATAGAAAACTCCTGTGGGTCCCGTGATAAAAGTTACGGGAATAAATACCGCTCCCATTACCAGCGTAATAGAAATAATCGCCCCGGTAATTTCGTCCATCGCTTTTCTTGTACCGCTTATGGCATCTTTAGCTCCTTCTTCCATTTTTGCATGTACGGCTTCTACTACTACAATAGCATCATCTACTACAATACCAATAGCCAGTACCAGCGCAAATAGCGTTAGTAAGTTTATAGAGTACCCAAACAGGTTTAAGAAAAAGAATGTACCAATTATGGAAACCGGTACCGCAATAGCAGGAATAAGGGTAGACCTAAAATCCTGAAGAAATATAAAAACTACAATAAATACCAGTATAAACGCTTCAATAAGCGTTAAAATCACTTTATCTATAGAAGCGGTAAGAAATTCGTTGGTATCAAAATTTATATATACCGAAAGCCCGGTTGGAAAATCTTCTTCCATTTCGTCCAGCTTCTGGTGAATATTTTCAATAATTTCCTGGGCATTAGAACCTGGCGTTTGGTAAACAGCCATATTCACTCCTGGCTTACCATTGGTATATCCAATAACATTATAACCTTCGGCATCCAGTTCAACTTCTGCAACATCGTCTAACCTTAGGTATTGCCCATTATCAAGGGCTTTAATAATAATATTTCGGTATTGATCTTCGTCCTGGTATCTTCCGCTATAACGCAGTACATATTCAAAAGCTTCAGCATTATTTTGACCTAAAGATCCCGCAGCAGCTTCCTGACTTTGCTCATTAATAGCTCCAATAACATCTGAAGGGATTAAATTATAAGCCGCTAATTTTTCAGGCTGAAGCCAGATTCGCATCGCATATTTCTTGGCGCCAAATACATTTACGTTCCCAACCCCGTTAATACGCTGTAATTCTGGAATCACGTTAATATTCAGGTAATTCTGAATAAAAGTTGCGTCATATTCTTCGTTGTCTGAAACCACGGTAAAGAACATCAATGCACTGGTTTGTTCTTTTTGCGTGGTTACCCCAGATTGGGTTACTTCCTGCGGCAGTAAAGGTGTAGCACGTGCCACACGGTTTTGAACGTTTACCGCGGCAATATCTGGATCTACTCCCTGGTCAAAAAATACCTGTATACTGGCACTACCGTTGTTACTGGCAGTAGAGGTAATATAATCCATTCCCTCAACCCCGTTTATTTGCTCTTCAATGGGAATAATTACACTCTCCAGTACTGTTTGAGCATTTGCCCCCGGGAAATTAGCCGAAACCTGAACCGTTGGAGGGGCAATATCTGGATACTGCGTTACAGGCAGTGTTGAAATTCCCAACACACCCAATACCACAATTATAATGGAAACGACCGTAGATAATACCGGTCTTTCTATAAATTTCTTTAGCATCTTAAAGTCTTATTTAAATACTGTATTAATAGAATTCGCAATACTATCAAAAGGAATTTCTTGCGGTTTTATTGGAGTGTTGTTTCTTAGTTTTGCCACGCCCTGAGCAACAATTTTATCGCCTTTTTTAAGGCCGGAAGCAACAACAATAAGATTATTTACTCTTGAAGTTTCTGTGATTGGTGTAGAAACGGCCAAACTATCACCCTGAACTTTGTAAACGTAAGTTCTTCCCTGTTGCTCATAACTTGAGATTTCGGGTACTACAATTACGTCTTCAAAAGTTTGTGGCACTCGAATCTTACCACTATTACCGTTAGATAATAGTTGATTTGGATTAGGAAATTTGGCCCTGAAGGTTACTGTACCTGTTGAAGGATCAATTTGTCCAGAAATTGTTTGAATTTTCCCTTTTTGTTCATATTCTTTACCATTGGCCAGAATTAAACTTACATCTGGGAAATTAGATATCTTTTCTTCTATACTGCTGCCCGAAGTTTCCTGAAGAAAACTCATATAATCTTTCTCGTTCATAGAAAAGAACGCATAAACCTCATCGGTTTGGGAAACCGTAGTAAGCGGTGTAGGGTCTCCGGGAGATACAAGTGCTCCATTTCGAAAATTAATATTACCTACATAACCATCTACCGGGCTTTTAATATTTGCATAATCAATATTTGCAGCTATACTGTTGTAGTTAGCCTGGGCCTGGGAGAGCTGTGCTTTTGCGGTTTGTAGTTGTACTCCACTAATAATATCTTTTTCAACTAAGGGTTTTAGTTTTTCAACTTCAACCCGGGCGGCATTTACATTTGCCTGGGCAGCTTCAGCATCACCCGATAAAGATTCTGTTTCAAGCTTAAAAAGCCTTTGTCCTTTTGTTACTTTTTCTCCTGCATCTACTAAAACATCTGTGATATAACCAGAAACTTTTGCTCTAACCTGACTGTTTACCACACCCTCTATACTGGTAGGATAGGAAGTGAAACCGGTAACTGTCTTTGTTTGTACTTCTAATACCGGGAGTGGTTGTGCACCCTGGCCCTGTGCTGCTTGCTGTTCTTCTTTCCCGTTAGAACAGGAAGTGAAAACGGCAGCACCTATAAACAGACTGAAATAAATTATCTTTTTCATTGCTTTTTATTGTAATTAATGGTTGTTGATGTTCTTCTTTAATTTATTAAGCGCTGCCGTTGCTTCATCTAAAAAGTCTAACAGGCTTTTTTGAAATTCCATATCAAAAGGCGGATCTTCTTTATTCAATTCGTTGCTCTTTTGCTTGTATTCCAGAACCTCTTTATGAATACATTTTTGAGCTTCCCACTTCGCGGTGAGCTCATCAATATGGTTTTCCATCAGGTCGGGTTTTACAATAAAATACCGCTTTCTGTCTCCAGATTTTGTGTAGTATTCAATACGGTTTGTTGTTTGAAGATGTTCTAAATGAGTAGAAACCGTACTTTTTCCGGCATTTAAATCTTTTACCAATTGCTCAAAAGTGATTCCTTTTTTACCGGTAACAATAAGCGTGGCAAAAATCCTGGCTGCAACCGGAGCTAACTGATGCTCTTTTTCAAACTGAACGCCCAATTTTTCAATTAAACGTGTTTTTTGTGCTTGTAAGTCCGTATTGTTCATTTTAATAAATTGAAGGCGCGAAATTAATATTTAGTTCCGAATAACCCGAACCAAATTTCTAAAAGGTTTGTTAAATTGCATCGGGAAGCGATTTCAGGAAGTTTAATTCGTCTGATTTTAGAACGAAGCCTGCGCGAATCATACTTCGGTTTTCTTCAAAATTAATAAGGCTTTCTGCATTTCCTTTATACCACTCCAGCATTACCTGGAAATTAGAAGAATTAAAAGGTTTATAAAGAAACCTGGTGCGCACCGTTCCATTCCAGTTTTTAATTCCCTTTCTAAGCATAAGATCTACCAGTAATTTTTCTGGAATTAAATTGTAAGTAAGGCTTATTTTTCCGTAGCCAACATAATCAATAAGCTCGGGATTATCCTTTTTATATTTAAATGGCAACCAGCCTTTTACACTAATTAAAAGGTTTTTATTTATCGCGGTGTGATAACTTAAAGAAAGAGAGTTCCAGCTTCGGGAATAAATACTATCCCGCCCGTTAGATTCGTGTTCCAACTGTAAATAGGCCATTCCGGCCAAATCATCATTTTTATTATATACTGGTTTTCCCAAGCCTACCCCCGGATTAAAATTAAGTTCGCGAAAGGGGCTTGAAAACTCATAAATATTCCAAAAAGCTTTTTGGGTATAAGTGAGAAACAAGTAGGTATCAAGCGGTAGGGTATTACGCGTAATTAATGCTTTAAAACTAATTTGATATTTTGCATCTGCAGATTTAGAATTGAGATCTTTATTTGTAGAAATTCCCGTGATAAAATAATTATCCTTATGAATAGAAAAAGTGGGCATATTTTCTATGGTATCGTTTATTTTTTCACGTGATAAACGTTGTGAAAAAACCTCTCCATAACAGAATATAAAGACCAATATTAGAATTACACCGTACTTATTTCTCATTTGTAAATTATTTAGAAGTTTGCAAAATTATAATTAGTTCGGAATTCTCCGAACTAACGAATTCTAAAATTGAGTTAAAAAAAAGCCCAACCGTTTAGGTTGGGCTTGTAAAGATCTTATTTCAAAGGTTATTCGCTATAGATTCCTATTTCCAGGTCGCCGTCTTGGTTCATTTTTGCACGGTACATCCCAGCGGTATTAAATTCCATAGAAACATTTCCCTGGTGATCTATTGCGATGATCCCGCCACTACCGCCAAGTTCCGGGTTTTTATTCTGGATCACTTCTTTTGCAGCTTCCGCCAGACTCATTTCTTTATATTCCATTAATGCTGAAATATCATAGGCTACCACTCCACGAATAAAAAATTCTCCCCAGCCGGTTGCAGATATCGCTGCCGTTTTATTATTAGCATAAGTTCCGGCGCCAATTATGGGAGCATCGCCTATGCGGCCCCATTTTTTATTGGTCATTCCACCGGTTGAGGTTCCTGCGGCCAGATTTCCATTTTTATCTAAAGCAGCACAACCAACCGTACCAAATTTAGAATCTTTAATAAACGGATCTACAAAAGCAGTCTTCCCATCGTGGTCAAGCTCTGTTTTTTCTGAATTTCTTTCTTTTAAGCGTTCTAAACTTTTAAATCGGTTTTCGGTATAGAAATATTCAGGGTTTACAATTTCCAGGTTTCGTTCTTTAGCAAATTGTTCAGCTCCTTTTCCTGAAAGCATTACGTGTTCTGAATTTTCCATCACTTCCCAGGCTAGGTTTATAGGGTTTTTTATGGTAGTTACTCCAGACACTGCACCGGCATTTAAAGTTTTTCCCTCCATGATAGAAGCATCGAGTTCATTTTTACCTTCGTTGGTAAATACAGCTCCTTTCCCGGCATTGAAAAGTGGGGAATTCTCCATGATATTTATAGTTCGCTGTACAGCTTCAATTGCAGTTCCGCCATTGGCGAGAATTTCGTGCCCTGTTCTTATAGCCTCTTCCAATTTCGCTTTATAGGCTTGTTCAAGGGAATCGCTCATGTTTTCCTTTAAAATAGTTCCCGCACCGCCGTGAATTACAATGCCGAAGTTTTCTACGGAATCCTGAGCTTTTTCGGTTTCAGCGATTTGATTTGTTTGGGTTTCTTTTTCAGCGGAAGTATTACAGGCTAAAAAGATTGATAAACTGAATAAAAGGAATATTTTTTTCATAAATGGTGTGATTTTCAGTCGAAGATAAGCATTTGTACAAATTATTGAGTTTGCGCCAGGGATAGCAGCGTAAATCCCACAGGCGCCAGCAGGCGACGAGGAATTGCAGCGAATAGCCCGTTAAGGCGCCCAAAAAGATAAGAAAATCGTCCTTTTTTTCGAGCTTTAAGTTGTAATTTTAAGCAATATAATTTTGAAATCATGGCAGTAAATAAACCTTTTAACCTTAATAAATGGATTGAGCAAAACCGCGAATCGCTTAAGCCGCCGGTTGGTAACCGAAATCTTTATAAAGAATCTGAAGATTATATAGTGATGGTGGTGGCCGGGCCCAATGCCCGTAAAGATTATCATTATAACGAGACAGAAGAGCTTTTCTACCAGTTAGAAGGTGAAATAGAAGTGCATATCCAGGAAGATGGCGAAAAAAAGACGATGCAATTGGGCCCTGGAGATATGTACTTGCATCCAGGAAAAGTACCACATTCACCGGTGAGAAAAGAAGGTTCTATTGGTCTCGTTGTAGAACGAAAACGCGTGCAGATTGATGCCAAAGATGGGCTTTTATGGTTCTGTGATAATTGTAACCATAAATTGTATGAAGTCTATTTTCCGTTAACCGATATTGAGAAAGACTTTCTAAAACATTTTAAGCATTTCTACGGAAGCAAAGACTTACGAACCTGCGATAATTGCGGGGAAGTGATGCCGGTAGACGAACGTTATGTTGCTGGGACAGATTAGCGTTAAAAATTTAGTATTTTAGCAGGAAACACACAAAAGAACAGATAAAATTTACAAATTAATGAGTGAAATAGCAGAGAAATTCGGAATTAAACAAGCTTTAAACGATCTTGGCTTACAGGAAACCAATAATGGAACTTCTACTGGAAAAGATTTTTTTAGTAATGGTGAAGTAATTGAATCGTATTCTCCTGTAGACGGTGCTTTAATTGGAAAAGTAAAAGCCACTACTAAAGAAGATTACGAAAAAGTAATTACTACTGCCAATGCAGGTTTTAAAGAATGGCGCACCTGGCCGGCACCTCAGCGCGGTGAAGTGGTTCGCCAGTTTAATGATGAATTGAGAAGATTAAAAGAACCTTTGGGGAAATTAGTTTCTTACGAAATGGGAAAATCTTACCAGGAAGGTTTGGGCGAAGTTCAGGAAATGATAGATATCTGTGATTTCGCAGTGGGACTTTCCCGCCAGTTACATGGTTTAACCATGCATTCTGAACGCCCGGGTCATAGAATGTACGAGCAATACCACCCGCTTGGAGTAGTTGGAATTATCTCGGCATTTAACTTTCCGGTTGCTGTTTGGTCGTGGAATACGGCTTTGGCGTGGGTTTGTGGAGATGCTTGCGTTTGGAAAGGATCAGAGAAGACTCCGTTAACTTCTGTTGCATGTCAAAATATTGCCGCTCGAGTTTTTGCTGAAAACAATGTTCCGGCAGGAATTTCTTCATTGATCACCGGTGATTATAAAGTGGGTGAAATGATGACCAACGATAAAAGAGTGCCGTTAATTTCGGCTACCGGTTCTATTAGAATGGGAAAAATAGTTGCCCAGGCAGTTGCCGCAAGATTAGGAAAATCGCTTCTTGAATTAGGTGGAAATAACGCCATAATCGTAACGCCAGATGCCGATATTAAAAATACGGTAATCGGTGCTGTGTTTGGAGCTGTGGGAACTTGCGGACAGCGTTGTACTTCTACTCGAAGATTGATTATTCACGAATCTATTTACGATAAAGTAAAAGATGCTATTGTAAAAGCTTATAAGCAACTGCGTATTGGAAACCCATTAGATGAAAATAATCACGTGGGGCCACTTATCGATAAAGATGCGGTAAAAAATTATCAAAACGCTTTAGATAAAGTAGTAGAAGAAGGCGGTAAGATCTTAGTTGAAGGTGGAGTTTTGGAAGGCGAAGGTTATGAAAGCGGATGCTACGTAAAACCAGCTATTGCCGAAGCAAAAAATGAATTTAAGATCGTACAGCACGAAACTTTTGCACCGGTGCTTTATATTATGAAATATTCAGGAGATGTTTCTAACGCCCTGGAATTACAGAACGGCGTCGTGCAGGGACTTTCTTCAGCGATAATGACCAACAACTTAAGGGAAGCCGAACGTTTTCTTTCGGTAGAAGGTTCAGATTGTGGGATTGCAAACGTGAATATTGGAACCTCTGGTGCTGAAATTGGCGGTGCTTTTGGCGGTGAAAAAGAAACCGGAGGCGGAAGAGAATCTGGGTCTGATGCCTGGAAGATCTATATGCGCAGACAAACAAACACTATTAATTATACTACTGAACTGCCGTTGGCGCAGGGAATCAAATTTGATTTGTAGTGTTTAAAGGCTATTAAAGCTTGATTAAACATATATATAATTCTAAAATCTTAAACCTCACAGCATTAAAAAGCTGTGAGGTTTATTTTTTCTCAGATTTTAGCATTTCCCTAATTAGACCTTCAATAATAATTTTATATTTTGTGGTCATCAAAAAAATAGACAATGAGTAAAATCGATAACGAAACTATTAAGAAAGAGCATAAAAAGCGCCAGGAAGATTTTGAAGAGGAAGACGTGCATAATGTGCTGGAAGATGAAGAAGAGATAAAATCGAAGTTTGAAAATAAAGGAAAGCTGCAACGTTATGTAGACGATGCACAACTACTTTTTAATTTGCTTAGAGATTATGCAAATGGTAATTATAGGGAAGTTCCTTTTAATGTAGTTGCGGCTATTGGAGGAGCATTATTATATGTGCTTTCGCCATTAGATCTAATCCCAGATTTTATTCCGATAGTTGGTTATTTAGACGATGCGGCTGTAATTGCTTTTTGTCTTAACCTAATTGAAAAGGACCTGATCTCTTATAAGGTCTGGAAGAGAAATACCGCTTAAGCTCTTGATCACTAATTATAGCTCAATAAAAAACCCGCTTCAATTAAAGCGGGTTTTGTTTTATAATATTATAGGTAATTATAGTCTTCCGTTAGCCTCAACCCATTTAAAGGTGTGTTGATCTTCCGGGATAGCCATTCTTCCTGCTATTCTTCGCATTCTGTCTGGTAATTTCATTAAATAATCCCTTGCTTTTTCGGCCTCATCTGTTAAAGAGCGCATTTTGTCTATTTCCCAGTAGCCATTAAGTTTCTCCAGGATTTCTATATAATCGTAGGTGGTGTAAACGCCAAGTCGCTGTGCTGCATTTGAGAAATTTTCAAAAGCTTCAGCAATTCCCTGTCCGCTTTCACGTAAGAACTGAGCAGGCATTACAATTTTTTTCTTCATCATATCGTGAAAAGCCAGCATCATTTCGCTGGGATCGTGTTCAAAAATAGTTTTCACGAATTCACGATAAGCCATATAATGCCTCATCTCGTCGCCGGCAATGATGTTACACATCTTCCCAAGCATTTTGTTTCCTTTTTTCTTAGCTAATTGCCCTACACGTTTGTGTGAAATATTAGTCGCTAATTCCTGAAAACTGGTATATACAAAGTTTTTGTAAGGATCACGACCGGTACCAATATCAAAACCATCGTTGATTAAATATTGCGTTGTTTTTTCAATCTCGCGCATATTTACTCTACCAGATAAATAAAGATATTTGTTAAGGGTATCTCCATGGCGGTTTTCTTCTCCCGTCCAGTGGCGAACCCATTTAGACCAGGCGTTTTCCTCGCCGCGACTTTTACCGTGTTGCTCCACACCTTCCATATCCATTAACCAGGATTCGTAAGTTGGCAGAGCTTCCTCAGTAACCATATCTGCAACTAAAACTACCCAAAAATCGTATTCAAGCTCTTTGGCTTCTTCCCTAATTTGGTTGATTTCATCCATATAATTTTCTCCCTGTAAATTAGGAAGAAGGTCGGTGGGTTGCCAAATATCTTCTACGGGAATAAGGTATTCTTTAATGAAACCGTCTACCTGTTTTTCAACGGTATTCATCACTTCTAATCTAATATTGTCGAGGGCCATTCTAGTTTTTTTTGGAGCAGAAATCTAAAAAATCTGCCGATATTAATCAACTCTTAAGAAAGAATTGTGCTAAAAATATTCTATTTGGGAATTTAGTGCCTAAATAAAAGGCAAAATCCCTGAATTACAAAGATATAAAGAGAAAATGCGTTTTGTGGTAAAATCGTCTTAATTTCTACCTTCTTCTTCTGGATACAATTTAAATACAGGATCACTTTGCCAAATTTCCTTTGTGTTTACCTCTAAAGCCGATAATTTTCCCTTAAAAGCAGCGCCGGTGTCTACATTCCAAATGTTTGCACGTTTTACGGGAGCTTCTTCATTAATTCGGGTTACCGGCGTATGCCCAATAAAAATTTCATCAAAAATTTGAAGGCGTTTCGGGTAGTTTGTGTCGCCTGGTTCAATATTCTTATCTAATGAAAGCGCCATTTCCCATAAAGTTCTATCCCAATAAAAGCCGGTTTCATGATACTCCTGTTCCGGGCCGTGTTGACTTGTAAACCCGGCGTGTACAAAAAGCCTGTTCTTTTTATCTACGTAGTAATTTAGCATCTGGTTATAAAACTCGATATGCGCTTCTATTTCTTCCGAAGAAAAATTTCTATAGGCGTCAATACTGGATTGCCCGCCATGTTCCAACCATTTTTCATTAAGCTCCCCGGTTGCCAGCCAACGATGGGTGAGATCGTCGTGATTTCCTCTTAGAAAAATACAAGTATTTTGTTTTGCTAGATCTATTAGGTATGTAACCACATTGGCTGAGTCGCTCCAACCATCTACATAATCTCCCAGGAAAATAAGTTCATCTTCTGGAGTTACCTCTATTTTTTCAAGGAGCTGTATTAAAGCTTTTAATCCGCCGTGAATGTCTCCAATAGCAATGCTTCGGCTCATATTAATTGTATTTTACTTTTCTTAAAATTCGCATACTTTCTTTATAATAATTATAAACTTCCTGGCTGTAGTCTTTTAAATACGGTTTTGCTTCTTCCAGTTTGTCTATTGCCTGTTCAAAGTTATTTAAATAGCAAAGTAAATAAGTTGAAGGCAAATTTTTTAGGTCTTTTTTTTGTTGTTTATTTAACGGAAGCCTCTTTTTTAACCTTTCTACCAGTTTACTGTTTGTGTTGTAAATATGATACAGCGTTTTTTTGTCGAATTCCGGTGGCTCAAATAACAACTTACTTTCAATATCGTAACTCACGCTATCTTTAAAACTGATGGTGACCTCCTCCAAAGGGTAAAACTGGTATTTATCATGTAATCCCAATTGAACGTATTCCAGAATTTTGAACTCTTCATCGGTCAGGCTAATGCTCACCTGGTCTAAATCTGAATAGAACAATTTCACCTGTTCGTTGATGAGCTCTATATCTACCCGGGAATAAAAAGTTTCGTGTTTTGCCTGAATCTTTTTCCCGGCCCAGCAAACCACAAAATATTCTTTAAAAACCTTATAAGTGGCGTTGTAATCTTTTCTTTTCTGAAGAAAATCGAATACACCATCCAGCGTCAATTCAATATTGTTATGCGAGTGTTTTTCTATAGAATTCACTATTTCTGAATTCACATCGGTGATCTCCACACCAAAAACCTTAGGCATGCTAATGCTGCCATCCCTAAGAAAAACCGAACCTCCGTAATACTTCCAAATGTTCTTTTTAAGCGAGCAAATTTTCCCGTGATTAGGTCTGATACTCACTAAACCCACCACCAGGTTTCCCGGTAAATGTGGAAAAGGGATATTTTCATAAGAAATTAATGGCGGATTGCTCAAATAAGCATTCACGAGGTTTTGAATTTTACTGTCATCAAAAAAATCGGTGCCCACAATGCTGTTATCTTCATCCTGGACCCCAATTACGATATAGGAATTGTTTTCGGGATTGGAATTAGAAAGTGCACAAACGTGCTTTAAAAACTTGGCTTTCCCTTCTCTTTCGCCAATATTGAGCTTTAGCTTTTTGTCGTAAAAGCTGTTCTCATCGTTATGAGCGAGCAGGTTTTTAATTAAAAGCCGTTTGTTAATCATATCATTCTTTATTCACCGTAGTGCTATTCGCCTGCGCTGTTGGCATCACCACTAAATCTGCGATATTTACGTGATATGGCCTGGTGACTACAAACCTGATAATATCTGCGATATCTTCCGGGCGTAAAGCTTGAAAACCTTCGTAAACACTTTTAGCTTTTTCTGTGTCTCCTTTAAATCTTACTTCGCTGAATTCGGTTTGCGTAAGGCCGGGGTTCACGGCACCAACTCGAATTCCTTGCTTGTTGAAATCTATTCGCATGGCCTGGTTTAAGGCATCTACGGCATATTTGCTGGCACAATAAACATTGCCGTTGGGATAAACTTCTTTCCCGGCGGTAGAACCAATATTAATAATATGCCCGGTTCCCTGGCTTATCATTTTCGGAAAAATCGCTTTGCTAACATATAGCAGGCCTTTTACGTTAATATCCAGCATCGCATCCCAGTCGTCTATATTCCCATCCTGGATTGGATTTAAACCGTGCGCATTTCCGGCATTATTGATAAGAATATCTATTTTTTGAAATTTTTCAGGAAGGCTATTGATCTTTTGAAAAACCACTTCCTTATCACGAACATCAAAACTAAGCGTATGCACCGCGACTCTTTTTGATAATTCTTTTTTTAATTCAGCTAATCGCTCTTCTCTTCTTCCGCAGAGAATAAGATTAATCCCTTCTCGTGCGAACGCACTCGCCGTAGCTTTTCCTATTCCACTGGTTGCTCCTGTAATTAATGCAGTTTTCATAAATTATTTTTCTAAGTACTAAAGTATCTACAAGTAAGTAGCTTAGGCTTACATATGCAATTTAAAGTCTTGTTAAATTTAATTAATCTGGGGTCTTTCATAAAATTTAATCGGCTATGCTGCGTTTTCCTGTCTAAATAATTAATAAACCTATTTATGAAAAGAACGATGAAGCACCTAAAGTTAAAAAGCTTACTGCTTGCTACAGTAATCGCTTTTGGATTTACAAGTTGTAGTGATGACGATGAGAATAACGTTGCAGAGGGTAACGCCCAATTAACCGTGAGAATGACAGATGCTCCCGGTGATTTTGATCACGTTTGGGTAGATGTACAGGATGTGATGATTAAAACCGAAGCCGCCGTTGGACAGGAAGAGGCTGAGTGGGAAAGCCTTGATAATGTTGAAACCGGCCGTTATGATCTTTTACAATTAACCGGAGGAGTTTCTCAATTATTGGTAGATGCAGAAATTCCTGCAGGTTATCTTGATCAAATAAGATTGGTGATAGGCCCTGATAATGTAGTTGACATTGCGGGTGAGGAAATTGCCCTTGCTACTCCAAGTGCGCAACAATCTGGCTTAAAACTAAATGTAAAACAGGAACTTGAGGCAGGAGAGCATTATGAGTACCTTTTGGATTTTGATGTAGACGAATCTGTGGTAATTACCGGTAATGCAGGCTATATTTTAAAACCGGTTATTAGAGTGTCGGCTATGGCCAATACAGGTTCTATTATGGGAAAAGTGCATCCAACAGATTTCCAAAGCTTGGTAAAAGCACAAAATGCGAGTCATACCATTTCTGCGTATACCGATGAATCTGGAAATTTTGTTTTGCATGGGGTTCCGGCAGGGACTTACCAGGTAACTGTTACTCCAGAGGCTGCAGCCGGCCTAGATGTAATAAATAAAGATAATATTGAGGTGGAAGAAGATGCTGATGTAGATATTGAAACAATTTATTTGGAATAATTAAAATAATTCCCTTATAAAAAAAGAGCGGCTTTAAAAGGCCGCTTTTTTGTTTTTTAACCATACATTAACAGCCAATACGCTAATAATTTTCCAATTTGCGGCCACGAATTTAAGGTCTTTAATACTTATAAAATGATAGATAACAACGCCTCTGTAGACATTGCAAGTTTAAACGAGAAAATTGAGAGGGAAAGTGCTTTTGTAGATTTACTAAACACCGAAGTGAATAAGGTAATAGTTGGACAAAAGCATATGATGGAGCGTTTGCTTATTGGTTTGTTAGGGCAGGGTCACATTTTGCTAGAGGGTGTTCCCGGTTTGGCAAAAACCCTGGCTATTAATACACTTTCCCAGGCCGTTCACGGTAGTTTTAGCAGGATCCAGTTTACGCCAGATCTTTTACCGGCAGACGTTGTTGGAACCTTGATTTATAATATGAAGCTGAATGATTTCAGCATTAAAAAAGGTCCCATTTTCGCGAATTTTGTACTTGCAGATGAGATTAACCGTGCCCCGGCAAAAGTGCAGTCGGCTTTGCTGGAAGCTATGCAGGAAAAGCAGGTAACCATTGGCGAAGAAACTTTTATTTTAGATAAGCCGTTTTTGGTAATGGCTACTCAAAACCCGGTAGAGCAGGAAGGAACTTATCCTTTGCCCGAAGCTCAGGTAGACCGTTTTATGCTAAAAACAGTTATAGATTACCCCGAAATTAACGACGAGCAGTTAATTATGCGCGCCAATTTAAAGGGAGAATTTCCAAAAGTAAATCCTGTGGTAAGCATAGAGCAGATTTTACGTGCTCAGCAAGTGGCCAGGGAAGTTTATATGGATGAAAAAATCGAAAAATATATTCTGGATATTATTTTTGCAACCCGTAATCCTGAAAAATATAATTTAAAGGATCTAAAACCACTTATTAGTTTTGGTGCTTCACCAAGGGGAAGTATTAATCTTGCGCGGGCTTCAAAATGCTATGCTTTTATAAAACGCCGCGGTTATGTAATTCCGGAAGATGTTAGGGCAGTGGTTCTTGATGTACTTCGCCATAGAATTGGAATTACCTACGAAGCCGAGGCAGAAAATGTGACTTCAGAAGATATTGTACATAAGATAGTGAACGAGATAGAGGTGCCTTAAGCTATAATTTTCCACTAATTTTCGCATTTCCCAATAATTTGTGTAAAAACACAATCGTTTCCTCATGGATACTAAAGAGCTTTTAAAAAAAGTAAGAAAGATTGAAATAAAAACCCGGCGTTTGAGCGATCACGTTTTTGGCGGGGAATATCATTCCACTTTTAAAGGCCGCGGAATGACTTTTAGTGAAGTTAGGCAATACCAGTTTGGAGACGATGTTAGAAATATAGACTGGAACGTTACCGCGCGTTACAGCGAACCATTTGTAAAGGTTTTTGAAGAAGAACGCGAACTTACCATGATGCTTATGGTAGATGTTTCGGGTTCAGAATTCTTCGGAACAAGAGATCAGCTAAAAAAAGATGTGATTACCGAAATTGCGGCAACTTTGGCATTTTCGGCTACCCAAAACAACGATAAGATTGGGCTGATGCTTTTTTCAGATAAAATAGAGCTTTATATTCCGCCTAAAAAAGGACGCTATCACGTGCTGCGAATTATCAGGGAATTAATAGAATTTAAGCCGCAGTCTAAAAAAACCGATATCGCGGCAGCCATAAAATATCTCTCTAACGTGATGAAGAAAAAGGCGATCGTCTTTATGCTTTCAGACTTTATGGACGACGACTACCAGCAAACTTTAAAAATTGCAGGCAACAAACACGATGTTACCGGCATTAGAGTTTTTGATCCCGCCGAGGAGGAAATTCCAAATTTAGGATTGGTACAAATGTTGGATGAGGAAACCGGGGAGTTTGTTACTGTAAACACCGGTTCAAAATCGGTTAGAAAAAATTACGCTGAATATTATCGTGGTCGTGCCGCTTATTTTAATGAAAGTTTCACCCTAAGTGGAGCCGGCGTTATCAATAATCGCGTTGATGAAAGCTACGTAAAAAAATTACTGGGTTATTTTAAAAGAAGAGGTTAAAAGGAATGAAAAATAGGTCTTTAACAACAATTACTATTTCTAAAGTGGCAAGCTTGCTGCTTTTTCTATTGTTATCTTTTCAGTCTTTTGCCCAGCAACCAAAAGTAAATGCCGAAATAGATTCTACTTCGATCAAAATTGGAGAGCAAATTATTTATAGCATTGAAGTGGAGACCGATTCTACCAATTTGGTGGTTTTCCCGGAAGGACAAACTTTTGATCCTATGGAAATGGTGGAGTCTTTAGGAGCTGATACCACCACGGTTAAAGATCGGTTTAAACTTCTAAAGAAGTACTCGCTTACCCAATTTGATTCCGGTTCTTATACTATTCCGCAGCAGAAAATTATAATACAAAATAGGGAATATTTAACTGATTCTTTTAGAGTTGAAGTGGCCGATGTAAAAGTAGATACTACTCGCCAGAAAATGTATCCTATAAAACCGGCTGTAGATGTGCCAAAGCCTTTTGAGGTACCAAACTGGGTTTGGTGGCTGCTTGCTGCATTAGTTGTTCTTGCGATTGCCTTTTATTTCTTCAGAAAAAAGAAGAAAAAGAAAGAAGAGCAAAAGGAACTGCCGCCTTACGAGCAGGCTATGCTTGAACTTAAGCAATTAGATAATTCATCCTTACTGCCAAATAGAGAGATTAAAGAATATTATTCTCAGCTTACTTTTAGTGTTAGAAAATACCTTGATAGAAAGATTTATGACCGGGCGCTGGAAAGCACCACTTCAGAACTTATCGCTTATTTAGAATTAAGAAAACAAGCGGGCGAATTAAGTTTGAAGGATAAATCTATAGATAATCTTCAGCAGTTATTAAAACGTGCCGATTTGGCCAAATTTGCCAATTCAAGGCCCGATGTGATCACCGCAAAAAGCGATCGTACCAAAGTAGAGCATCTCATAAAAGACATTAGGCAGGTGGTTCCCGAACCGACAGAGGAGGAATTGATGCAGGATGAAAATTACCGAAAAGAAAAATTAAAGAAAAAAAGAAGAAATAAGATTATTGCCATACTTGGCGGAATTGTGGTCCTGGCTATTATAGTTATTACGGTACTGGTAAATACTAAAGGTTTTGACTATGTACAGGATTCTGTTTTAGGGAATGAAACCAAAGAATTGCTGGAAGGCGACTGGATTAGAAGTGAATATGGTACGCCGCAAGTGACCATCACTACGCCCGAAGTGCTGGTAAGAAAAACGGTAGATCGTGATGACGAACTCCAGGAAATGTTGTTGGGTAGCGAGACTTTTGATGCCGGAACCCTGGAAGGGAATTTATATACTTTACTAATTACCGGCCCGGTAAACCCGCAAGGTGATTTTGATTTACAAAAAGCTGTGGATGGTATTTATGAGTCTTTGGAAGCCCAGGGCGCCCGAAATATCATTATGAAACAGGAAGATTTTTCTACTATAAATAATACCGAAGGAATAAAGGTTTTTGGAACTTTTAATCTTGAAAATCCGGTAACCGGCGGGCCAATTAAAAAGGAATATGCAATTCTGAATTTTGGTGCAAACGGCGGTTTTCAGCAAATTATGGTAGTATTTAATGAAGATGATGAATATGCCGAAGAGATTTCTCAACGTATAGAGAGTTCGGTTCAATTAAAAAATCAGGCTAATTAATGTTTGCTAATTATACATTCGAAAATCCGGAGTTTTTCTGGCTGTTATTGCTGCTTCTGCCGGCAACGGCCTGGTATTTCTGGAAACGTAAGCAGCAAACTCCGGAGCTTAAAATGTCTAGCGTAAAAGGTTTTAAAGTAAAGCAATCGCTGCTTTCAAAATTAAAACCCGTGCTTTTTGTACTGCGCTTACTGGCTTTGGCGCTTTTAATTACTGCTATGGCCAGGCCAAGAACGGTAGATGTTACTACCCAAAGCAGCAATATTCGAGGGATAGATATTGTGATGGCTATAGATGTTTCAGCAAGTATGCTGGCTCGTGATTTTGAACCTAATCGGCTGGAATCTGTAAAAGAAGTTGGCGCAGAATTTATTGAAAATCGGCCTAACGACAGGATTGGCCTGGTGCTATTTGCCGGGGAAAGTTTTACTAAAACACCAATTACCAGCGATAAAAGTATTGCCTTAAGAGCCATAGAAGAGATTGAGTATAGCGACGTTCTACAAAATGGTACGGCAATTGGTTCAGGTTTGGCAACTTCTGTTAACAGGTTAAAAGATAGCGATGCCAAAAGCAAGGTAATTATTTTATTGACCGACGGGGTGAATAATTCAGGGTTTATAGACCCTAAAATTGCCAGCGAACTCGCAGTGGAATTCGGGATTAAAACCTATACTATTGGGGTGGGAAGTAATGGTAATGCATTAACCCCCGTAGGAATTTTGCCAAACGGAAGATTTCAATATGGCGTACAAAAAGTAGAAATTGACGAAGCGCTATTACAGCAAATTGCTGCAGATACCGGCGGGAAATATTTTAGGGCTACCAATAACGAAAAACTGGAGGAAATCTATGAAGAAATAGACAGCCTCGAAAAATCTGAAATTGAAGAATTCAGATATTATAATTATACCGAAAAATTTAGACCTTATGTTTTATTGGCGCTAGGTTTGCTGCTTTTTGAAATGGTTTTGAGATATACTGTATTTAAAGGTTTTATTTAAATCTGAAAGGAAGTTTAATGATCTTAGAAGAGAAAATATACTTATGGCTTTTACTGCTTATTCCAGTGGTACTTCTTGTGTATCTTATTTTTAGGATATGGCAAAAGCGCGCTCGTTCTAAATTTGCCAAGCCAGAACTTCTAGGTTACTTATCACCAAACAGGTCTTCATTTAAACCACTTTTAAAAGTGCTATTAATCGTATTTGCACTGGCCGCTTTAGTAGTTGGCCTTGTAAATCCTAAAATTGGATCACAATTAGAAACTGTAAAACGTGAAGGGGTAGATATTGTTTTTGCTGTAGATGTTTCTAAAAGTATGGAGGCCGAAGATATTGCGCCAAGTCGTTTGGAAAAATCGAAGCAATTGGTTCGGCAAATTATTGGCAATTTAGGAAGTGACCGTGTAGGGATTATCGCCTATGCCGGCAGTGCTTTTCCGCAGTTACCAATTACCACAGATTACGGCTCAGCAGAAATGTTCCTGGAAAGCTTAAATACCGATGTGATCTCCTCACAAGGAACGGCAATTGGAGATGCCATAGACCTTGCAACCGGCTTTTTTGACGATAACCAGCAAACCAATCGGGTGATGTTTATTATTAGTGATGGCGAAGATCACGGTGGGAATATTGAAGATATGGCCAGGCAGGCTGCCGAGGCTGGGATTAGAATTTATACCATTGGAGTAGGAACAACCAAAGGAGGGCCAATTCCTATTAAAAGAAATGGGGTAATTCAGAATTATAAAAAAGACAACCAGGGAGAAACGGTTATTACCAAACTAGACCCAAGTACGCTTCAGGAAATTGCTGAAGAAGCTAATGGCGAGTATATTGATGGAAATGTAACCGCAGAGGTAACCGAGAAAGTACAGGAAGAGTTACTTACCATTGAAAAAACAGAATTTGAAGCCAAACAATTTGCCGATTATAAATCGCAGTTTCAGTGGTTTGTTGGTCTGGCAATTTTATTGCTGTTGCTAGACGTATTTATGCTGGAACGAAAAACAGGCTGGATAAGAAGGCTTAATTTATTCAACGAAAAAAGAAAAACAGAGGAGTGATAGCATGAGAGGTTTTTCAGCAAACATATTACTCGATAATCGAGATTTAAATGCTTCGGGGCTCGCTTCGAAATGTAAATATTCCTTTTTCTCTAAAGACCTCATGGGCATTCTTCGAGTTGGTTTATTTGTGATTTTCGGCTTGTTATTTTCATTTCAAGTTGGTGCTCAGCAACAAAATGATAAGGAAAGAGAAAAGGCCCAGAAAGAGGCACTGCAACTTATGCAAGAAGCTGAAGAAGCGATGGGAGATAATAATTTCCCCGAAGCAGAAGCCGCTTATAGAAAAGCGATTGCCAAAGATCCAGAAAGTAGTGCTGCGCGATATAATATGGGTAATATGTATTACACCCGAGAAAACTCGCCGCAAGCCGCACAACGTTTTAAGCAGGCTGCTGAGGTTGCCGATACAAAAGAGGCAAAGCACCAGGCCAATCATAATCTTGGGAATGCCTATATGAAGCAAAAAAAGTATCAGGAAGCCGTAGATGCTTATAAAGATGCTTTAAGGAATAATCCTACCGATGATGAAACCCGTTACAACCTGGCGCTAGCCAAGAAAATGCTGGAAGAACAACAGCAAGATGAGAATCAGGATGGTGGCGATAATGAAAACCAGGATCAGGAAAACAAAGATCAGGAGAATCAGGATCAAAATCAGGACCAGGAAAATAAAGAGAACCAGGATCAACAAGATCAAAGTGGTGAAGGGGATAATGAAGGAGATCAGGATCAGCAAGAGAAAGATCAGGAAGAAAAGGAAGGCGATCAGGACGAGAAAGAGCAACCAGATGGCCAGGGTGACCAGGAAGAAAAGGAAAAACAACCACAACAGGGTCAGCCGCAACCAACGCAAGGACAATTGTCTCCAGAGCAAATACAGAGTTTGCTAGAAGCTATGAATAACGAAGAGAGAAAAGTACAGGATAAAATAAATGCAGAGAAACAAAAAGGTGCCAAAGTGAAATCTGAAAAAGATTGGTAAAATTTTTGATACATTTCTTTCCAAAATCATACTTATCTTAAAGAAAGGAATTTTATAGATGAAGTTGAAATTTTTAATACTTAGCATTTTATTTTTTACCGGCCTTAGTTTGCAGGCCCAGGTGAGGTTCGAGGCCAAAGTAAGCAAGAATAAGCTTGGGGTGAACGAACGTCTAAGGGTAGATTTTGAAATGAACCAGGATGGTGATAATTTTCGTCCACCTTCTTTTGATGGATTTACCGTAGTGGGCGGCCCTAACCAGGCGGTAAGTAACCGTTGGATTAATGGCGACCGTACGTATTCCAAAACCTATTCATATTACCTACAACCAAATTCACGAGGCAGAAAAACCATTGCCCAGGCAGAAATAACCGTAGATGATAAGGTCTATAAAACTACACCGGTAGATGTGGAAGTTACTGCCGCAGTAGAAAAACCTACCGATGGCGATGATTCAGAATTAATAGCTTCAGATAATCTTCATTTGGTGGCAGAGGTTTCTGATGCCTCCCCTTATTTAAATGAAGGTATTACGGTAGTATATAAATTATATGTGAGTCCGCGAATTAGCGTGAGTAATTTTAGGGAAGTAGACAGTCCTAAATTTTCAGATTTCTGGAGTCAGAATATCGAAATAAGAGAATTAAGACCGGAAAATGGGGAATATCAGGGAGAGCCTTATCGCTATGTAGTGCTTAAAAAAGCGGTGCTTTATCCGCAAAAAACCGGAGAACTGGAACTTGAACCGCTTACCTTGTCGGTTTCAGTAGATGTGCCTAGTGACAGGAGAGATATTTTTGGAAGCAGAATTTACAAAACCATCAATAAAACAGTGGCTGCCGGTACGAGGACCATAGATGTAAAACCATTGCCCGATGGGAAACCCGCAGGATTTACCGGTGCGGTTGGGAAATTTAGTATGGATGTGAGTACCACCAAGGAGAAGCTGAAAGCTTCAGAATCTTTGGAGGCTAAAGTGGAAATTAGAGGAAACGGAAATTTAAATTTATTTGAGTTACCGGCTTTAGAAGTGCCATCTTCTTTAGAAATGTATAGTCCTGAACGAATAGAGAACGTTACCACAACGCTTAATGGGAAACAGGGAAGCATTATAGACAATTACACTATTGTGCCAACCCGTAAGGGCCAATATCCAATTAAACCGCTTAATTTCTCTTATTTTGATCCCCAGAGCGAAACTTATAAAAGCCTTTCTTCGCAAGAAATCGTAATAGAAGTGGAAGAAGGCCCGGCCACTGGAGGAAATGTTGTTGCAGGTAATAACAGGCAATCTGTTAACCTTCCTTCAGAGCAATTCAGATTTATAAAAACAAATACCAATTTAAAACCTTTAGATCAGCAGGCATTTTTTAGATCCTGGACTTTTTGGGGTTCTTTGTTTTTACCTTTTGCAGCAATTCCATTATTTATTCTATTCGGAAAAAGAAGAGATGCAAAAGCAGCTGATGTTACCGGAAACAGGAGAAAGAAAGCCGATAGACTGGCAAGAAAATACCTTTCTGAAGCGAAGAAGAACCTTGGTAACCAGCAAAGCTTTTATGAATCGCTGGAAAGGGCAATGCATAATTATTTGAAAGCCAAACTGCATATCCAAACTGCCGAAATGAGTAAGGAAAGGATTTCAGAAATATTAAGAGAAAAAAATGTTGCTGATGAAACTTCAACCGAATTTATCGAGGTATTAAAAAGTTGTGAATTCGCACGCTACACCCCGGCATCAAATACTGCACAGCACGAAGATTACGAGAAGGCAGTGAAAGTAATTTCCAAACTTGACAAAGATTTGTAATATGAAAAAACAGGTATTTATATTACTCCTATTTTTATCGACTTTGGCGCAGGCTCAAAACCCAGAGCTTTTTGAAGAGGCTAATAATGCCTATGCAAACGAGGATTTTGAAACTGCCATAACCAAATATGAGAAGATTCTTGAGAACGGGGAGACTTCGGTGGCGATTTATTATAACCTTGGGAATGCACATTATAAACTAAATAATGTAGCCTCCAGTATTTATTATTTTGAAAAAGCGCTTCAGTTAGATCCTACAGATGAAGATGTGCAAAACAATATAGAATTTGCACGAAGTACGACTGTTGATGATATTCCGGTGAACGAAGAAACTGGTTTTCAGAAGAAATTTAATAGTTTAATTTCTACTTTTTCCTATAATACCTGGGCTTACCTGGCTATCGCCCTGTCAATAACTTTTGTGATTTTATTTTTACTTTATTATTTCAGCCGAAATTCTTTGCAAAAGCGCATCTTTTTTGGAGTAGCGATATTTGTTTTTCTCTTAGGTGGCATTTCAGTGTTTTTCGCATTTCAGCAACAGGAAATTCAGTTTAATAATCAATTTGCTATAATTTTTGCAGAAGAAGCTCCGGTAAAAAATGAGCCATCACCACGGGGAGAGGCTGCATTTAGTCTTCACGCGGGTACTAAAACCAGGGTTCTTGAAGATTACCAGGAATGGGTGAAAATAGAGCTTCCTAACGGGACACAGGGATGGATAGAAAATAATTATTTGAAGCGACTATAAGGAATATTGATGCTAGTTTTACATTAAAGTATGAGTTTTCTTTTTAGTTAGAAGCATTTCTTAGTATTTTTGCCGTTATGAAAAGAATGGCTTACATACTAACCTTCGTATTTATGGCGTTTATCGCAACTCCAAGTATTGTAGCCTATATTGATAATTCTGTAGATGTTTCTTTTGCATTTAATGTAAATGAAGAAGAAAGTTCTTCAAAAAATGAGATCAATCTGGAATTTAATCTGGAGGAACATCATTCAAATTATATTAGTATACAGTATCTACAGGAACATACACATACCGAAGACATTTATACAGAAAGCTATCCAATAGTGTTCCTGGATGTTATTTGCCCACCGCCCAAAAGCGCATAATCTAATTTAACTTTTACTGAATTTTTATAAGCTTTCTGCAATTTTTTGTAGAGAACACACCTTGATATTAAAGTCTTTTTGTGTCAAAAATTCTATTCGATTATTTAAAAATTAGATTACTGAGATCAATACAATTCGTTTAAAACCAACTTCAGGTATATTAATTCCTGAATAATTGATCTCAACTTCATAAAGCGTTTTATATGTTTAAACATCTTAATAAAGATTTCCCAGCAAGTATTGTAGTATTTTTTGTAGCTATTCCGTTGTGTTTAGGAATTGCACTTGCCAGTGGAGCTCCATTGTTTGCCGGTTTAATTGCCGGTATGGTTGGAGGTATCGTGGTAGGTAGTATTTCAAATTCTCAACTTGGGGTAAGTGGTCCCGCAGCAGGCCTTGCAGTAATTGTTTTAAGCGCCATTCAATCACTTGGCAGCTATGAAATATTTTTGGTTGCTGTGGTAATAGCAGGACTTCTTCAAATAGTAATGGGAGCTTTAAAAGCCGGGATTATTGGGTATTATTTCCCTTCTTCGGTAATTAAAGGTATGCTCGCCGGTATAGGTATTACCATTGCAATTTCACAAATTCCAAACGTTTTAGGCTTTTCCAGTGATCTGGAAATTTTTTCCATTGATGGCGGAATTGGTTCTGCGTTAAGTAAAATTGCTGATAACCTTCATTACGGTAGTATATTAATCACTCTTGTTGCCCTGGCAATCTTACTATTATGGGAAAAAGTTCTTACTAAAAAGAGTAAAATATTTAGCATTGTTCCGGGACCTCTAGTAGCCGTTGCTATGGGGGTAGTTTACTATATTGTAGTAGATGGTCCAGTTTTTGGGATCCAGGATTTTCAATTGGTAACCGTACCGGTGCCAGATAGTGCCGCCTCTTTCTTTGGGCAATTCTCTATGCCTAACTTTGCTGAGATCGCAAATTCTGAAGTATGGGTTGTTGCAGTAACCATTGCTATTGTAGCCAGTTTGGAAACTTTATTAAGTGTTGAAGCTATAGATAAAATAGACCCGTTAAAAAGAACAACCAACACTAACCGTGAGCTATATGCACAGGGAGCCGGTAATATGATTTCCGGACTTATTGGTGGTTTACCGGTTACCCAGGTAATTGTAAGAAGTTCTACCAATGCTCAATCTGGAGGTAGAACAAAAATGTCTGCCATTTTACACGGTTTTCTTATTCTTTTCTCCATTATTGCTATTCCAACCGTATTGAATATGATTCCTTTGGCTGTACTTGCCGCAGTTCTTCTACTGGTGGGCTATAAGTTGGCTAAACCGGCTTTATTTAAGCAAATGTTTAAATTAGGGAAGGGACAATTTCTTCCTTTTATAGTTACTATTCTTGGGGTGGTATTTTTAGACCTTCTAATGGGAATAGGGCTTGGTTTGGCAGTTGGTATAGGTGTTATTTTAATTAATAGCTATAAAAACTCTCACTTCTTGCATAAAGAAGGTTATGAAAATAATGATGGTAACTATAAAATTACCCTTGCAGAGGAGCTTTCTTTCCTGAACAAAGGTGCTATTTTAAGAGAATTGAACGATATACCCGATGGTTCTACCGTATTGATTGATGTTAGGAAGACCAAAGTGCTGGATTATGATGTTTTAGAAATTCTGGATGAATTTGCTGTAAAAGCAAAACGTAAGGATATTACCATTAAACTGGTTTCCGGTAGAGGAGAAGTTACCAATCCCGATAGCTTTAGAAGATATTTTGGCCTGGACGTTCCGCTTTAGAACTTTAAGCCAAAAGCTAATTTTGCAAAGAGGAAGTCTATACTTTAGACTTCCTCTTTTTTATTTTCAAAAAGTTCACTTTCATCATCCAGCAGGTCTCTTTCCCTGGCTTCTCTTAAGATTGAAGGAAGCACTGCTGGCGCAATAACTCTAACCGGAGCATACAGTTTAGAGTCTTCAAGTTTTTCTTTGCTAACCAGTTCTATCTCTTCATTGGTAGCTGCAAAAAACATAATTATTACACTGGCTATAAAAGCCATTTTTAATAATCCGAAACCGGCGCCTAGTAATTTATTTACGATGCCCAGCGCGGCAAAACCGGCCATTTTAGTTAAAATCTTTCCTGCCAGCGAGATTAGAAAAACAATAAGAACAAAAGTGATGGCAAATGCGATTAGGTTTACATATTCTGAATCCCAATTCATATTTTCAGAAAAGAAATCGCTTAAAATATATGAGAAATGAATAGCGCCGTAAATTCCGGCTACTATGCCCACCAGGGAAGCGATCTCGGCCAAAAGCCCTCTAAAAAATCCTCTAACGAGCCCATAAAGCAGAAGTAAGGCCAGGACGATGTCTACTGTATTCATGTTTCAAATATAGTAAAATACCAGTGGTAAGCTTCCTATATCTTATAGTGAATAAAACTATGATTTTGTATAGAAGGTGGACTAACATTTTAAGTGTCTCCAGAGGGTTAATTCAAAAAGTAAGATATTATCTTTGTGGGCATGACACGAGACGAAAATTTGAAAGGTAGATGGGATGGTTTGCAAAAAAAGCTTTCTAACCAGTTTGCCGATGGAGAATCAATGGATCTGGATGCGATAATTTATGTAATTGGTGTTCAGGAATTGGGGCAGCCTCATAGAAAATTTAAAAAAGATCATAAAATAGATCTAATGCATATTGCTATTTGCCGTTTGCTGGAACCATACGGTTATTATGAATTTGATTATTTTGATGAAGATGGCTGGCCACATTATAAGATTTTGGAACAATTACCTACGCTTAAGGCCGGTGAGCAATCGGTTTTAATGAAGGAAGCAATTGTAAATTATTTTATCAATAACGAGTACATAGATTAAAGGCGCCACGTGCTGCCTAAAACTACATTTTTACTAAATTTGCCCTTCTGAAAAGAAAAGGATCTCATGATAGATAAAATTAAGCAACATATAGCTGAAGTAGAAGCTTTTAAAACCGAATCGGCTAAAGAAGTAGAAGCATTCAGAATTAAATACCTGGGAAAAAAGGGAATTTTAAACGATTTCTTCGCTTCTTTCAAAGAAGTACCTAACGAGCAAAAAAAGGAATTTGGCCAGGCGGTAAACTCGCTTAAAAAGGCCTCTGAGGCCAAAGTTGCTGAGTTGAAAGAAAACCTGGAAAGCAAACAGGAAGAAAAGGGAGTTTACGGTGATCTTTCAAGACCGGGAGAACCTATTGAAATTGGCTCAAGACATCCTATTTCTATCGTTAAAAACCAGATTATAGAGATCTTTTCTAACATTGGTTTCAATGTTTCTGAAGGACCCGAAATGGAAGATGACTGGCATAACTTTACCGCGCTTAATTTGCCAGAATATCACCCGGCACGCGATATGCAGGATACCTTTTTTATTCAGACAGATCCAGATATTTTATTGCGTACCCATACCTCTTCGGTACAGGTGCGATATATGGAAAATAACAAACCACCAATTAGAACAATTTCTCCGGGAAGGGTTTTTAGAAACGAAGCGATTTCTTCACGTTCCCACTGTATTTTTCATCAGGTGGAAGGACTTTATATTGACAAGAACGTAAGTTTTGCCGATCTAAAACAAACCCTGCTTTATTTTACAGAACAACTCTTTGGCAAGTCTAAAATTAGATTAAGACCTTCTTATTTTCCATTTACCGAGCCAAGTGCTGAGGTAGATATTTACTGGGGGCTGGAAACCGAAACCGATTACCGAATTACAAAGGGAACCGGTTGGTTAGAGATTATGGGCTGCGGAATGGTAGACCCAAATGTGCTTAGAAACTGTGATATAGATCCAACAGAATATTCGGGTTTTGCTTTTGGGATGGGAATAGAACGTATAGCCATGTTGCTTTATCAAATTGGTGATATTAGAATGTTCTATGAAAACGATATTAGATTTCTTGAGCAGTTCAAATCCTCATTTTAACTAAAAAATTCTGGCGCAAAATCCAGAGCTTAATACAAGTGAATTATGAATAGAACTGGATTAATTATTATTGGTATTCTTGCGCTTGCAGTTATTATTATTTTGGTAGCTGTAAAAATAATTGAATTTGCATTAGGTGCGATTTTATTAGGGGTAGCTGCAATAATTTTATGGGGATTGTACAGATGGGCTAAAAATAAGATAGAAGATTAGTGAAGAAAGATATTGACATACCTGAAGTAGAAAACGTATATGTGGCGGCCGTAAAGGTCTATAATGAGTCTTTTAAAGTAGAGGAGTGGAACGCTTATCTTATAAACGATAGGGACGAAGCTATTGAGATGGCTTTAATTGTAAGTAAAGGCTATGATAATAAGAAAGAAACCTCTGTTATACGCCATAAGCTGGAAAAACTTCCCTCTAAGTCTTTTGCTAAAATTGAATTTATCCAGGAAGAAGTGCTCGCCCTTAATAACCAATTCCAGGTTACTTTTTTTGCTGATGGTAAAATGTTTGAAAAGAAATATTTATTCAGAAAAAATAGCGTAAACGAAAAAGCTTTACGTGAAATTCCTATTATCCCAAATAAAGGAGTTTTAGCCGAATAATAGGCTTAAGTAAGCTTTTCTGCCAGTTTCTTAATTACTTTTTTAGGGTTTTTCCCTTCATAAAGAATCCCATATACCGCGTTTATTATGGGCGTTTTCGCGCCTTTATCTTTATTAATTTTATAAGCACTTTCGGTAGCATAATAACCTTCTGCAATCATACTCATTTCCATTTGGGCGCTCTTTACGGTGTAGCCTTTCCCAATCATATTCCCGAACATACGGTTTCGGCTAAATACGGAATATCCTGTTACAAGAAGATCTCCCAGGTAAGCAGAATCGTTTATGTTACGCTTCATACTATGTACTTTCTTGATAAAGCGTTTCATCTCTTTTATGGCATTACTCATCAATACACTCTGGAAGTTGTCTCCATAGCCCAATCCGTGCGCTATACCGGCGGCAATGGCGTAGATATTCTTCAGCATTGCTGCATATTCGGTTCCGGTTACATCATCGCTTAATTTGCACTTAATGTATTCGCTGCTTAGATTATCGGCCAGGATCTTTGCCTTTTTCTCATCGGTACAGGCAATGGTAAGGTAAGAAAGCCTTTCCAGGGCTACTTCTTCAGCGTGACAAGGCCCTGTGATCACCCCGATATTATCGGCCGGCACGTGATGATATTCTTCAAAATGCTCACCTACTATGAGGCTGCTTTCAGGAACAATTCCTTTAATAGCCGAAAATATGATCTTATCTTCCAGGGAAACCGTTAAAGCATCTAACTCTCGCTTTACAAATGCCGATGGGATAGCGAAAATAAGAAAGTCTGCTGCAGCTACTGTTTTATTGATATCACTGCTCAGTTCTAACTGGTTAATATCAAACTCAACCGAGCTAAGGTAATTTGGGTTGTGTTCCTGTTTTCTAATATGCTCAATGGCATAATTACTACGCATATACCAGTAAATGGTATCTACATTTTCACTCAGCATCTTTACAATCGCGGTAGCCCAGCTACCTCCGCCAATCACGGCAAACTTTGGAGATTTATCCATAGGTTGGTTTTCTGTAATTCAAAAATAAACAAATTTCTAAGTATATCTAAAGAGACAGGGTTTATAAACCTATTTCTTGCGGAATATCTAAGAAATACCGATAAAAATTTAACATATATAAATTATGTCTACGGCAATTCTAAAGGTTTTTGAGCGTTGTCTTATAGACGACGAGTCCTTCTTTTAAAAAAAGACGGATTTTCTTAGTTTTTTTGGTTGGTTATTTAGTTTGAAAACCGCAAACTCACAATTTAGTTGTGGTTTGCGGTTTTTGTTTTCTATACTTGTTCGTAAGAAAATCTAACAAAAATTTAGGCTTTCATATATGCGGAACACAAATATTCTTTCGTACTTTTCTTTTTACTAACTTAGTAATCAGACTTATGGGAATATTTTCATTTATAAAAGATGCCGGAGAGAAAATCTTTGGAAAAGAAAAGGAGAAAGAAGAAGAACATATAGAAATAACAGAAGCAAAAAAGGAAATAGTAAGAAGGGAGAATGCGAAAGCGGCAGAGAAACTTCTGGAAACGATAAAAGGTCTTGATTTAACCGTAGAAAATCCTGTAATTAATATTGAAGGAAATACCGCTACAGTTTATGGACTGGCAGATTCCCAGGCTATTCGTGAAAAAATAGTGCTTGTAATCGGTAATTCTGAAGGTATCGCGAAGGTAGACGACAGGTTAGCTGTAAAAATTGAAGCGCCCGAAGCTAGTTTTCATACCGTAGAACGAGGCGAAAATTTAAGTAAAATAGCAAAAGAGCATTACGGTGATGCTAATAAATATACGATGATCTTTGAGGCTAATAAGCCAATGCTTAAAGATCCTAATAAGATATATCCAGGGCAGGTTTTGCGAATTCCACGCCTGGAGCAGAAATAAAGATTAAAGACTGTTTAAAGTTTTTGAGGTTGTTACATTGAGGGCAGTCGACGTCCTATAGCTTGTAGTTCCACAATGAAAAAAGTAGGTTCAATCAGCTAACCCGAACAGCTAAAATGAGATTTTTAAACAGTCTTTTGTTTTTTAAGCCTTAAAGACTATTTAAAGAAATTCATCAGTTTAATATAATCCCAAACCGAATCTGGTAACATGGGTTTAATGAATTTCCCTTCCTTTACCGATTTTCTAATGAAAGTAGAAGAAATCTCTACTACAGGAGCTGCTATCCGTTTAATTTTAGGGTGATCTTTAAATTCATTTTCAACCTTTCCGCCAGAAATTCTAGGATACACATAAATTTCATGGTTTTCTAAGATCACCTCGTAATTCTTCCATTTATGGAAAGTTTTCAGGTTGTCTTCTCCCATAATTGGGCAAAACTCATTGGTGGGATATTTCTCCTGAAGGTGTGCCAGGGTGGTACTGGTATAATTGGGTTGTGGCAGGCTAAATTCAGCATTAGAAGGCTTTAAATGCTCATAACCTTCGCAGGCTTTATAAACCATCTCCAGGCGGTGATGATTTTCTAAAAGCGTATTTTTCTTTTTATGCGGATTATGGGGTGTGACCACCAGCCAAACCTCGTCTAAATCTGAAAATTCGGCCATGTGGTTGGCAATTATAAGGTGACCAATATGAATAGGATTGAAGGTCCCAAAAAATAAACCTACTTTCCTATTCATCCTTATTTTCATTTTTTACGCCTACATAACTTGCAACAAGATCGTAAGCTTCCTTAAGCGCTGTGCCTAAATGATGATTTTCTATGATAAAATCAAATTGCGGCGCCGTAGCCAATTCAATAGAGGCTTTAGCTACACGCATGCTTATTTTATCATCGGTTTCGGTTTTGCGCTTTTTCAGCCTTATTTTTAATTCTTCGATGCTAGGTGGCTTTACAAAAACCGCGAGGGTTTTCTCTGGATAGATGTTTTTTATATCCAATCCGCCAACAACATCAATATCAAAAATCACGTTTTTACCTTCTGCCCAAATGCGTTCTACTTCGCTTTTTAGGGTGCCGTAAAAATTATCGCGGTATACCTCTTCCCATTCCAGGAATTCATCGTTTTTAATCTTCTTTTTAAAGTCCTCTAAAGATAAAAAGTAATAATGCTGTCCGTCTTTTTCTTCGCCCCTTGGAGCACGTGAAGTAGCCGAGGTCGAAAATTCCAGGTTTAGCTCTTTATGTTTCAACAAATGTTGGACTATCGTGGTTTTTCCCGATCCTGAAGGTGCCGAGAAGACGATAAGTTTACCATCGCTCATTTAGAGTACGTTTAAAAGTTGTTCTTTAATCTTTTCAAGCTCATCTTTCATTTGCACCACCAATTGTTGCATAGGGGCGTAGTTAGATTTGCTTCCAATCGTGTTGATTTCACGTCCCATTTCCTGGGAAATAAAACCCAGTTTTCTACCGTTAGAATCCGGTGAATTTATGCTTTCGTTAAAATAAGCAAGGTGGTTTTCTAACCTTACCTTTTCTTCGGTAATGTCAAATTTTTCAATGTAGTAAACCAATTCCTGTTCAAAGCGATTTTCATCTACATTCTCCTTAAGATCGGCAATTCCTTTTCTTAGACGTTCTTTTACAGCAACAACCCTTTCTGGATCAATTCTTAGAACTTCCTGTAACAAAGCTTCAATATTATTCACTCTAAGTTTCAGGTCTTTTTCTAATGCTTCGCCTTCGTCTTTTCTAAATTGATTGATCTCTTCCAGCGCTTCAATCATCGCGTCTTCAATCGCTTTAAATTCAGATTCGTCTATTTCCTCACGTTCGGTGGTAACAGCATCAGGCATTCTTACCGCCATTTTCAGCAATTCGGTCTCATCGCCGTCAACAATACTTTTTAATTGTTGCATATAATTTTTAACCACCCCACGATTTACAGAAGCCGTAGTTTCTTCGCCAGTTACCTCTACATAAAGGGAAAAGTCTACTTTTCCGCGAGTAAGTGATTTTGAAATTGTATTTCTTAGCAGGAGTTCTTTTTCGCGATACTGCGAAGGAATTCGGGCGTTTACATCAAGGTTTTTGCTATTTAGCGACTTGATTTCAACGGTTACTTTTTTGGATGGGAGCTGCGTTATGCTTTTCCCAAAACCTGTCATTGACTGAATCATGAGTGATTTTTAAGCTTGTGCAAAGATAATCAATTCTATAGCAGGGCAAAGCCGGGAAAAGGGTATTTTGCAGATTCTGAAGTTATTGATTTTGAAAATTGCCTTTTGCCACGGGCTTATGTTGGTTTAACCTGCGTGATAAATTTTAGGGCTCTTTCTTCGTGGTAATAGGCTTTATTATGCTGAATATAACCTACGTGCCCACCGTGTTTAGGAGTTTCTAAATGAAGAAATTCCGAATTTTTTGCTATTTCTGTTGGGTAAGAATTTGGGGAAAGAAAAGAATCATTTTTCGCATTTAACAGAAGTGTAGGAATAGTGATGTTTGGTAGAAAACCTATACAGCTGCATTTTTTATAATAATCTGAAGCGTTTTTAAACCCGTGTGCTTTGCTGGTGTATAGTTCGTCTATGGCCAGTAGCGAATTACATTGTGTGATTTCTTCTTTGCTAATTTTTTCAGGAAAATGGGTTTGCCTAAGCTGCAATTCCTTTTTTAAATTTTTTAAAAAGCGTTTTGAATATAGAAAATTATGTGTTTTGTTAAGTTCTTCCAGGGACGCACCAAGATCACAGGGCGTAGAAACTGCAACTGCCGATTTAATTTCTGATGGAATATCTTTTTGCTCGCCTAAATATTTTAGCAGTAAATTGCCTCCAAGACTGAAGCCAATCAAACCGATTTCTTTATACTGATTTTCCTGCTGCAAATGTTTAATTACCGCTTGTAGATCTTCGGTAGCACCGCCGTGATAACTGCGATAAAGCCGGTTCATTTCTCCACTACAACTCCTAAAATTCATAGAAGCCACATCCCAGCCATTATGCTGAAATTGTTTTGCCATTCCCAACATATAAGGTCGGTTTGCATTGCCCGCAAGACCGTGAAGCAGGATAATGATTTTATCATTTTTTGGAGAATAAAAACCACGTTCTAAATCTAAGAAATCACCATCGCTTAATTCTATACGATCTGTAGTGTGAAAACTAAAGTCTACTTTTCGCAACGTTGCAGCATAAATGCTGGATACGTGAGGATTTCTAAAAATCCCGGGAGCTTTATATTCGGTTTTGAGTATAGGCATAGCGGGCAAAGTTAAGTAGTATTATGCTAAGTGAATAATCTTGTTGATAATTCTGTGAGATATTAAATCTGTTACAAATTGGCTTTGAAAGAATTTGCTTCTAAAGACCGCGTTAAACCTTAATTTGGTCCCTTAAAAATTTTAAAATAATTATGCGTGCATAATATTTATGCTTAGTTTTATTAAAAAATAGGAAGAAAATGTATACCAAAGAATTTGAAATACGCTGGAGTGATATAGATGCAAATAGACATTTGGCGAATACGGCTTATGTGAATTTTATGAGCCATACCAGGATGGCTTTCTTAATGGAAAACGGTTTTGGCCAGGAAGATCTTGCCAGAGAAAATATTGGCCCGGTGGTCTTTTATGAACATATCTATTACTTTAAAGAAGTTTTTGCCGGTAAACCTATAAAGGTGACATTGCAATTAAAAGGCCTTGCCGAAGACGGTATGTACTTTGAATTTTTGCATAATTTTTATGATGAAAATGGTCAAAATTTTGCTAGCTGTGAGATGATGGGTGCCTGGATAGATCTAAAAGAAAGAAAACTCACAAAACTTCCAAAAGCGCTGCGCGATAATTTAGACAGCTTGAGCCATACCGATGATTTTAAAATTTTAACCAAAGAAGATACCCGGAAGTTTGGAAAAAAACCAAAACATTTAAATCCGGAAAAAATAGGATTTTAATGCTTCCTTCTTTAGAAATACTTAAATTTCCGTATCAAAAAACATAGTTTTTACATAAAATCAGATAAAGAACAAACCCGGGAGATCCTTAAATTTTCCGGGATTGCTTTTTTAGTATTTCTAGCTATTGTATTAGCCGCTTTATTCTTTGAATGGTATTATTTACCGCTGTTTATAGCTCCCGTAATTCTTACAGTCCTGGCACCTTTTATTGATATGCCTCAAGGTCGAAAAAAAGGAAACCTGATCTACTACACTCCACTTTTTATCACTGAAAAAGAGAAAGATGGAAGAATAATAATTCACGGGGGAACTTTGTTTGACTATTACTATATGATTGATAGAAATTGGAAGGGAAAGCAACGTATAAGATTTATTTTAAGTCAATATATTTTAGGATTGGTGAAGCTTAGTGAATCCTTCAGCGAAAAAGAGGCGGAAAAAATCACCCTGGAAGGTACAAGTTATATTCTTAACGACAGGACTGCAGAAAAACTGGGTTTCCGTAGAAAAGAAACTAATTTATTACAGCGATTTATTCTTACTTATAATTATCTGCAAATACTCCTTGCAAATTCAATAGCAAAGGGGAAATTAAGTTTTCCAACAATAGGCAGGGTTAGCACTTTTACGGCGCCACTTTCAGTAATAAAAGCCAACAAAAATTACCTATATAAACTAGCGGAAAAACTAGAAGATTAAAACTACGCCCTAACTTCGGTTTTCTTTTTGGTCACCATATAAACGCCTACGAATACCAAAATTGCCGCTACTGCTTTTACCATATTAAGCTCATCGGCACCGGTCAAAATCGCATACGTAATCGCGATTAGTGGTTGGAGATAAATAAATACACTTATAGTGGAGGCCGAAAGTTGTTTTAAAGCATAAATATTAAGTAAATAAGTAGAAAAAGTGGTTCCTGCTACCACAAAAGCCATCTTCCAAATAGCATCAAACGGCAAACTTGTCCAGTTTACTTCGGTGAATTCACTAATGGTGATCGGGAAATTGATAAGAACTCCTATAAAAAATAACCATTTCATTAAAGTAAGCGCATGATATTTTTTGGTAAGTGGTTTTACTAAAATGAGGTAAAGTCCGTAGCTAAAAGCGTTTACTATAAAAAGAATATTTCCTAAAGGAATGTTTGGGGCATTGCCGGTACTATCGGTACTAAAAAGCACCAATACCAAAGCCCCCGCTAAACCAACAATTATTCCAAGGGTTTTGAGTAAAGTTATGCGCTCCTTTATTAGAATAGAAGCCAGGATAAGCACCATAACCGGTGACAGCGTTACAATTACCGAACTGTTAATTGGAGTAGAGAGGCTTAGGCCTTTAAAGAAAAACAACATATTAATTGCCATTCCAAAAACGGCACAGCCTAAAATTCTTGGCCAGTCAGAAGTAGCGATCTTTTCTTTGGGCCCTAACCAGCTAATTCCCCAAAATAGTACAGCTGCGCCAAAAACTCTTAAAAAGATAAATCCAAAAGGTTCAATATAAGTAGGCATCACGCCCTTGGCAATCGTGTGGTTGAGTCCGTAGATCGCACTTGCGCCAATGGCTGCGAAAATTGCCAAAATACGTTGGTTATCCATGCACGGCTGCTTTGGCCGCCGCGACGGTTTTCTTAGAATTTCCTATAAAAATTTCATCATTATTGATAATTACCGGTCTTTTTAGAAAAGTATAATGATCCAGAATAAGCTCTTTATAATCAGCCTCAGAAAGCTCTTTTTTATTCAGTTCCCTTTCGCGATAGAGGCGTGCTCTTCGACTAAATAAAGCTTCATAACTTCCTGCAAGTGCTTCCATCTCTTCCAGTTGCTCTTTGGTGATTTCTTCCTCTTTGATATCCTGAATCTCAAAAGAATCAGGCAAATTCAGTTCCTTTAAAATCTTTTGGCAGGTGTTGCAGCTAGAGAGGTGATAAACTTTTTTCATGGTGGTTTAGTTTAGTAAATAAGCCATTGTGCTACTTTGTTCTTCGGAATAGATAATTTCAATTCCCCTTCTGCATAACTGGCGGCTTCATAACGATTATAGACCAGAATCACCCGATTTTTGGTAACGGCTATATTTTCCGGAAGCGCAAATTTATCATTTTCAAAGAAAAATCCTTTGGCATTGATGTTTTCTCCTTCCGGAATTTTATATTTTTTTCTGAATTCTTTTTCTGCAAAATCTTTAAAAGCCTCGAGGTCTGAAAATAAATCGTCTTTTTCCAGCAATTCGCCTGAAGTAACATCAAAATTAGCAAAGCGTTTAGCACCATAGCCGTGAGCGCCGCCGGTAAAAATATAGAAATCGGTCTCCAATACCAGTAAATCTTTTGTCTGACTTAAAACCGATTGTGAAATTTCAATTTCGTAGCCGGCTTCGGAACTTGGGAAATCATTTTTAAAATTCTGGTAATCAGTAATAAATTCTTCTATCGCTGCTTTTATATTCTCGGCATTGGTGTCTTCTTCGGTATTATTGAATATTTTAGTAAGGATTTTTTCGTTATATTGATTCATAGCCCGTGCAGCTTCACGATCTTCCCTAAACTTTAAATAATTCACTCTAATTTTAGGGCAATTTCCGCTTTTACAGGCCTCAAAATCTTTAGGCAAGAGACCTTCGTCGTAAAAGCTTAAGGCTTCGGTATCACCTTTAACCTGTTTTACCCGGGAATCAGTTTTTTCTTCGCGACAGGAGGTGAATAAGAGAAAAATCGCTATAATGGGAACTAATTTTTGATACATATAGGAGGCTGTTAAATACTTGAATAAAGATAAACCTATTTTGCTTAAACACAATGAGTCTGCTACATTTGCTATAAACCGAAGACTTATGAAATTTAATACCAAAACAATACATGGAGGCCAGGAAAATATAGATCCGGCATACGGTTCTATAATGCCGCCAATATATCAGACCACTACCTATTCGCAAAGTACACCCGGTGGCCACAAAGGATTTGAATATTCACGAAGTGCAAATCCTACAAGAACCGCCCTCGAGAAGTCTATGGCGAGTATTGAGAATGGTAAATTTGGTATTGCATTTGGTTCTGGTCTTGCGGCTATAGATGCTGTTTTAAAGCTTTTTAAACCTGGGGATGAAATTATTACCACGAACGATCTATACGGCGGATCTTATCGTTTGTTTACTTCCATTTTTGAAAAGATGGGGATTAAATTCCACTTTATTGGGATGGGGGAAGCTAGCAATATTGAAAATTACATCAACGAAAACACTAAACTGCTTTGGGTAGAAACGCCGACTAACCCGATGATGAATATTATTGATATTGAAGCAGTTTCTAAAATCGCGAAAGCAAACAATTTGTTGCTGGCGGTAGATAACACTTTCGCCACTCCATACTTACAACAACCTCTAGACCTGGGAGCCGATATTGTAATGCACAGCGCTACAAAATATTTAGGCGGGCATAGCGATGTAGTAATGGGTAGTTTGGTAGTGAGAGATGAAGACTTAGCTGACAAACTTTATTTTATTCAAAAAGCGAGCGGAGCTATTTGTGGGCCGCAGGATAGCTTTTTGGTTTTACGCGGAATAAAAACGTTGCATCTTAGAATTCAACGTCACTGTGAAAATGGAGAGACAGTAGCGAAATTTTTAAGATCACACCTAAAAATAGGAAAGGTCTACTGGCCCGGATTTGAAGATCATCCCAACCACGATATTGCGAAAAAACAGATGAAAGGTTTTGGAGGAATGATTTCTTTTACCACTAAAGAAAACACCCTGGAAAGTGCTACAAAGATTGTAGAAAACTTAAAAGTGTTCACTTTGGCAGAATCACTTGGCGGCGTAGAATCTCTAGCCGGACATCCTGCAAGTATGACGCATGCTTCTATCCCGAAAGAAGAAAGAGAAAAAACCGGGGTAGTAGATTCCCTAATTAGGTTAAGCGTAGGAATTGAAGATGAAGAAGATCTAATAAACGACCTGAAGCAAGCTTTGGGGTAATTTGACTTTTCTCAGAAATACTTAATTAGTGGTTTAAAAGTTAAGAGGTTCTTCATTGCGATCCCTGTTTGAATCGCAATGAAGAAACCTTAAAAACGTACTAAATCACTTTCTTTAAAACCCAAATCAATCTTTTTACTTCATCAAGCGAGTTGTAGTGCACCAGGCTAACTCTTACTACGCCGTTCTTTTCTTTTAAACCTGCATCTTCAATTAATTTTTTAGCGTAAAAATCTCCAAACCGAATCCCGATACGATAATCATCTACTTTTTCAACAATTTCATCGCTTTTCATTTTATGGTGTACGAAAGAAATGGTGGGCACTCTTTGTTCCCTATCGGCAGTATCCTTACCAATAATTTTAATGTCTGGATGTTCGGCTAAATAATTAATTAGGGGTTTGCTAATTCGCTCTTCGTGGCGCCCAATATGTTCAAAGATCTTATCCATTTTTTGCTGAAAATCGATTTTTTTCTCCCTGGGAAATTCGTGCTTAAATAGCTGTTCAAAATATTCTGTAATTCCCAGTAAGCTATAAGTGAGTTCAAAGTTGAGATTTCCGGGCTGGAATTTATAGGGAACATCTTTTTTGGTGAAAAAATAATGGTTTATGCCATCCATTTTGTACAACTGATTGTACTTTCCGTACATTACTGCTAAATGCGGGCCATAGGTCTTGTACCAGCTAAATACATAAAAATCTACATCCAGTTTTCTAACATCTACCCGTCTATGAGGTGCATAAGCCACACCATCAACACAAATAAGTGCGCCAGCTTTATGAACGGTTTTTGCAATTTCTTTAATAGGATTTATACTTCCTAAAATATTAGAAGAGTGGGTTACGGCTACCAACTTAGTGCGCTTGGTCAGCAATTTGTTGAGGTCGCTTATTTCCAGCTCCAGGCTTTCAGGATTTGCCTTCCAGATTTTTACTTTTATTCCTTTTTCCTTTAAATATGTCCAGGGAGAGACATTTGCCTCATGATCTGTATTAGTAACAATTACCTCGTCACCTTCCTGCCATTGTTTGCTTATGCAAATACTTAAAATTCGTAAAAGCATAGAAGAAGAAGGTCCAATCACCACTTCTTCTGGCCTGCCCGCATTTATGTATTTACTTACCTGTTTGGTGGCGTAGGTAAGTTTTTCCCCGGCTTCACGGGAAACTTTATACGAAGCACCCAACTGAACATTATGATGTAATAAATACCCGCTGATGCGTTCTGCTACTTTTTTTAAAGTTTGTGAACCGCCTGCGTTATCCATAAAAGTGAATTCCCTTTCCAGCGCCGGAAATTGGTTTCTTACAAATTCAATATCCATTAGTCTAAAAGGCTTTCGTTGAATAATTCAAGAATTCTTCTATATTCATCGGTCCAACTGCTGGGTTCTACAAAGCCGTGATCTTCTACGGGGTAAATTGCCATTTCCCAGTCTTCTTTGCCTAGTTCGATTAGACGTTGTGAAAGTCTTACTACATCCTGAAAATGAACATTTACATCTACCATTCCGTGGGCAATCAATAAATCACCTTCAAGGCCTTCAGCAAAATAAATGGGAGAAGATCTTCTGTAAGCAATAGGATCGGCTGCCGGTTCGTTTAAAATGTTAGAAGTGTAGCCGTGATTATAATGCGCCCAATCGGTTACCGATCTTAGTGCAGCACCGGCTTTAAAAGTTTCAGGTTCGGTAAACATTCCCATTAAGGTGATAAAACCGCCATAACTTCCTCCATAGATCCCCACTTTTTCAGGGCTTATTCCATGATTTTCTATTAAATATTCCACGCCGTCAACCTGGTCAGAAAGGTCTTTTCCACCCATATGGCGGTAAATTCCTGTTCTCCAATCGCGACCATAACCTGCACTTCCGCGGTAGTCGATATCTATAACGGTGTAGCCAAGATCGGTTAATAAATTATGGAACATATATTCTCTAAAATAACTGCTCCACCATTTGTGCGCGTTTTGCAGGTATCCTGCACCGTGTACAAAAACTACTGCAGCATTGTTTTTTACATCTGCTTCCGGTTTATATAACCTGGCGGGAACCATAGCGCCATCTTCGGCTTCAAATTCTATTAATTCGGGTTCTCTCCATTCGTAGTTGCTAAATGCTTCAGATTGTCCTTCGGTTAATTGTTTGGCTTCCGCATTTGCTTTCGTTTTCTTTAAATATAATTCCCAGGGTTTATTGCTATAGGAATGTAAAATGGCCATGTTTTTTTCATCGGGAGAAAGGTAAACATTATTATTACCCTCCATTTGAGTGAGTTTTTCCATCTTACCGCCCATAACCGGCATTTTATAAAAATGACGTTCGCCGGGTCCAACTTCTGAAGTCGTTAAAAACCAATGTTTTTTATTGTTGGAAAGTTCCGGGTCAAAAACTTCAAAATCGCCCTCGGTTAGCGCTTTTTTATTGCCAGAAGTAACATCTAACAGGTAAAGATGGGAATATCCTGTTTCTTCACTTTGAAAGTAAATATGTTTATTATCTGGTAACCAGCCCATGTCTTCACCACCATAAAAAGTATAGCCAATTCCCGGCCCGGCAATCCAGGCCTCATCACGCTGGCGGTCTAAAGTATTTAACTCGCCGGTTTCCAGGTTAATTTTAGCGATCCAGCGATCTTTATTGTCTTTAGAACGAATGTTAACCACGGCGTGTTCTCCATTTTCTGAAAAATAAACGGTAGTGGGAACTACTTCTCTATCGGTTTCTTCCCATTCTTTATCTGGATAATCTTTTACGTAATCTGGAAGATCAGTAATTCCGGGTAATTCATCTGTCTTTATGTTATAAACCGTGTCTTTTTCAAAGTTGTAAATAGCAAGTTCAACTTTAGTTTGATTTTCCCCAACTTTACTGCGGGCAGGGAGATTTACAGTATAACCCGATTCATCTACATAATTTGGGACATTGGTGTTTTCTCCACTTTCGCGGGTAATGAGTTTAAAAGTTGCGAATTTTGCGTTTGGCGAAACCTGTAAACTGCTAAGATTGCGATCTTCCAGATAAAATGTAAAGGTCTCTTCTTCTGCCGTAGCTTCACGATAAGCTTCTTCATTTTTCTCTTCGGTTTTTCGCTGATTCACAACTTCCAGGAGTTCAAGATTTTCATCCCTTACCCAGGCATCTTTATCTGAAATTTTCTCTTCTTTCTCTTCTTTTGCTTTACCGCTTTTAATATTAGTAATCTGTTTAATGCTACCCACTTTTCTATTGTAAATAAAGGCATTGTCGCCCAGGGTAAAGCTAATTTTATTCTCATCTGCCATGAATTCGGCATTCGAGATACTTTCAGAAAGATCTAATAGCTGGGTAGTTTCACCAGATTTCACATCATAAATAACCAGGTTTCCCTTTTTGCTGAATATTTTTTTACTTCTATCTTTATTAAAATCGCCATACCTGGAGATTAGCTTTCGTTCTTCTTCAAGGCTTACCTTGCTTATTTTTGAAGTATTGCTCAAGTCAATTTTATAAAGCGAATCTTTAGTATTTTTCTCGGGATTATAGTCAAAATAGATGGTTTCACTATCTGCACTCCACTTTACGTTAGAAGGGAAGGTACCCATCCAATTAGGATCTTGCATAATTTTTTCTACGGAAAGCTCGCTTGTTTGCGAGATACCGATAAAACTGAAACCTATTAATGTTAAAAAGAGAAAGTGAAATTTAAATTTGAGGGGGTTGGGTAGATGTTTTTTCATCGATTTAAGGAATTGTCGTTTTAATTTTTAAAAGCACAGCCAATATAGTTAAAATGCTAAAAACAGTAAAGCATTCACCTGAAGTTGAAAAAATATAAATGATATCTTTAGGCTCAATTCTTAACATATTAATCAAAATAGAATGAAGAAAAACTTACGTTCACTTTTTAGTTTATTCCTTGTGGCCGGTGCATTACAGGTGCAGGCGCAAGAAGAAATGGTAGACGAAATTGTAAAGGAAGCCAATGAAAATTCGAAATTAGAAGAACTTGCCCACGAAATGGTAGATGTGGTTGGACCACGATTGGTGGGAACCCCACAAATGAAAAACGCACACGACTGGGCGGTAAAAAAATATGATAGCTGGGGGATTTCAGCCGAAAATCAGGAGTATGGAACCTGGCGAGGTTGGGAACGCGGAATTACCCATATAGACCTTGTAGAACCAAGAGTGAGAACCTTAAGTGGGCGACAATTGGCCTGGAGCCCTTCTACAGGAAAAAAGGGAGTGACTGCCGAGGTAGTTATTTTACCTGAAGCTGCAGACTCTACTGCGTTTGCCGAAATGCTTTCTTCGGTTAAAGGAAAATTCGTGATGATATCGGTAAACGAACCTACAGGGAGGCCTCCATATAACTGGGAAGAATGGGCTACCGAAAAATCCTGGAAAAAGATGCAGGAAAGTATCAAGGAAACCGATTCTCTTTGGAGAAATCGAATCCAAAACACTGGTTATGGTTATCGTGAATTGCCAAAAGCTTTGGAAGAAGCCGGTGCAGCAGGTATTGTGACTTCTAACTGGTCTCACGGGTTTGGTGCGAATAAGGTTTTTGGTGCTTATACCGATGATATTCCCACTATAGATCTAGCTCTTGAAGATTATGGTTTGCTTTATCGTTTAGCCGAAAATAATAACGCTCCGAAAATAAAAGTAGTTGCCCAATCTAAAGATCTGGGTGAAGTGCCAACCTTTAATACCATAGCCAGAATTGAAGGTAGCGAAAAGCCTGAAGAATATGTTATTCTTTCAGCGCATTTTGATTCCTGGGATGGTGGAACCGGCGCAACCGATAATGCCACCGGAACTATGGTGATGATGGAAACGATGCGAATCCTTAAAAAACTGTATCCAAACCCTAAACGAACTATTATTGCTGGGCATTGGGGTAGTGAAGAGCAGGGACTTAATGGTTCTCGTGCTTTTGTAAAGGACAACCCGGAAATTGTAGCCAATGTTCAGGCCCTATTTAACCAGGATAACGGAACCGGAAGAGTGAAAAATATTAGCGGGCAGGGATTTTTGCACGCCTATGATTATATTGGAAGTTGGTTAGAACCTGTTCCACAGGAAATAAAAAGTGAGATTGAAACTTCTTTCCCTGGAACTCCTTCCAGCGGCGGAACTGATCATGCTTCTTTTGTGGCCGCCGGAGCGCCTGCATTTATGTTAAGATCTTTAAACTGGTCTTACTGGGACTATACCTGGCATACCAATTTAGATACCTATGATAAGATTGTTTTTGATGATGTACGCAGTAATGTGATCTTAACCGCAATTATGACCTATATGGCGAGCGAGGATCCTGAAACTACCTCAAGAGAAAGAGCTGTTTTACCAATTAACAGAAGAACAGGCGAACAAATGACCTGGCCTGAACCAAGAGATGCTGAGCGAAAAGGCGGATTAGATTAAGGGCTTTCTAAAGTAAAAGTAAACGTCATTGCGAGGGCCGAAGCAATCTGGAAATTAATGGCAGATTACTTCACTCCGTTCGTAATGACGTTTTAATTTATAGAAATCTTAGAGATTTAACCTTTCAAATCTCCTCCTACAGGAATGCTGCAATCGTGATAAGGCTCACCGTGTGGAGGATTTTTAGTAGGCTTATCCTGTCTTATCCTTATAGGGGAAGAGGTCATTTCCTGTTGGGTATCAGTGCTGTTAGCATCAGTTAAAGAAGCGCCAACCGGCATATCGCAACGGTGACCGGGTTGCCCATGTGGAGGATTCACATCTGGAGTTTCTTCGCTACCTGCTGTGTTTCCTGTCATTTGAGTATTTGGTGTAGTTTCGGGTGTTTTTTCTTCTTCTTTACAGGATGTAAAAGCAGTAAGTCCTAAAACTGCAATTCCAAGAAAAATTTTATTTATAGTGATTTTCATAACAGTAATATTTTAAGTTTTAAAGGTACTAATTCTTAGAAGATTGCCTGGTGAGCATTTCCAGTTCCTCTTCGCTCACATCTATAAGTCCGGCTTTTGGCAAACGCTTCAGCATTGTTCTCCAGTTTTCGTCTTCATCAAAAATTCTATCAAAAATTTGTTTCGCTTCTTGTAAACGATCGCTATTAGCAAGAGCCACCGCTTTCCAGAAACGCATTTCCAGGTTTTCCGGGAACATACTTTCAGCAGTGCCGTATTGCTCCAAAGCTTTTTCTACATTTCCTTCTTCCATAGCCAGATCGCCACGGTTCATAAATTCGTAAGCTCTTGCAGTTTTTAGCAGTCTGTCCAGTTCTTCTATAGGATTTTCGTGGTCATCTACTCTCAGGTCTATTTTCTTATCTTTCCAAACTTCTTCAACTTTATCGGGACCAACCACGATTAAAGCTGCCGATTGTTTTCCGCGGATATCTCCACCTGCTTTTTGAGCAGCTTTCAAAACGGCTACGACTCTTTCGGCTAAAGGCAGATTTACATTTTCGGTAAAGGCTTTTGCCATTTCAGGAACTACCTGATCATTAAGCATCATATTGGCTTGAACCGAAAAATTATCTCCGGTAATATGCAGGGCTTCAGCTACACAATTTTCGCCGGTATAAGCTGCATTTTTCCCAGATTTTCCAAGAATGGCTAATTGCCGAAAAGCGCGACCTTCATCGTTATTAATAAGTGTTTCTATAGCTTCTTCCGGGGTGTAGCCTTCGTGTAAAAGTTTAAGGCCTTCGGGACCAAAAGCAGGATTTACAAAAGACTGCGTGGCAACCACGCCAACTCCAGATTTTCCCCAGGCTACCAGAGGCCCAACCGAAAACCAATGACTTTGAACGCCCACTGCCATTTCACCGGTTTTAGCATCGCGGGCTACAATAGAATAGGTATGTGCAAAAGCGTCTCCGCTAATTTCAGGATTTTGGGCTTTACTATTTAAAATTGAGATAAATAGTAAAACAGTAAAGAGTAAAAATTGCTTCATAACGCAGGTTTCAAATTAAAAGTTAAAGATAGCGAAACTCTACTGAATTAATTTTCTACAATAGTTTACATCATCTGGGAAGACAAAGTAGTCTACTGCTCTTTCACTTCTGTAACCAGAATATAATCGGGGCCACCATCTACTGGGTAACCTTCTATTTTTGATCCGGAAACTTTGACTTCTTTACCTATAAATTGGTCCAGATTCAATTTTTCACTTTTTAAAGCATAGAAATCATCTTCTGAATTCAAAACGTGGGTGCCATATTGATAAGAAGTAATCCCCTGGCTTTCTATAGTTCCGGTAATTTGCATTTGTTCTTGTGTTTTTTCCCTGTCACAGGTAGCAGCAAAAAAAATGAGACCGGTAAACAGGCTTAGAAAAAAGACTTTCATAAAATTTTATTTTGAAAATATACAATCGAATTAAAGTTAATAAAAGCCGGGAAACTGCCTGAAGTTTTAAGTTATAATATGATGAATTTCTGAAAACATTATTATTTTTGTTGCGCTTACAAGGCCTCGTAGTTCAACGGATAGAATAGTCCCGAAGCTTCGGGATCCTAAACCTAAGATGTGGGTTCTCAAAGTAAGCTTTTAAATATTGACCTTTTTTGAGGGATAGAATAGCCCCGCAGTGTCGGGGTCCTAATTTTGGATCTATAATAATAAAAGGTTTTTACATTTTGGCCTCGTAGTTCAACGGATAGAATAGAAGTTTCCTAAACTTTAGATCCAGGTTCGATTCCTGGCGAGGCTACTTTTTATGCATTTATTAAAACCCTCAAGAAATTTTAAGATCCTCACAAATAAATCATAGCTTTGTGCTAGAAATGGGGTGCTTGCTATACGGCAGGCTGAGATGATACCCGGGAGTTTTTACTCGAATTAAGATTCATTTTCTAAAAATGTTTTTTTGCATCGATGTAATTTACTCTGAACCTGATCCGGATAATGCCGGCGTAGGGATTTTCTAAGTTGAGGTTGTATTTCTGCAACTTTTAGCTACTTCATCACCTCATTTCATTGTAAAATTTGAACGCAATGATAGAGGACTTCTTTACACAACTTACCTGGTTACAAGCTATAGGAACTACTTTTGGAGTGGTTCAGGTTTTACTGGCAAGAAAAAACAATATCGATAATTATTTATTTGGGATTGTTTCTATTCTTATAAGCCTCTGGGTACTTTACCAGTCTAAACTTTATGCCGATATCATTTTAAACCTGTATTACCTGGTGATGAGTATTTACGGATGGTTTTTTTGGAAATTTGGGAAGGAGAAAGAAGAAACCCCAATTTCATATTCCAGTAAATTAGAGCATTTAAAGGCCCTCGGAATTGTTTTGGTTTGTTTCACAGGAATGAGTTACTGGCTTAGATTCCATACTAATTCTGATGTTCCTCTTTGGGATGCCGGGGTGAGCGCTTTCGCCTGGGCCGGGATGTGGCTTATGGCCAAAAGAAAAATGGAGAACTGGATCTTTTTAAATATCAGCAATGCTATTTCCATTCCTTTACTTATTTACAAAGAATTATACATATATGCCGGTTTGACGATCTTCCTGTTTATAGTAGGCACTTCGGGATATTTTAAGTGGCGAAAAATTATTAAAAATCATAACGGGGAATTTGCTCCAGCCCAATAAATTTTATCTGGGAGTATTAAAACAGATCATTCAATATCTAAATTTTATGTAATGATAGAAGAGCAGATGCAACAAGAACTGAAAAAACTATGTTTTGGGAAAAACCTTTTTCCTGAAAAAGTTTTAAGCTGGATCCAGCGAGAAAACCTTTGGAATATATGGGTGCCTAAAAATTATGGGGGACTCGAATTCTCGTTATCTGAAGGGCTTTCTAAACTTCAGGAACTGGCCAGAATTGATGGTAGCCTGGGCTGGACGGTAACTTTATGTAGTGGCGCCAATTACTTTATAGGAAACCTGGAACCAGCAGCTGCGAAGGAGATCTTTCAAGATTCAAAAACCACTATTTTAGGCGGAAGCGGTGGCGTTTTTGGGACAGCTGAAAAAATTGGTGATGATTATAAAATTTCCGGAACCTGGCGTTATGCCACAGGCGCAAATTATTTAACGCATTTTACATTGAATGCTGAAATACAGGAAGATGGTAAACCATTAAAAAACAAAGATGGGTCGCCCAAAATACTTTCGTTTGTGCTTCCCCGGGAAGAGGTGGAAATCATCGAAGATTGGAATAGTATGGGATTAAAAGCTTCGACTACCCATTCTTTTAAAGTGGAAAATGTTTTAGTTCCTCAGCGCTTCAGTTTTATCTACAATGAATTTTACCAGCTTCAAGATATCTTTAAAATTCCGTTTTCGGTATTTGCCGATCTTACGCTTTGGGTGAATTATATTGGTATGGCAGAACATTACCTGGCCGGTGCTCGCGAACTTAAGCCCGATAAAAATCTGAATTCTTTAGATGATGATCTTTCCATTTCCAATCTAAAAGTTGTGGAGTACGCTAAAGAAATTGAAAGCAAGATCAATTCAAACGTGGACATTAATTCAGAATATATTGCAGAAGTCCATGCTGTGGCTTCAAATTCAGTAAAAAGCATTTCAAAGAATATGATTGAAATATTCCCTCATCTCGGAATAAAAGCAAGCAGAAATGATGAGCCACTAAACCAAATTTTCTGCGATTATTTTACGGCAACACAGCATCATATATTCACGAAATAAAATTGATTAAAAGTCTGGAATTTCATCTATTAAGTTGTAGAAAATGATTATCATGCTAAAGACGGTATAATACTGTTTTACAACCGAATAAAAAATCAAGATGAAATATAAAATAAGCATAGAGAAAGTAAGTAATGTAGATGAGGTTAGGGAATATTGGACGAAGGAAGATTATATTCAATTACTCAAAAAATTCGATTTTCCAGACGCTGAAGATTCTGATCCTGAAAATTTGAGAGAGCTATTATTTATGGCTATATCAGATTTTGAACCTTCTGAAGCGGCAAAATTAGTGTTGGAATATAAGCTTGGAGAGCAACTCTCTGAAGGACAAATTGAGCAGATCTCCAACGATATGTTGATAGATACAGTTTGTGAAGAATATCCTGAAATGGAATTGCAAGCTCCTTTATTCCACGTAAATCAATTACTTTTTAAAGCTTTTAATGGCAAGTTTCCGAGTTCCAGCGCTACAATTATTCATTGTTCCATTACTTCGGTAAATGAGGCTGCTGATTCTAAACTGAGCAAAAAATCGGTGTTGAGGTTGTTGAATGATGGCTTGTCAGACAGGAATATCGTGAAAAGATTGTTTGAAGAACAAATGAACGGAGATGCGGAATTTCCCGAGGCTGAAAATATTATCTGGAATTTAGAAGTTTCAGAAAATGATCATTTCAAAATAACAACTTCCGGAAACCTTATTAAAAAAGAAGAGGTGATAGCTTCAGAATGGGAGAAGGAAATAGAGGACGAAGAGGATTCAGATAAATAACTGAATTAAAAATTTAGAATACTAAATGCTGCCTGATAACGGGTGGCATTTTTTTTTACCTGGTGATTTACGACTGCCCTACTTTCGAATTTTTAACATCTGGAGATAATCTTATGTTAATCAATTGAAGTTAAACCTGTTATTTTTTAAATTGAATTTGGAATTAACTCTTCAGTAATAAATTTTGCTTGAGTTTATTTCCTTTTTAATAGTTCATCAAGACTTCAACCATCTCTTTTGAAATCAATAAATAACTTATGGCCAATAGTAAGAAAGACAGTACCCAGCAGGAAAATCAGGAATGGATAGATTCGCTAACCTGGATCATTGAAAATAAATCTACAAAAAGAGCAGAGGAACTACTAAAGATCTTACAGGAAGAAGCCAAAAAACATGATGTAATGCTTCCCGAGACGCTAACCACACCCTATCATAATACTATTTCACATAACAAAGAGGAGGATTATCCCGGCGATTTAGAACTGGAAGAAAAGATCCTGGCTTATATTAGGTGGAACGCTATGGCCATGGTGGTAAAAGCCAATAAAGCTGATGAAGGAATTGGTGGGCATATTTCTACATATGCCTCAATTGCCCAACTTTGGGAAGTGGGCTTTCATCATTTTTTTAAGATTGAAAATGATGTACAGGACCAGATCTATTTCCAGGGTCACGCTTCTCCCGGGATTTATGCAAGAGCTTATATGGAGGGGCGCTTAACAAAAAAGAATCTGGAAAATTTTCGCCACGAAGTACAATCTGAAAAAGGCCTTACTTCTTATCCGCACCCACATTTAATGCCCAATTTTTGGAGCAATCCAACGGTTTCAATGGGCCTGGGTCCCATCCAGGCTATTTATCGTGCTAGATTTAATAAATACCTCCACAATCGCGGACTTATTGACGAAGACAATAGTAAAGTTTGGGCATTTATTGGCGATGGTGAGATGGACGAGGTAGAAGCCCGGGGAGCTATTAATATCGCATCCAGAGATAAGCTGGATAATCTCATTTTTGTGGTAGATTGTAATTTACAACGCTTAGATGGCCCTGTGCGTGGTAATGCCAAGCTTATTCAGGAATTAGAAGGTCTGTTTAAAGGTGCCGGCTGGAATGTAATTAAACTGCTTTGGGGAAAGCAATGGGATAAACTTATTGAAAAGGATAAAACCGGAAAACTCCTCAAGAAACTGGGCAAACTTACCGATGGACAACTTCAAAAATACGCTTATAGCGACGGAGAATTTTTGCGGAAAGATTTGTTTGAAAGTGATAAAGACCTAAAGAAGTTAGTTGAAAATTATTCTGATGAAGAATTGGGGAATTTTAAGCGTGGTGGCCACGATTCAGAAAAAATATACAATGCCTATAAAGTAGCATTAGAAACAAAGGAAAAACCCAGTATTATTTTAGCTCAAACCGTTAAAGGTTATGGCCAGGGCAGTGCCGGTGAGGCCAGTAATGTTTCGCATAAAACCAAAAAATTCAACAAAGAGCAGCTGGGAGAATTTAGAGACTTTTTTAAGGTGCCGGTTTCAGATAAAGACCTGGAAAAAATTCCATTTATAAAACCAAAAGAAGATAGTGAAGAGTTAAAATACATTGAGAAAAAACGAAAAGACCTTGGTGGTTTTATTCCGCAGCGAAAAGACAGAAGCTCAAAATTAAAGGCTCCTGATGTGAAAATCTTTGAAAGTTTTTTAGAAGGATCGGGCGAAGATGAAGTGGCTACTACTATGGCCATGGTGCAGATCTTAAGCAAATTGATGAAGGATAAAAATTTAGGAAAATTGATCGTACCAATTATTCCCGATGAATCCCGAACTTTTGGAATGGAATCTCTTTTTAGACAAGCCGGAATATACGCCCCGCATGGGCAAAAATATGATCCGGTAGATGAAGAAAGTTTGCTCTATTATAAGGAAGCCAAAAATGGCGCAATAATGGAAGAAGGGATTACCGAATCTGGTTGTATGGCCGAATTTATTGCGGCAGGAACTACTTACTTAACCCATGGTATCAATACCATTCCGTTTTATTTTTTCTATTCCATGTTTGGTTTTCAAAGAACCGGCGATCTAATGTGGGCTGCGGCAGATGCAGGTGCAAAAGGTTTTCTTATGGGCGGTATTTCAGGGAGAACCAGTATTCCGGGAGAAGGTTTACAACATCAGGATGGTCAAAGTCATTTATACGCGTTGGCGTTTCCTAATTTAAAAGCTTATGATCCCGCTTTTGCTTACGAACTGGCTGTTATTGTAGAAGAAGGGATTAAGGCCATGTATATAGAAAACAAAGACCTGTTCTATTATATCACCATAGGTAACGATACCTATCCTATGCCCGAAATGCCGGATGATGTGAATCGGGAAGCCATTATTAACGGACTTTACAAATTCAGAAAATCTAAAACACGTAAAAAGAAAAAGAAGGCGCATTTATTTGGTAGCGGTGCAATTATGAAAGAGGTATTGGAAGCCGCTGAAATTTTGGAAGATAAATTTGATGTGGGTGCAGATATCTGGAGTATTACGAGTTATAAAAATCTGTACGATAATGCTATTGATACCGAACGTAGCAACCGTCTAAAAGGGCAGGTGAATAAGGAAGAAAATTATATAGAACAACAACTTCAAGGTGAACAGGGAACTTTTGTAGCCGCTTCAGATTTTGTAAAGGCGCTTCCCGAAAGCCTTGCTTCCTATTTTCCCGATGAGCTTATTAGCTTGGGTGCCGATGGGTTCGGCAGGAGTGATAATAGGGAAGCTCTGCGTGCTTTCTTCGAGATCGATGCTTCACATATTGCTTATGCAGCCTTATATGGCCTTGCTAAACAAAATCAAATTAGCATGGAAGAATTGAAAAAAGCAGCTAAAAAATTAAATATAGATCCACAAAAGACCAATCCAAGAACGGCTTAAAAAATTGAATTATGGCAAAAGAGATAAAAGTTCCGCAAATATCTGAAGGTGTAGAGACCGCTGTTATTTCAGAAATCCTGGTTTCTAAGGGAGATAAAATTGAAGAAGATCAGTCGGTGATTTCAGTAGAAACAGATAAAGCTACGGCTGAAGTTCCTGCTACTTCAGGAGGTACAATTAAAGAAATAAAGGTTAGCGAAGGTGATGAAGTGAACGTGGGCGATGTTATCATTATCCTGAAAGATGACGATGATGATGAGGATTCAGAAGAAAAAGAGGAAAAGGAAACTACAGATAAAGAAAAGGATACTTCAAAAAAGAAAAAGGAAGAATCTGAAAGAAACGAAGATGATTCCGATTCTGAAGAAAATAAAAAAGACGAATCCAAGTCTGAGGAAAAAGATGACGAGCAGGAAGAAGATGATGAGAATGAGGATGAAAAGGACGGAGATGAGAAGAAAAAAAATAAAGACACTAAGTCTAAAAAAGATAAGGATACCGATGAAGCATCTTCAAACGAAGTCTATGCTTCTCCTGGAGTAAGGCGATTAGCTCGGGAACTTGGCGTGAATTTAAAAGAAATAAATGGTAGCGGCGAAAGTGGAAGAATTACAGATAAAGATGTTAAAAAGTACAAAGAAGGCGGTAGTACAAAGAGCAGTTCCGGCCAAGCTAAATTACCCGATTTTAGTAAGTGGGGAGCGGTAGAAACTAAACCACTAAATAGTATTAAAAAAACCACAGCCAAAAATGTATTGGCTTCCTGGCAATCTATTCCGCATGTGTTTCAGTTTGGAGAAGCTGATATTTCTGGAGTAGAAACCTATATAGAAGATCATAATGAGAAAGTTGAAAAAGCCGGAGGTAAACTCACACTAACAGCCATACTTACCAAGATTGTGGCTACAGCTTTGCATAAGTTTCCAACATTCAATGCGAGTATAGATATGGATAAGGAAGAAATGATCCTTAAAAAATATGTAAATATCAATATTGCAGTGGCTACAGAAGAGGGACTTTTAGTGCCGGTAATTAAAAATGCAGATCAAAAAAGCATCAAGGATCTCTCGGTAGAAATTTCAGAAATAGCAGAAAAAGCTCGGGAACAAAAACTATCTAAAGAAGATATGGAAGGAGGCAATTTTTCTATCTCGAACCTTGGCGGTATTGGAGGTACTAATTTTACACCCATCGTCTACCATCCGCAGGTTGCGATTCTCGGTATTTCCCGGGCAACTACCAAACCGGTTTATATAGATGGTAAGTTTGAACCTCGTAGTATACTTCCGCTTAGTTTATCTTACGATCATCGTCTAATAGATGGTGCAGATGGAGCTGGTTTTATGAATTGGCTGGTAAAAGCACTGGAAGACCCATACGAAGCGCTTTTGGGCTAATCTAAATCTTAAAAATAATGGCAAAAAAAGATAAAAAAGAACTCGTGATTATTGGCGCCGGTCCTGGAGGATACGCTGCGGCTTTTCACGCAGCAGATCTCGGAATAAAAGTTACGCTTATTGATCCTGAAGTGAATCCCGGTGGAGTTTGTCTTTATCGAGGTTGTATTCCTTCCAAGGCACTTTTACACCTGGCAAAAACCAAAGAAGAGGCTATGCAGGCTTCAAAATGGGGGATGAAATTTGAAGAGCCAAAAATTGACATTAAAAAAGTTGCAAGCTGGAAAGAGAAGGTGGTTAAAAAACTTACAGAAGGCTTAGGACAATTAAGCAAAGCCAGGAATATTGAATACATCCAGGGAAAGGCCAAATTTACCGGCAAGAATGAGCTGGAAGTGACCGATAATAAAGGGAAAACTTCAGGTTTGAGTTTTGAAAAAGTGATTATTGCCACTGGTTCTTCTGCGGTAGGCTTACCAGAACTGGAGATAGACCATGAAAAAATTTGGGATGCTACCGATGCATTGGAACTTAAGGAATTACCCAAAAAAATGTTAGTCGTTGGTGGTGGTTATATAGGCCTTGAACTTGGTAGCGTTTATGCTGCTTTGGGTACAAAGGTTTCTATAGCCGAAATGACACCGGGATTTTTACCCGGGGCAGATCGAGACCTGGTTAAGGTTTTTGAAAAAAGTGAAGCTTTTAAAAATGTCTTTTTTGAAACTAAAGTAGAGAAAGTGAAGATCACCAAAAAAGGAGTGAAGGTTTCTTTGAAAGGAAAGAAAGAAGAGCAGAGCAAAAAATTTGATTGTGTATTGGTAGCTGTTGGTAGAAAGCCAAATACACAAAATCTGGGTTTGAAAGCACTGGGAATTTCGGCCAATAAAAAAGGATTCCTGGAAGTAGATGATAAACGCCGAACAAAATTGGAGCACATTTTTGCAATTGGAGATATTACCGGAGAACCTATGTTGGCGCATAAAGCAAGTCACGAAGGCAGAATTGCTGCAGAAGTGATAGCAGGGAAAAAAGGAGCTGCCTACGATCCTAAGGTAATTCCGGCAATTGTATTTACCAATCCCGAACTCGTCTGGTGTGGTCTCACTGAAGAAGAGGTAAAAGAAAAAAATAAAAATGTGAAAGTTGTAAAATTCCCCTGGTCTGCTTCGGGAAGGGCTGTTGCTATTGGGGAAAATACAGGCTTGACTAAGCTTTTAATAGATAAGGAAACAGAAGTGATTTTAGGTGGCGCCGTAGCCGGGAAAAATGCCGGAAGTTTAATTCCGGAGATCGCTTTGGCAATTGAGATGGGAAGTACAGCCAGTGATTTATCGCTAACTATTCATCCGCATCCTACTCTTTCAGAAACTATAATGGAAAGCGCCGAGTTATTTTACGGAGGTGCTACGCATTATAAAAAGTCGTAACGTTTCGAATTTTTTGAAAAATTCAAAGTAAATATTCCTTAATTAATTAAGGTTGAATTTATCGGGATTAACTTTTTTCAGTCTTCCTATAAGCATAGATCAAATTATAAGAGACTGTACCCAGCCAAATTACGATCAGGGCGCACACCAAGCGTTCGTAGGCACCATTTATAGAATCTGGCACTAGAGGTAAAAGTGGCGCAAGAACCAGCCATAAACCTGCAATCCAAAAAGAGAATTTTTTAAGATAAGGTTTTAATGATTTTAGATCAAAACTTATTAGAAGAACAAGTGCGGGGAATAGAAGGGCCAGGGCATAAACTAGCTTGCGATGTATTTTATCACCCGGTCTTCCGGCATACTGGTTATGTTCAGCGATTAAGATGAGGTCTACGCTTATTAGAACAAGTATAATGAGGCCTATAATCCATTTTGTGCCGGAGCTTTTCCAGCTATAAAATCCAATGGCAAGCGCAAGAAAACCAATAGCCAAAATATCTAATCCCAAATCCTGGATCCATCCATATTTACCTATGGCCAACATGCTAATCGTGTTTTTAATGGGATTATGTGCTTCATGGAGTGCAATTCCAATAAGATCGGTTGCCAATACAGCTACACAGCCTAAAATACCAATAACTCCACAGGTTTTGTAAATGAATTTCTTACTCAAAGATGATTTTTTTAATTCGGAAATTGGAAAGCCTTTGAATAGGCTATAAAGTAAACTACCTCAGAGCAAGCTCGCGAAGCATTATTATTTAAAAATATAATTTGATTTCGAGGCATCCCGATGTTTTGGTACAGCTCATTTAATCTCGATTATGGAGTAAAGTTAATAAATTCCCTGGAACAGAATATTTGCTTAATGGGAGTTTATAAGCTGATAAGTTGCAGTTAGGATTGTTTTAAGCGATTTAGAACCTTAAAAAATATGCCATAAAAAAAGGGGGATTGACTTTCATTTCAGAATTGCCCCCTTTGTAACCCAAATATATATAGCAAAAATAGATCAGTTCAGTTCTATTTAAGTTAAACGAAGGTCAAGTAAATACTAAGTTTTTATTATGAGAAAGCATTAGAATTCAACTTAACATTTGCTTAAAAACCAAGGGCTAAGCCTTAATTTTTAAATAACATATCTCACGATGGTTCCGTCTAATTTTGCATAAAAATAATTGTAAAAAATTGATTATGAATTTAAGTGAAAAGAACAATTTAGCTTTGGATACCTTAAAGTTTCCTGTGCATTACGATGCGAAGCAACAAACAATTTGGGACGCCAAAGGTTTAATGGTTTGCGATATTCGTGGGTGGGGAAAAATCCAGTTTATGAATAAATCTGAAGATCGCCAGGATGCGATAGGCGAATTAATAGCAAATTTGCTGAACAAGTATCACCGAAATGAAAATGCTAAGATTGACGAAGAGCTTTTCAAAATGTTAGCTTCTTAAGAATAGTTTCAGAACCTTTAATTTCCTCGAAAAACATAAAACCTTACTTTTGTGAATTCTCACATAAACAAAAGTAGATTTTATGAAAAGTAGATTAATATTAAGCCTGCTATGCCTGGCTGTTTTTGGAAGTATCCATGCACAAAGCCTGGAATCTCCAAATGGAGACCTGGAGATGAATTTCTCTCTTCAGGAAGATGGTACTCCGGTTTATAACCTGGAGTTTGAAGGACAAACTATTATTGAAAACAGTAAGCTTGGCTTAGAGTTAAAAGAAGGGAAACCTCTTACCGCTAATTTCAGCATAGAAAACACCGAAAAATCTACTTTTAACGAAACCTGGACACCGGTTTGGGGTGAAGAAAGTGAGATTGAAAATCATTATAATGAACTTGTAGTTCATTTAGATCAGGAAGAGTCAGAGCGTAAATTGGTTTTACGCTTTCGTCTATTTAACGACGGACTCGGGTTTAGGTATGAATTTCCGCAGGACTCCAAGCTCGGGCATTTCGTAATTTCAGATGAAAAGACCGAATTCGCCATGACCGGAGATCACACTGCTTTTTGGATTGCCGGCGATTATGATACCCAGGAATACGATTATACCGAAAGTAAACTTTCAGAAATAAGAGGCTTGATGGCAGAGGCGGTAACCGCCAATGTTTCTCAAAAATCATTCTCACCCACAGGAGTGCAAACTTCTTTGATGCTTAAAACCGAAGACGGCCTGTATATTAATTTACACGAAGCCGCTTTACTGGATTATCCCGCAATGCACTTAAACCTGGACGATGAAACTATGGTTTTTGAATCCTGGTTGACACCTGATGTAAATGGGGATAAAGCCTATATGATCGCTCCCGGAAAAACGCCATGGAGAACAATAATTGTAAGTGATGAGGCAAAAGATATTCTTTCCTCAAGAATCACTTATAACCTAAATGAACCCAGTAAGATTGAAGATACTTCCTGGATTAAGCCCATGAAATATATGGGCGTTTGGTGGGAAATGATCACAGGAATGAGCTCCTGGGATTATACCGATGAATTTGCTGCAGTAAAACTTGGTGAAACCGATTTTGAAGCTGCTGAACCTAATGGGACCCACGCCGCAAATACCGAGAACGTAAAAAGATATATAGATTTTGCATCAGAACACGGTTTTGACGGCTTACTGGTTGAAGGCTGGAATGTAGGCTGGGAAGATTGGTTTGGAAATTCTAAAGATTATGTGTTCGATTTTGTTACGCCTTATCCAGATTTTGATGTAGATGAAATTAGAAAATACGCCAAAAGTAAAGACGTGGAAATGATTATGCACCACGAAACTTCGGCTTCGGTTAGAAATTACGAAAGGCATTTAGATACGGCTTACCAATTCATGAAAGCCAATAATTATAATGCGGTTAAAACCGGTTATGTAGGCGATATTCTTCCGAGAGGGGAAAATCATTATAGCCAGTGGATTGTTAATCACTATCAATATGCCCTCGAAAAAGCTGCGGAATATGAGATTATGATCAACGCGCACGAAGCTGTTAGACCAACCGGAATTGCCAGAACCTGGCCAAACCTTATCGCCAATGAATCGGCTCGTGGAACTGAATACCAGGCCTTCGGCGGAAATAAACCAAATCACGTTACCGTTTTACCTTTTACACGTTTAATTGGCGGGCCAATGGATTACACTCCAGGAATTTTTGAAATGGATATCAGTAAACTGAATCCAGAAAATAATTCTCACGTAAATAGCACGCTGGCAAATCAATTGGCTTTGTATGTAACAATGTATTCGCCTTTACAAATGGTGGCCGATTTGCCTAAGCATTATGAGCAGTTTCTGGATGCATTTCAGTTTATAAAAGATGTAGCTATAGATTGGGAAAAAAGTGTTTACCTGGAAGCCGAGCCGGGAGATTATATTACGATTGCCCGAAAAGAAAAGAATGGAAATAACTGGTTTGTAGGTAATGTAAACGGACTTACCCCAAGAACTTCTGAAATTGAATTTGATTTCCTTGAAAAAGGGAAAACTTATATCGCTACTGTATATGCCGATGCTGAAGATGCGCATTATAAAGATAATCCGCAGGCCTATGAGATCAAGAAATATAGGGTGAACAGCAAGTCTGAACTCTCACAAAAATCTGCTCCCGGTGGAGGTTATGCGATAAGCATTATGGAAGCCAGCAAAGATGAAGTAAAAGATCTTGAAAAGCTGTAATTAAAAAATGTATTACTGTATAATGTAGATTGTATACTGCAAAAGCTTCAATAATATGAAACCCTCGTCAATTTGGCGGGGGTTTTATTTTATTATAAATCAAGAAATAATTTATAGCTTTATCAAGGAAGCTTAGCTTTAGTTATCAGAATAATTTAAAAACAAGAATTATGAAATTAGGTGCATTTTCAGTAAGTCTTAGCGTGAAAGATCTTAAGGCTTCAAAGGCGTTTTATGAAAAGCTGGGGTTCCGGGTTTTTGCCGGAGATTTTGAAAAGAATTATTTTATTATGAAGAATGGAGATTCCTTAATTGGTTTGTTTCAGGGGATGTTCGAAAATAATATTCTCACTTTTAATCCGGGCTGGGATGCCAGTGCCAATAAGTTAGATGAATTTGATGATGTTAGGGAAATTCAGAAAAATTTAAAAGAGGAAGGAGTGAGTTTTGAAAGCGAAGCCGATGAAAATACTTCGGGTCCCGGAAGTTTCGTGGTTTTAGATCCTGATGGCAATGCAATTTTGGTAGATCAGCACGTATAAATCTTTGTTATTTCAACTTTTCATATTATGATACCACCAAAAGGCAAACCTATAAAAAGGCATAAAGCCATTCAGCCGCTAAGCAGGGAGCACCACCAAAGCCTTTTGTTATGCTGGAATATTAGAAAAGGTATTGAAAAAGGAATCGAACCGCAGCGAATTAAAAATTATACCGATTGGTTTTGGGAAAACCAGTTAGAAGAGCATTTTAAAATTGAAGAAAAATATGTTTTTCCAGTTTTGGGTGCTGAAAATGATTTGGTAAAACAGGCGCTGGAAGAGCACGAGCATCTTGCCTCATTATTTCTTCAGAAGAATGAAATAGCGCTTACATTGGAAAAGATTCAGAATGATCTGGAAGGCCATATCAGGTTTGAAGAGCGGGTGCTTTTTAATAAAATCCAGGAAGTAGCTTCAACCGAAGAACTTCAGCATATTCAGGAACACCACGAGAAAGAAATTTCCTGTGGCCTTTGGGAAGATGAATTCTGGGAATAACTTTCAGCATTAAAGTCCGCATGACATTAATGAACAATTAGGCAGCTCTTGCCAATGGTTTTCTTCCAGTCACCTCTTGTTTTAATCTGAAAACGGTGTCTTTTTCGTAAGCCAGGAAATAATAAATCACAAAAAACAAGAAATACATGATCATAGATTTCTGTCTTAAAATTATTCCCAGGTTAGACATTACAAAAGTCATTGCGAAAGAGGTGGTGAAAAATAAGATCAGGCTTAGTTTTACGTGTCCCGGTGCTGTTTTTAGAAATCCAAAGAAGCTCTTTTTAAACAACTTTCCGAACAACAGTAAATAGATAAAATTCTCTATAGATACGATCACTCCAAGAATTCCCGGCGCATCAAAAAATAAAGGTCTAAACCAAAACGTAAAGAACTTTTCAATAATTGAGTAGTCAGTCATTGGTACTCCTGAAGTCGCATTATCCAAATCTTTCGCCCTGTTTTCGGTAAAAGAAAGAAAATCGGCGATTAAGTTTTGAGAATTTCCAAGGTTTACTACTTCAAGAATTTGCTTGTGAAAAAGCAATAAAACGCCTGTAATGGCCCCCACGAAAATGGCTTTTTGCTTTAAGCTTATCTGGTTCTTATTTATAAATATACTCAACATCCCTGCACCGGCCAGTAATAAGAACATATGTGGTCTAATGGCGAATACCAGGAGTGATCCCAGGCTTAAGCTAATAATCCTGTTTTTGGGTTTTCTAAGTGCATAAGCAAATAACATTAATCCCAGAAAAATAGGTGCGCCTTTGCCTAAAGAAGCCGTCCAGAAGTGCATATTGGGTAGGAAAAGAATCAGTACTAAAAAATCTATTTTTTTGAATATTTTGATATTTATCGCAATGTTTTCTTTGAAAAATAAATAGGCGTAAACAAAGCCCATAAAGCCAATCCAGCTAAAAAGCAGCATCATCATTTCGTAACTGAATCCGAAGAAATTAATAAACGGATAGGAGATAAAATCTATAAAGGAAGTACCGGTTTCTAAAAAGCCGTCCCAGGTTTTACCTTCTTTCCCCGGTACTCTAAAATACCTTTTAGAATCGGATGGGTTAAAGAACGCATAGGTATAATAAATTCCGGCAAAGATTAGGTGGTAATAGAACAATTTATTCATCAGGTTGGCTGAGAAAAAATCGTGCTTTTCACTAATCTTTTTAAAAATATATTGATTCAACAGGTGCAAAAACGGAATAAGCATTATCGCTTGCAACAGGTTATGAATAAGGTTTATATCTGGAGACATTTTTATATCTATTTATCTCCTTAAATCCAATTTCCTTACCTAAAATCTTAAATTATAATAGCTTAGGGTTTAGCGTTAATAATTAACTGAATTTTAGTGTTTTACGCTAAATATTACTTGAATTAATAATTTCTTTAAGTTTAAAACTATTTGTTTTCCACAATAGTGTTTCCACAGGTGTGTGGAAAAAAGTAGTATTTTTTTAGAATTTGAACCCGAAAGTGAAGGTTAATCTTCCCCCATCGTCACCATAATAATATCCTGTGTTTGCGGTAAAAGCGCTAAAGCCATTAATCCAGATAGATCCACCATAATTATTTCGCCATTGTTCTGAAGTGGAACCTTCAGCCCACACACGACCGTAATCGAAGCCTGCGCTTACCCCAATTTGCAACGGAATGAAATTCGTTTTAAATCGGCTTAGCCCAACTCTAAGATCGGTAGAATGGTAGAAAGATTGTTTCCCATTAAAACGTTCCCATCGGTAGGCTCTTAAATCTGAATTTCCCCCAAGAATGGCTCCATCGTAATATTCGTAATTATCACCAAAAATAACTTTTCCACCTATTTTGGTGGCCAGAACAGCGATTCCGCTTTCGTGTAATGGATAATCTATGGCTAGAGACGGACTTATATAGGCGAATTCATTATTGTATTCGTCAATATTAGTTTTGTAACCCGTGGTAATATCTGCTTCAAATCCGCGAGCAGGATATGCCGGGTTATCCCTGTTCTCATAATGATAGTTTAATTCCCCACCGGCATAAAGCTGCTGATTAAAAAGGTCGTTCTCTTCAGAAAAAGCATCGGCTATAAAACGTTCTTCGTCATAAGATACTTCCTTAGATTGTATCATTGGCTTTACGTAAAAGCTTCCGCCAGATTTTCCCCGCCAAATAAGTGATGGTGCAAACTCCCATTGCTCGATCCTTACACGGTTATAATCACGCCCAAAACTGTCTCGTAAATTTTCTGATTCTATGCCTTTACCAAAGTAGTTTAAAGCAAAATTAGGGCTAGTATAACGAGCATCTATTCCAAGGTTCCAGTTATAAAAAATATGTGCGAACTCACCCCTGTAGCCTACCTCGAAGCCATTTGTGGCAAAATAGTAAGAAGCATCAAAACTATGTTGTGTGTTAAACGGATTATTAGTTAACCCGTAAGTTGTGTAGGTGTCTTTTAGCCCAAGGGAAAGTCCTTCGTCACCATTATAGTCTACATGAGGCATAATTTTATTCTCACTTTGCTTGCGCTTATCTGGGTCGTAGGTGTTGATCTCGTAATCATCTACCAACCATTTTTTAGACTTTGGATTTGTAATGGTGTTTTCCTTGCTTTTATGATCGTACAACTTAATTTGTCGAGTATTTTCAAAATCGTAAATGTCATTTTCTTCCCCGCCAATAACATTTATTCTAATAAGATTTTCTCCATCCGCGGTAACTTTAAAAGTATCATCACCATCAAGCCCGTAGACCCAAATCTCATCGGTAGCTTCAGAATTATAAGATTTACTGAAGACTTTTTTTCCATCCTCATTAATCATCTCTATAGCAGTAATACCGTTTTCTTTTCTTACAATATTAAAAACATCATCTTCCTCGGTTCCGGAGAATACCTGGAATTCCTGGAGGTAGTTGTAATACCGCTGAGCAATGTCGCCTAAATTATCTCTCCTGGCCTTAAGGTGTGCTTTAATATCTTCTATGGTTTCATCCTGAACTGCTTCGGGCAAAGCTTCAAAAGCAGTTTCTATTTCTTCGTTGGTAAGTTGAGATTGAATAAATTCTACCTGCTCCTGCCAATCTTCCCAATCAGAAGTTTTCAACAATCGCTGGTCTAAAGGATAACCAGAAAGGTTAAACCATTTTACGTTATCTACGTTATCGTCGTAGGTTTCCATTTTTCTCACAATTGGCAAGCCCAGTTTCACTAAGTCTGGAATAAAACCGTCGTAATTTGGGAATGCAAAGTCCCTATCCCTTGGGATTGGTTTGTAAAATTTGGTGCCATCGCTTTGAGTATGCAAGGCCCATCTCCATTGGTCATAATGCCTATCCCAATCACCAATTAGCATATCTACCAATCGATTTTTTATAAATTTTTCTTCATCTGCCTTTATATTTTTAGACTCTCTTAATTCTGCTAAAAGATCTCGAGTACTAATGATATCTTCAGGGGAACCAAATTTTTCAAATTCTTTATTTTCATCACCTACATGAGCTTCAAGCATATAAAGTTCATTTCCATATTCATCATTATTCAGTCCGAGCGCTTTTTGCTTTGGGATATAGAATATTTGTGGTTTACCGGCATTTATTTCAAGTAAGTCGTTAATGTGTTTTAAAGAGTATCGAGCATAAGGATGCGCCGTGGTAAAGAGATCTAAAGCATAGCGTTGTGCTACTGTATTTTCTATATAATCCTTTATATAATGATCTTTTATAGCTGCAGATTGGAGGAAACGGGTAGCGCTTTTCTTTAGTGCGCGTATGGTGAATTCGTTTTTGTCGTCTGCAATAAATCGCAGGGAACGCGATTGCATACCACCACCTTCTTTTAGCGGTTCAAGGTTACCGTCTAACGTATCAAGAAATAGTACAGGAGCTTTTATTTTTGTACTATAAACGTCCCTGTAAAAATCTCCAAAAAGCGATTTATATAAGCCCGATTTATCAGTTTCTTCTTCGGTGTAAATAGAAGCACTAATGGTATCCCCAATTTCCTCTTTTGTTTTAAAATCAATTTCATCCCAGTTAGGTTCGTCGCTTTTAATCGTTTTGCTGAAAATGGGATTTTCGTTATTTTCTATAGTGAAGAATTCAACCAGCGTTTGGTTATTTTTATAGAGTTTTAATTTAGCATAACCACTTTTAGTAGTCCCAAAGTGTTCATTTTCTTTCCTAATGCTAAGTTTTTCGGGCTTTCCGGCACTTCCGCTTATAATTTGTGGAATACCGTCGTCTTCTAAAAATTGAAGATTTTGATCTTTTCCTGAAACAAACACCACATTATCAAACTGGCTGGCCAGAGTTTCTAACCTACCTCGCAAATACCTATGCTCTTTATTTTGATAATCCTGTGGAGAAAAACCTCCAATCTTTTCGGTAAAAGATCTTTTTGAATTGCTCATTACCGGGTGTTGCATAGATACAATGATAGTTTTTCCGTGTGCATCTTTAATATCATCTTTAAACTCTGCAAAAAAGCGTTCCCTGGTTTTTATATCACATTTAGCGTTCATATTTGGGTGTTCGTCCCAGTTTTCTAAATACCATTGGGTGTCTACAGTTACCAGAATTACCTCTGGGGAGATTTCTTCACTTTCTATAGGGCAACCATCATCTGGCCAAACTTCTGTGTTAGACTGGTTATCCTGAAGAAAAGATTCCAGATCATCTATTGCGTTCTGTCCCTGTTTTGTCCATTCGTTTTGCCCGGGAGTAAAAACTACGGTTCCATTAAATTCCTGAACGGCATTTAGTAAATTTTTTTGCAGAAATTGTTTCTGGGTCTCACGCTCGTTTTCGTTCTTAGCAAAGCCTTTAGGCGGAAGAAAATTCCCTGGCACTAAAAGCGTTGCTTCCTTATCTTTTTTAGAAGCTTCTACAATAGCTTTTAGGATTTTTTGACCTTCACCGGTAAGATCGTTTCCAATATTTCCTGCAACATAAAAAGTATGTTCCAGGGATTTAGGTTCTTCTTTGCCGGGAGTAACCTGCGCAGTTGCCGTTATTCCTGTAAATAAGAAAAGAAGTGTAAGTTTTAAAAATTTGTGAATATTTCCCATATAAGCGTAAAACGAAAATTATTTTTATAGAATGTCAAATTTTTGAAAAAAAATGTCGTTTAGCAATAGCTTTTAACGCATTATAACACTTGGTGTTAGCAAGTCTTTAACGTTAACGGAAGGTTTACTTAGTTCAGGTTTCTTCTTTCAATAAAGAAACGCTTCAATAGAGAGGAAGCTTCTTCTGCCAGAATACCGGATTTTACTTCGGTTTTAGGATGAAGTTTAACCCCGGTTTTACGATAACCGCGTTGCTCGTCTTCTGCAGCAAAAATAAGTTTCGAGATCTGGCTCCAGTATAAAGCGCCGGCACACATTTGGCAGGGTTCCAGGCTAACGTACATGCTGCAATCCTTTAGATATTTCCCGCCAAGAAAACTGGCCGCAGCAGTTATGGCCTGCATTTCAGCGTGAGCGGTAATATCGTTAAGGGTTTCGGTGAGATTATGACCGCGCGCAATAATTTGATTATTGATCACTACAACAACACCTACAGGAATCTCACCTCTTTCAAAAGCTTTTTCGGCTTCTTCCAGGGCTTTTCGCATAAAATATTCGTCGTTGTAAGGCTGTAGCATTGAAGATTAATATTTCTGCGGAAAGATAAAAATTATAAAATTAGCTTCTGAAGAAATCCTTGTAAGAAATATCTTTTCAAAGCTTAACTTTGCTTACTATGGATCTCAATATTTTAGAAGATATACATTCACCTGAAGATTTGCGAAAACTTCCGCCAGAAAGATTACAGGAAGTTTCAACCGCGCTGCGTAAGTTTATTATAGACATAGTAGCCACCAAAGAAGGGCATCTTGGTGCCAGCCTGGGGGTGGTAGAATTAACTATTGCCTTGCATTATGCGTTCAACACTCCTAAAGATCTCCTGGTTTGGGATGTAGGTCACCAGGCCTACGGCCATAAGATTCTAACGGGTAGGCGCGAAAATTTTCATACCAATAGAAGATTAAACGGAATTAGCGGATTTCCAAAGCGGGAAGAAAGTGAGTACGATACTTTTGGGGTAGGGCATTCTTCAACCGCAATTTCAGCAGCGCTTGGAATGGCAATTGCTTCAAATTTACAGGGAGAATTCAGTAAACAGCATATCGCTGTGGTGGGAGATGCTTCTATTGCCAGTGGAATGGCCTTTGAAGGATTAAATCACGCGGGAGTGACCAAAGCTAACTTGTTAGTAGTTCTTAATGACAATGCTATTGGGATAGACCCCAGCGTTGGAGCTTTAAAACAATACCTAACCAAAGCAAGAGTAGGTTATAAGCCAAAACAAAGCAATATTATTGAAGCCTTGAATTTTAAATATTTTGGTCCGGTAGATGGGCACGATATTACCGGGTTGCTGGAAGTTTTTGAGCAAATGAAGCAAATTGAAGGTCCAAAATTTCTGCACGTAATTACTACTAAGGGGAAAGGATTAAAAAAAGCTGAAGAAGACCAGGTAAAGTATCACGCCCCCGGGAAATTTAAACCCGATACCGGTGAACTTTTAACTTATGATACCGCCGGCCTTCCTTTAAAATACCAGGATGTTTTTGGATTAAGCCTGGTAGAATTAGCAAAGAAGAACGAAAAAATTATAGGAATTACTCCCGCAATGCCTACAGGAAGCTCCTTGAAGTTTATGATGCAGGCATTTCCTGAAAGAGCATTTGATGTGGGGATAGCCGAACAACATGCAGTTACGCTTTCAGCAGGGATGGCTACCCAGGGGTTTGTGGTTTTTTGTGCTATTTATTCTACTTTCCTCCAGCGCGCCTACGATCAGGTAATTCACGATGTCGCATTGCAAAAACTTCCTGTTGTCTTTTGTCTGGATAGGGCAGGACTCGTGGGAGAAGATGGCGCCACACACCACGGTGTTTTTGATATCGCCTATTTAAGGTGTATTCCAAATATTATTATTGCAGCTCCAAGTAATGAAACTGAACTAAGAAATTTGTTATATACCGCGCAGCTTGATTTAAAGCTTCCTATGGCAATAAGATATCCAAGAGGAAGAGGAGTTCAAGAAGAGTGGGAAACCCCTTTTGAAGAAATAGAAATAGGAAAAGCCCGCTGCTTACAGCAAGGAGATAGAATTGCTGTATTAAGTATTGGCAATATGTTGCAAAACGCCACCAAAGCTATAAAAAAGGTAAAAAACGAAATGATAGGCCATTATGATATGCGTTTTGTAAAACCTCTAGATGAAGAGGTTTTGCATTCTGTATTCAAAAAATATAAAGCGATTATTACTTTAGAAGACGGCGTAGTGACCGGAGGTTTTGGTTCTGCGGTTTTAGAATTTGCCGCAAAATACGATTATAAGGCGAAAATTAGAAATTTAGGTTTGCCAGATGAATTCATCGAGCAGGGAAATATAGATGAGTTACAAGAAATTGCAAAAATTAACGTTCAATATATTGAGGAAGAGATAGTCTCTCTTGTTCAAAATCTTTAGTTTTGCAATTCCGAAAAATCTTAATTAACTAATGAAAATCAAAGCCTTATGTCTTTTAGCTTGCTTAATTCACTTAAATTTAACCGCAAAAAATTCAATTTCAGATTACTATCCTGACAATTATAGCGATACAATAAAACCTTCAGATTCTCTTAAAGTAGTACCGCCTGAAACCCAGGTAGACTCTGTTGTGGTTACTTTTTGGACAGAGAAAAACGAAGTTGGAGTGAACCTTAGTGAGGTAGCTTTTGTTAACTGGAATGCCGGGGGAAATAATTCAATTTCGGCATTAGTTTATGGTAACCTGGAAAGAAATTATAAAAAGGACGATCTCAATTGGCGGAATAAAGCAATAGTGCGTTACGGGATTAACTCCCAGGAAGGCCAGGAACTTAGAAAAACTGAAGATGAATTGCGTTTCAATTCTTCTTTCGGGTATAGAAAAGATTCGATCTCCAATTGGTTTTACTCCGCAAAATTTAACTTTAACACCCAATTTACTAACGGGTACAAATATCCTGATGCCGATAGTCCCATCTCTAAATTTATGGCTCCCGGCTATCTATTTCTGGGTATTGGTAGTGAATATTCAGATCCTGTAGAAGATCTTAAAGTATATATTTCTCCTGTTACCCAAAAATCAACTTTTGTTTTAGACCAAAGGTTGGCCAATGAAGGAATGTTTGGTGTTACCGGTGCAGTTCGGGATACGCTTGGCAATATTGTGGAAGAAGGAGAAAAAGTGAGAACAGAATTTGGATTCCTGGTCACCAGCGATTTCTCAAAAGAAGTTTTTGAAAATGTTGAGCTGGATAACCAGTTGAGTCTGTATTCAGATTACCTGAACAAATTTGGAAATATCGATGTGGAATGGCAGCTAAATGTGAACTTAAAAGTAAACGACTTTATAAAAGCCAATGTTGGTTCTCACTTGCGATACGACGACGATGTAAAGTTTAAAGAAGATACTAATGGGGACGGGGAATTGGAAACAACCGGGCCCAGGGTTCAGTTTAAACAAATGCTTGGCGTGGGCCTCGTCTACGAATTTTAAAGATGCCGGCTGCCTAAGCCGGCATTCTCTTATCAAGATATTAAAATTTATGTGAAGTGCCTCAAAGACATTCTTTTCAAGGGAAAGTTTCTTATAATTTAATCCCTTTATATTTTTCAAAAGAAGCTACGGTAAAACCATCGGTTAATGAAGCGGTATGGGAACAGATTTCCAATAAACGCTTATAAACACCAGACTTTTCCTGAAGCCCCGCCAGGTTTGGAACCGATTTTAATACTAATTGATTAAAATTAGAGTCGTACTGATCCTCTTCTGGAAGTAAAGCTTCAGTATAAGTATCTAATAGGTGTGAAAGCATCTTATAACCTGCAATTTCTTTGCTAATCACTTCCTCGCTCTGGTAGATCTTCTCAATACTAATTTTAATAATATCGTCTATTTGGGCTTCATACTTGCTTTTATCTAATAAGCCGTGGTGAAAATTACCTGCCAGAATTGAATCTTCGTTTTCCAGGAAGGTCTCTACCGCCTCGGTGATTAAAGTGTTTATTGCTAAAGCTCTTAGGTAGCTCAATCTATCGGCCGTATTGGTAAGGCTATTATATTTACTGGTGTTTATATTGTCTTTAACCAATTTTATAAGATACTCCAGCGCATAATCTTCATCTATTAGCCCAAGGTTTATTCCGTCCTCAAAGTCAATTATAGTATAACAAATATCATCTGCAGCTTCTACTAAAAATGCTAACGGGTGTCGGTAATAACTTATATCTCCATTTTTACCGGTTTTTAGAAGGCCAAGTTCTGTAGCTACCTCTTCAAAGATTTCCTTTTCGGTTTGGAAAAACCCGAATTTTTTATCGGCGATATTAGTTGTGGGTTTATGCGGAAGTGATTCCTTTGGATACTTAATAAAAGCACCCAGGGTAGCGTAAGAAAGCCGAAGTCCACCAGAAATTCCGGGTTTATTCTGGGTTAGAATTTTAAAACCATTGGCATTCCCTTCAAATTTCACAAGATCCTGGTACTCTTTTGCCGAAAGTTCGTCTTTAAAACGTTTTCCGTTTCCATGGCTAAAATATTCTCCAATCGCCTTTTCTCCCGAATGCCCAAAAGGAGGATTCCCAATATCGTGTGCAAGTGCAGCAGCAGCTACAATAGCACCAAAATCATTCATTTTATAAGCGTGGGTTTTTTCCAGTTGTGGATGCTTTTCCAGGATTTTCTGCCCTGCAAGCCTGCCTAAAGATCTGCCTACTACAGAAACTTCCAGGCTATGTGTTAACCGGGTATGTACAAAATCGGTTTTTGAAAGTGGGATCACCTGTGTTTTGTCCTGTAAACTTCTAAAAGCTGAAGAGAAAATAATACGATCGTAATCTACTTCAAAACCCAAACGGGTTTCGTTTTGTTCTTTTCTCAGCCTTTTATTTGTGTCTCCAAAACGTTTTAAAGAAAGGAGCTGCTCCCAATTCATCATAATTTTATCCAATTTAGTGCCGAAGTATAATTAGCACTTCAAAAATAGAAAAAGCCTTAAGAATATAAGCTAAATGATGCTTTTTTGCTGAAAGTAAACTTTTCTAAAGAAGGAATAGAAAAAAGGTATTTAAGCTGATTGCTAATAAAAACTGAAACTGCGCTACATTGGGGAATATAGCGCTCGTTTCAGTTTTACTCGATAATCGAGATTCATTACTCTGTTTAGAAGCATCGGGAAGTCCCAGGTGAAAAATATTATTTCTAAGAATGCATCCTGAACTTGCTCATAAGTAGTTTACTAATCAGTTTTCTTACTGATCTTATTAGAGGTATTGTTTGTATTTTTAGAAAGTTTTTGTGCTCTTTGCTCCAGGAGTGTTTCCTTATTCAAGCTTTCTTCTTCTATGCTTCGATTCATCATTAGATCTGTGAACAGCCTGTTACTTTCATAATCCAGGTATTCGTTTAAAGCTTTCGCAGTTAAGCCAATTAATTCTAAAGGCAGGAAATTAAAAATAACCTCTTTTTCAATAGCCACGGCTTCACCAATAATTTGCTGAACTTTTTTATCTGAAATATCTTCTAATAAGTGATCTCTAAATAAATGCGTGACAAAATCGCGGTGTAGCGCTTTATCGCGATAAATCATTTCGTAGGTATAGCTTAATCCGGGCAGTAACCCGCAGTTTTTAACCCAGAAAATAGTTGCAAAACTAGAATAAGAAAAAATACTTTTTGCAGTTGCAACAGCAACTAATTTTTTGGCGAAAGAGGCGCTATTGGTCCATTTTTTAATCCATTCTTCTCTTGCTGCAGTGGCAGGGAAAGCTTCGATTTCCTTAAATATTTGTTCTTGTTCTGTGGAATTTAAAAAGGAGTTTAAAAAAATACCATAAGTTTCTGTATGGGTATTTTCCATAACCGATTGTAAGTCGAAAAAAGACTTCGCCTCAGGAAGCTTGATGTTTTTGCCAAGTTGCCTGGTGCTTTTTCCATTCAAATTATGTTCTGAATGTAAAATTAACCCAATTACCTTGTGTAGGAACAATCGTTTTTCTTCATTTAGGTCCTTCCAATTCTCTAGATCTTTATTGATATTTACGTCTGCGGAAGTCCAAAAATTAGCTTCAATGGCTTTATAAGCATCCCAAATATCGTTGTGTTTAACAGGAAATATTACAAATCTATCCTTGTTATCCCGAAGCCTGGGTTCCTGTCTATTCATAAAAAACGATATTATTGATATTTAAGTAAAAAATCCCTAACAAATATCAAAAAATATTATTGTTTATTTAATATCATAGGAATAAATTTCAACAAAGTTTTCAACATAAAATACTTGAAACTAGTGCATTGAACCTATTTTTTTGCCGTTCATCGATATTCTGGAATTGCGGATGTTGAAAATATCAAACTAAGTCTTTAGACGCATTTCAAAATAGCACCAGTAAGGGAAATATTATTGCTCTTGTAAGAAATACCAGTTTATATCTGAAGGGATATTTTCTATACTTTGAATTTTTGTTGTCTTTGGTTGTACTTTCCCATCCGCTCCTTCAAAAACCTCGGTAATTTGATATTCTATAAGATTCCATCCTTCTTTCAAATCTAATGAATAATCCCTGGTAGCCTCAAAACTTTCATCCTGGATTTGGGTAAAGTTTGTGGTGCTGCAAGTGCCTTCTACCTTAGCGGGTTCGTCTAAATAAGTCCATTCTAAATACTTGCCGGTTTCGCAATTTAAATCGCCATAAGAAAAGAAGTAATTGGCCACCTGCTGGTTAAAGGCAGCCATGAGCTCTCCTAAAACTTCTTTCTTATCCCTATACACAACAAGCAGTTTTGGCAGACTGCTTAAATTGGCTTCTTCATTTGTGTAAGTAAGATCATCTGAAAAACAGTTAAAGGTGCCTGAAACGTTCTTAAGTGAAGCCTTCCAGCCTTTTGGTGCCTTTTCCTGTTCCTTCTCCATTTGATCTTTCATTTTTTGAAGAAAATTAGTCTCAAGTTTAATTTCTATGATACCATCTTCATCAATACTACCAAATTTTTGGGCTTCTCCTGTAATAAAATCAATAATTCCCAAATCTACTGTTCCGTGTTCCCAATTATCTAAACGGGCTTCGATTAGATCTTGAGATTGGACATTAAAACCGAAAAGCAAACAAACGATTAAGATTATCTTAGTTGGTTTCATTGCTTTAAATATTTGCGAACCATTTTTCAAACTGATGCCCAAGGATTGGAACCGATTTCGTTTTATGGTTGATGGCATTAATTAATCCCATAATCCATAAATACAATAGGAAGATTGATCCAAGGAAGCTTAAGATCCAACCTAAAATAGGAATCATGCCTATAATAAAAAGACCCAGGCTAATTATTACTAATCCAAGAGATTGTTTTATGTGAAAGGCTGCAAATTCATCTTTTTTCTCATTGTTTAATACAAAAGCCACTACCAGGCCAATTACGGTTAAGTAAGCAATAATGGCTATAGTTTTAGGATCGAACGTGCTTTTAGCCTCGTTGCTATGTGTGTTTGAATCTTCCATGATCTTTACTTATTACTTAGATGCACCCAAAGAAGCATAGTTATCTTTATTTATTGAGAAAGATTTTTTCTCCAGGCTGGTACAGCGCATATTCGCATTGCGGTTAGCATTCTTTTTGTCTACCATTTGCATTTCCATCATCAGGGCATCTCCTTCTTCCAGCCAGTTGGCATTCCAGCCTTTTGGAATGTTACTTTTTTCGGCACTATACATATTAGCAAAACTAATTGGTGCCTCCTGGGTAAGATAGAAAGTGAACTTATGTTCTTCGGTTTCGGCTTCGTAACCCTGGCATTCATAACCCAGAATAGTTTTGGTGCCAATCTTCTTTAATTCTGTGTCCTTATAAGGATTGGTTTCCTCTTCGCTACTCATAAGATCATCTATCTTACTGGCAGTTATAAAGTTATTTTCTCCAGAAGAGAAATACATTATACTAAGCTTATTATTCATATCGAGAACCATAAACATACCTTCGGCTTGAGGCATTCGCATCCCGAAATAAGGAGCGTCTTCTTTTAGAAGGTATGTCATATCTATATTCCCGTCTTTGGTTTCCATATTTAACTGGTATTCCCAATTAAAATCATAAGACTGTGGGACTTCGCTAATATCTACTCTATTAGCACCCATAGGAATCGGGCTGTTTTTTAGCTTGGTATCCCACATTTTATTGAGGGATTTATCAGCTTCACGAGCAGCTTTGTTTGAAATATTTTCGGTTACCGCGTGTTCAACCTTTTTCTCTACTTTTTCTTTTAATTTTTTGAGAAATTGTGCTTCCATAGTGGTAATACAGAATAGAAGCGAGAATCCCAACAAGATTAGCTTTTTCATAATTTCGAATTTTAGATTATAAATAAACTGTAAACCCTAAGATTACAGGTTGGGGCAGAATTAATTAAAAAATGTAGGGGGCGTTTTAGCTACCGGCTTGAGGATTTTCCGGCTTTTTGGAGCAATAAATTGAAATTTTAAGGTACAAAATATTTCAGAATATTAAAAATACTATTCTGAAAATCAATAATATAAAAATTGTCTGGCAGACTTACAGTTCCTTAGCGGCTTCTTCTAATTGATTATACCAATCTTCGCCAAATTTCCTGATAAGTGCATCTTTGGTGAATTTATAAACCGGCACCTGAAGCTCTGCGCCCAGGCTACAAGCATCGTCACAAATTTGCCATTTGTGATAATTTACTGCAGCAAATTCTGAATATTCCTGAATGCGAACTGGGTATAAGTGACAGGAGATGGGTTTTTTAAAATCGATTTCTCCCTGGTTGTAAGCTTCTTCAATTGCGCAAAGCGCGGTACCTTTTTCATCAAAAGTTACGTAAGCGCAATCTGCTCCATCTATAAGTGGAGTTTCGATCTCATCAAGATCGGTAGTGATATAGGTACCTTGTTGCTCTATAGCATCTATTCCTTTTTGGCGTAAATAAGGTTTTACTTTTGGATAGATATCGTCTAGAATTTGCCTTTCTTCTGGCGTTACCGGGGCGCCGGCATCACCGTCTACACAGCACGCACCTTTACAGGCTGAAAGGTTACACACAAAATCTTTGGTTAAGATCTCTTCTGAAACTATGGTTTTTCCTATTTGAAACATGTGGCAAATATAGTTTTATCAGCATTTTTACTGAAAAAAAATTGGCTCAATTTTAATAAAAATTTTACTTGCTAATTGCTTGACACTCTGTTTTTAAAAATTACTTTTGCGCAAAATTTTTTAAAAGTGGAGCTATGTGGGAATTACTTAACGCAAAACAGATTTTTACTGCCGGAATGATTCTTTTCGCGGTAATTGATATTATTGGAAATATCCCAATTATTATAGACCTGCGTAAAAAGGTTGGGCATATTCAAAGTGAAAAGGCTTCGGTAGTCGCCGGGATTATTATGATTGTTTTTCTATTTGTAGGAAAGGAGATCTTAAATCTTATTGGGATAGATGTAAATTCGTTCGCGGTAGCCGGTGCATTTATCTTGTTTTTCCTGGCTTTAGAAATGATTTTAGGAATTACATTATACAAAGACGATGAGCCCGAAACTGCTTCTATTGTTCCGCTTGCGTTCCCATTAATTGCCGGTGCTGGTACACTTACTACGCTAGTATCGCTACAGGCAGAATATGAAGCAATAAATATTATTGTAGCTATACTAATCAATATTATCTTTGTGTATATGGTATTAAAATCTTCCAATAAAATTGAGAAGGTTTTAGGAAGCCAGGGCATTAGCGTTATTAGGAAAGTATTTGGTGTAATTTTGCTTGCTATTGCCGTGAAATTATTTGCTACTAATATTCAGAGTTTATTTACATGAAGTTATTTATTTATACCGTAATTTTTTTAGCCTTAGTTATTATTGGCTACAGTACAACCGTTTTGAATTTTGATGCGCTTTTAAAAGGCGATAGCGGTACTGCTGTGATTGTAATAGTTGGAGGTCTTTGTCTTATAATACTTATGGGAATTTTATTAACCTCAAGAAGTATAGCCGAAAAGCATAATTCTTAAAATGAAATTCAACGTTCTCATTATAGGAGGTGGTGCTGCCGGAATGTCTTGCGCGCTTATTTTGGGTTCTGCTATTCAGAAAAACGTAGTTTCTAATAAGAAGGTAGGGATTATTATGCATCAAAAAGCTTCCCACCTAAGCTCGGCGCTTCTTAATAATGCGTTGGGTGTGGTGCCGGGCACTACGGGTAAGCAGATTTTGGAAGAAGGTGTGTTGCATTTAGAAGAACAATATCCTGAGATCGAGCAAATAGGTAAAGAGAAAGTTAAGGAGATTATTCAGTTAGACGAAGGTTTCAGAGTAGTTACCAATAAAAATAGCTACGAAACTGAAATTGTAGTAATAGCCACCGGTTATAACAGTCCTTTTAGAATAGAAGGCTTAGAAAACGAAGTGATTCCGCATCAAAAAGCGAAAGTTTCTAAAGAGCGTATTCAGCTGAAAAACAAAGATCATTTGGTGAAGCCGGGTATTTATGTTGCCGGTAGTCTTGCCGGTTGGAGAAGCCAATTCGCTATTGCCTGCGGAAGTGGCGCTAGTGTGGCTACAGATATCTTGAGTTTATGGACCGGGGAACACACTAAAGTACATGATAAATTACTATAGCATATAGTAACCCGTTACCATTAAGGGCACAGAGAAAACCATTAAAATTAGGCAGGTGCGATGTAATCTTCGGTAAAGAAGGGCTAGTTTTAATTTATTCCTAAAATCTTTATCCTCAGTAATCTTAATCTGACTTTTAATACAATTCACTGAAACATTAGAGGAAGTAACAAGGATTTCTTTCTGTAAAAAAAGTAGTGCACTATTATCCAATAATCTAAAGCTCACCGCTACAATGAAGAAAAATAGCGGGGAAACAGTAAGAAAAATTATTAAATTTTCATGAAACGCACTCACGGATGCAATTTATTCAATTTTTTTCGATAATTCAAGCACTTTCTCAATAGCCGGGTCATTTTCATTTATCAATTTCTCAAAAGCTGTAGTGCCGTATAACTGCTGGGCGATTACTGCTTTTAAATATTGTTTTAAAAGTGTTTTTTGACTATTTAGATTCAGCCTAATATTCGCACTTGCCACAAAACGAACAAAATCCCGCACCATCTCATCTGAAATAACCACTTCACTCTCAAAATTCTCGCGCTTAACATTGTTGTAAAAACTACGATTTTCTTCCAGCACATTAAAGATAAACCTACTCATATAACCGCCGTGTAAGAGGAGTTTAATATTGTTCCTTTCATTATCGCTATCAAGTGGAATAAAGATATCGGGAATAATTCCGCCGCCGCCATAAACTACTTTGCCTTCGGGAGTTTCGTACCTAAGGGAATCATCTACATTTATACTGTCGGCACTGTTGAGTTCGCCATTTTTGTAACGGCGCATATAATCTTTAAAATAGCTTTCGTTTCCGTTATCGTAAGGCTTTTGGATAGAACGGCCTGTAGGGGTATAATAACGGGCAATGGTTAACCTAACTGCACTGCCATCGCCTAATTCCATTTCACGTTGCACAAGGCCCTTACCATAAGATCTTCGGCCTACAATAGTACCGCGATCGTTATCCTGTAATGCACCTGCCACAACTTCACTGGCAGAAGCTGAATTTTCGTTAATCAGCACATAGAGATGGCCATTTTCTAAAAGTCCTTTTCGTTTTGAAAATGTTTCTTCTACTGCGCCACTTTTATTTTTGGTATATAGAATTAGTTTTTCATCCTCCAGGAATTCATCTACAATTTTAATAGCTTCAGAAAGGTAGCCGCCCGGATTGTCCCTAAGGTCTAAAGCAATTTGGTTAGCGCCTTTTGCCTTAAGATCCTTCAATGCTTTCTCAAATTCTTTATATGTAGTTTCAGAAAATCTGTTCACCTTAATATAGCCAACATCTGGCGATAACATATACGCGGCATCTACACTTTTTAGAGGAACTCTACCTCTTCTTACCTTAAAAGTTAGCAGGTCTTTAATGCCCTTTCTTTTTACCTTAAGTGTTACCCGCGAATCTTCTTCTCCTTTAAGGTGTTTGGTTAAAGAATCATTACTAATATTATTGTTGAAAAGAGGTGTGCCATCGGCATAAAGGATCCGGTCGCCGCCGCGAATTCCTATTTCTTCGCTTGGGCCACCTTCCAGGGCCTGGATCACCACAACAGTATCATTTACATTATAAAAGCTAACCCCAATTCCTACAAAATCACCCTGCATATTCTCTACTACTCCTGCGTATTCTTCCTTAGGAATGTATACCGAATGCGGATCGAGATTTTCGAGGATTCTGTTTACTGTGAGATCTACTATACTATCGGTATTCACATCGTCTACATATTCATAATCTATGTAGTCTATAAGTCGGTTGAGTTTTTGTTTTTTTGGGTTGGAAGAAAATAGGGTGTCAGAAGAGGAAAAATCTAATTTTCCGCCAAGCAATACGCCGGCGGCGCAAGCTGTTGCGAGAAGAATTGGAATTAATATTTTTTGCCTGGTATTCAATCTTCTAAATCCTTTATCATTTCAAGTTCTACTCCGGCCTTTTCAAGAAATTCGAGTCCCGAATTATCTTTGTAATCAATATGATAAACAAGCCTGGTTATTCCTGCCTGGTGAATTAATTTACTGCATTCCTTACAGGGAGACATTGTGATATATAGCGTGGCGCCATTACAGGATTGGGTAGAGCCTGCAACTTTTAAAATAGCATTGGCTTCAGCGTGTAGCACATACCATTTAGTGTAGCCTTCGTCATCTTCACAATAATTTTCAAAACCTGTAGGGGTGCCGTTAAAACCATCAGAAATTATCATTCTATCTTTCACAATAACTGCGCCAACCTGCTTCCTTTTACATTGTGATAATTTACTCCATTCACGAGCAATTCTCAAATAAGCTTTATCGTATTTTAATTGTTTTTTCTTATCCATGAGCGCTATTTTCCGGCTTTGCAGATGTGATTTTTTACTTGATAATCAAGATTAAATACTCCATCTCGAAGCATCGGGATGCCTCGAAATCAGATGATATTTTATTTTCCAATAACAATGCTTCGTGAGCTTGCTCAGAAGTTTTTAAATTAATTCCCTAATTTAAAAAATAGCCTGAAAATTTTCCTGAAGAATTGGTAAAATAATACCAATAACTATTGCTGAACTTACTAATATCCAGTCTCTTTTAGAAACCGAAAAGATGTTTTGAGCAATAAAACCAAGAATAATTACAGCAATTACTACAATAACCTGTGCGGTTTCTATTCCCAAAGCAAATTCCAGAAGCGGTAAAAATTTACTTTCGGTATTTGCTGCAACCATCTTAAAATAGGTAGAAAACCCAAGACCGTGTATTAAACCGAAAAATACCGTAGTAAAATACAGCGGATTATGGTTTTTGTTACGTTCTTTCTTGCTGGCGGTTATAATATTATACAAAGCTGTAAGAATTATTGTAACAGGAATTAGCAATTCTACCCAGGCCGAATCTACTTTAACAATTCCATAAACAGAAAGGAATAAAGCCAGGGTATGGCCAATAGTAAATAAAGTCACCAACCAAAGAATTCGTTTCCAGCTGCTAAAAGTGTAGGCGGTAACCAGAACGATTAGAAACAAAATATGGTCGTAAGCCTGCCAGTCCAGAACGTGTTCGAGACCTAATCTAAAGTACAGCCAGAATTGAGACATATAAAAAATTATTAGAAAAACCCGAAAGTACAACTTATTCAGAAAATTGCAAAGGCTTTTAGAGCGCTCCCTTTTGCCCTGCTAAAGAGATATTTTTCAAGGAAATTTCAAGAATAAATTAAGGACTCTCCTGCTTATGTTCAGGCTGAATTTTAAATATGAGTAGATACATTTTGATTCGCAATCATCCATAAAAACCCAATTTTCTTTATGCAACGTCTAACTTTTTTTGTAAAAAATCAAACATTAACGTTGGTTTAATCGATGTTGAACGTGATTTTAGTTAGTTTTGCCTGTTAGGTTAATTTTTAATGCCTTTCTGGGGCTGATTTTGTTTTTAATAAAATTAAGCCATCCGGAATTGTAACCGGTTTATTGCTAAAAGAAAAAATTATGAAGAAGAATTTAATGAACATGCAATCTCTGGATATTTATCTTTCCTCTTTAAGTATGGAAGAGTATCGAGAAATTGAAGATGATATAAGGGTTTCTGAAATCAAACTGATGCCTCTTCGTAGCTGGGATATTTATAACGATTATTATGCAAGGCAATTGGCTTTTCTACGGCAGCAGAATACTATTAATTCCTTCAAGGAATTGGCGAAGAAGTTTAAATGGAAAAACGATATTGATGCTGTATTTAAGGATAAAACCTTTGATGCCTTAGTACTCACTAATAAAGAAGCGAAGATAGAATGGGTGAGTGAAGGTTTCAGCGAAATGACTGGATACAGTAGTAGGTTCGCTGTAAATAAAACTCCGCATTTTTTACAGGGAAAAGAAACCGATAAAGCAGTTTTAGAGCGAATAAGACAAAAACTCTCCCGTGAAGAGCCTTTTACAGAAGTTTTGGTTAACTACAAAAAGGACCAGACCCCTTACAAATGTGAGATTAGTGTGATTCCATTAATCACTGAAAATACTACTCATTATTTAGCGCTGGAGCGACAGGCTGGATAAGAGGTTGTGAGAAAACCTTTACCGAATATTCGCAATAGTTATAGTTTTTACAAACCTTTAAAGTCTGTGCTAAAACAAAAAAGTCACCTTTTTTAAGAGGTGACTTTTTCTACTTGTAACTATGTATTTTTAATTTTCAGAATACATATGTTCAAATGCTGCATACTCCAGTTGAATGATCGAAGACTCTGAATCCTGATATTCCTGGATAACCGCATTAAAGTCGTTATTGTTATTTAAAACAATTCCATTACGATGAGATTTCAGGGTAGAGAAAAACTTTACTTCAAACCATACTTTATCTAATATTTCCTGTTCTTCGGCAGTTAACTGATCTTTTCCATCCAGGATGAAATCCATTTTCTTATGGGCTAATTTTTTTATTTCCTTAGTTGCTTTATCATCTGTGGGCATATTACGTAATGCTCCTATCATAAAGATAATTTTTCCGTAATATACTTCTTCTGCATATTCATTTCCGTATTTCAATTCGAAAAGGGAAGGATCCTGTTCCATTTCTTCAGTAAGGGATCGTCTCTCTTCAGAAGGAGGAAGGAAGCTACTTTTACCCTCTTTATATTTGTGATTTAAAACAAGTACTTCGTCTTCGGTAACAGGATACTGTTCAATAATGGATTGGTACAGTTCTGTATTGACTGCGAATTTAGTAGCAAAGATTGAATGATCGTGAAAAGGGTCGAAAAAGTAACGAAAAGGATTTACCTCTTCGATGGGATCTGCATCGTGCTTCCAGATAGGGCTGGTAGAGAATGATTCATTTAACTGACGATAGTTCCCTTCGGTATTAGAAAAGGGAGTAGCTAACGGAACCTGGTTGTTTGTTAGGATTGTAGCGCCTGTACTTTCGGTGTAAGGATACACTTCTTCCAGAATGGTCTCGCCATCTTTTTTAATCGTAACGGTCCTGGTTCCTGCAGTTTTATCGAAAACAGTAGAGCTTGTCCCGCTATTATCGGCCCTGGTAAAATCTACGGAAATCAGGTCGCCATTTTCATAACTATAAACTGAAGTGCCTTTCTCGCTGTAAACTTTTTTCTGTGAGGCCAAACCATTCTCATATTCGGTCTCAAACCAAAGATCTCCTTCCCGGGTGTAATACTTGGACCAGAGCGGCTTATTGTCCTCACTCCGGCTCACTTCCATATATAAATAATGCTTATATGTACTGGAATATATTTTGGCCGATTTTAAGTTTCCGTTCTCATAATATTCGAACTCCTCATCAGGATATCCTTGGAAGTCCTCATGTTTTGCCTCTTTGATCCAGCCATTGGGATAATTGCTGATAACTTGGAAATAATCATTGGACTCTATGGAATAATCGGTTTGTGGAACATTGTCTTCTTTTTGGCAGGAAGACAGTAAAACTGTGGCTACAAAAATTAGCGACAGGATGATTTTATTGGGCATCAGATTGCTATTTTAGATTGATAAAAATAAATATTATCTGTTGGTATGATTTTTTTGTATTTGTTACAGTAATTTTTTCAATTGCTTCAAATTTACGGATCTGATGGTCCAGGCCATTGATGATTTTTAATTTAGAAAATTACATTCAGCAAAGGGGAGCGTGAGGGAGGTAAAAAGTTTCATTTTTCGGGAAACTTTTTAATAAAAAAATCCCTGAAAATCTTTTGATTTCCAGGGATTTAAGTGCTCGAGGCGGGAGTGCTTAGAATCTCTTGTAGCCTGGAATTATAATGGGTTTAGAATAGATTGTTTTAGAGTGTCTCCTAATTTGACACCTTTAACTTAATATTAACAAATGATCTTATTCTTAAACTATGAAAAAACCTCTTTGAAGAGTTGAAAGCATTAAAAGGTTTGAGTTTAGAGAGAAGCAAACTATTTATTGAAATGTTAGTTAAATCCTATTTATATGCCGGTGTTATTACGTTCTATATTTTTTATAACTATTTTTTCAATCTCCTTTTGTTTAAACTGGAACCATTTTTCTCGATAATCCGAATTGTCAATTAAATTTTTGAAATTTTGAAAAGGTTTCCTCCTATTCAAAGCTCGCTCTAAATCTCTCTCGAATTTATCATCCTCGACCTGATTTTTGAAATCCTCCATTATTTTAAATGATTCAAAACTTTCTAGAACTTCAAATTTTATCAAATCTTTTTTCTGTGATTCTATTTTTTTAAAATCTTCCCTAAACATTTCTTTATAATAATCTTCACCAGCTGTCGCCATTAAGTCTGCATTAGGAAGACAGATTAATTCGTTAGTTTTTTGATTAAAATAGCACTCATTTCCACAATCGAGTTCTTGTGCTATTTCTTTTATAATATTTAGACCAGGTTTAATCATAAAATCATTCAAATTTATGTTGAATGAATTGCAATTTCGCTTTTATTTTCAAAGAATCAACCTTGTATATCTCCTTTATAGTAGCCCATATTTTTCTAAAACGCTTGCATTTAATGATTATCGCCAGTTAGCAGAGTAAGGGACGCGGAGTATCAGTTTAGTATTGATTTGTTGGTCAAGTTAATTATTTTCTTACTAACGGTACCGGATATTGGCGGTAAACCGTTGTTAAAAAATGTGGCGAATATAAACTCATATGTTCTTAGACATTTTGAATATTAAGTTTTTTTCTTTCTCGTAGAATGATAAAGTAAGCTGCAAATAAATTAGGAACCCAACTTAACCAACCTACGATAAGATAAGCAGAAATGAATTCTCCAGTTATTAATATTAAAATTGGAAGCCAAATTCTTAATGTAACAGCGGAAAAACAAACTGCGTAACTGTAAATCATAAATTCTTTGTGTAATTGAATTTTACGATTTTTAATTGAACGATATGCTAAAAAAGTTGTTGTTAACCAGATAATTGCGCTTAAGGAAAATCCTATCACATTTGATACTCCACCAGTAGCAAATTGTGCTATATAAAATCCACATAGTCCGCTTATTAAAACAGCTATTATATATAACTTTCCAATGTTTCTATGAAGTGATACCTTATTTCGACGAATTCTAGAACTAAATTGAGTCCAACCAATTAATAAAGCTAATCCTCCTAAAATTATATGACCGTAAAAAGCATAATTCCAAGTGATATCATTTAGCAATTCTTGATCTTTAGAAGATAGTAAACCGAAATGTCTATCAATAATAAAGTATATAATGGGATAAAGCCCAACTATTATACTCAGTGCACTGAATAAAAACCATTTTGATTTATAGATTAATTTATTCAATTTTCAATTTAATTTCTTTTTGAAGTTAATATTTTTTTGCCAAATATTAAGAAATTTTGGGGAGCCATTGTTTATAATGGTTTCGCTATCGCCAGTTGGCGGAGTTAGGGACACGAATTTGTCGGCTTGGTATTGGTTTGTTGGTCAAGTTAATTATTTTCTTACTAACGCTGCCGCTTATTGGCGATGAACCGTTGTTGTGGCCAGTACTTTAACTAAGCTTTAAACTGTCAAATAGAATCTTATTTCGTTTTCTAGCATCTTTAAGAATCTTTTGGAAAGGTAAAACTTCAATATAGGCAGTGGAGTTGGTTGTTTGATAGAATCTAAAGTATCCTAAACCATCTGGAGTAGGAATAAAACTTTCATATTCCATAATTTCTTCTAAGGAAGGAGTTTTATCAGCGACAATATAGCAATAGAACGGAGTATTTCTATTAGCTTCAACTCTTTTTCCTTTGATCTTCTCCTTACCAGAAACGATTTCTTGAATGTAGGTTCTAACTTGTTTTACAGGATCTTTTTTGCGATCTCCTTGTTTATAATCATCTCTTTCTGGTCTTTTGAATTCTACAATAGTAAATGACTCAAATGGATATTTGTTTTCAGAAAAAAGAGTAGCATTTTCAAAAACTTCCCCTTGTTTTACTATTAAATCCATTCTTTTGGCAGAATCAGAATTTAGGTCTTCTACTTGTTTGAATAATTTGTCAGAAGCGAGTAGAGAATTAAAAGTTAGCCTTTCATCAAGTAACCAGAGATTTTGTTTTTCTGCACTTACAGTGTCACTTGTTTCTTTAATTGGGAAAAACAAACTATGAACAATATCCTCATTAGCAAATTTATCTTCATGGTTTAGTTCAATTAATCTTTCAAGTAAATCTATTACCGATCTTCTATGTACAATATATCTTGCAAGATCAGATTGTCCAATTTCATTGAATTCAGTTAGAAATTTATCATATAACTTTTTATAATCATCTAATTGGGTAATATCTTTTTCTTTGCTTATTAAATCTATTCCCTCTTTTTTCACCTCCATTTTCCATTCGCTCTCAATTTCGTAAAGTTTTAAGTCTAATTCATGTTTACTTAACCCTAAAGGTAATTTCTTTACTTTCTCCATGTTATAATTTATAACGCTGGAATAGTTAGGAAACTCTTCTTTTATTATTGGGAAATAGCCATCAAGTTTATCTTTTCTTACTTTTTGTAAAAATTCACTTAGTAAATTTTCTATACTTTGGATGGTAGACTTTCTAATTTTGGAAAGAGTTATTTCTTCAAAGTCCAATTCTTCGTCATCTTCATCGGTGGAAAAATTGAAACTTGTTCTTGCCTCATTTACATTTTTATTTAAATAATCACCTACTACGAAAACTTGAAAATAAAACCCTTCTTCATATTCTTCATTTCGAATCCGATATTTTAAATCTTCCAAATGTTTAGACAATCCTTCATCTTTAACATTTCTCTCATGAGCACAATAATGTATTTTATGACTTTGAGCCTTATGAGATTTTGATATAAATATCTTGAAAGTTTGATTTGAGATTTCGAATGAGTCTTGGAGAATTTCTTTTTCAAATTCTCTATTAAAAAGCTTAGTCAGATTGATTTCCGTTTCGTCCTGGTTTTTAATAATAATAGTTGGCTCGAAACCTTGAATAAAATAAAGTTGAAAATGTGTTACAATCTGGCGGGCAATCTCCATTAAACTTTTTGGAACAAACTTTTCGTATTTCCTATCGTAACTAGAAAGCAAAGCTTGAGTTCCTAAATTGCTATGTTCAGCTAATTCATCCTTGTAATCATCAAATCCATTCTTTGACTTCTTATAATTGAAAGTTCTTGTTTTATAATGACCATTTTGCTTATAAGTGCTTTCGATAACAAGTTTACTAAAGGCCTTTAAGCAAATTAGCCTTCCAACACCTTTTCCTCCAATTTCTGCTTTTTTCTCAGAATCAAATTCCGCAAATGATTTCAAATTTGCATCATTTAGTCCAATTCCATTATCTGTAATTTCAAAAGAGTTTATAGGATATTCTTCTATGTCACTAATTTGTTTTAAAGTTTCTTCATCCCCATTTCTAATTGATTTAATGATTATTTCACCATTAAAATCATCCCCAATTTCATTCTTCCTTTCCTGAATTGCATGAATAGAATTACTAATAACTTCGAATAGTGGATAGAGAGCTTTTGTTTTTGGCAAATACAATTTATTCACTCTATTTCGAAGGTTGGTGGAACTATGTGGAATCATGTTTTATATTTTAATTTTTCTTAAGTATTGGCCACGGTCTCGTATAACGACAAGTGGCGCGGAATTATGGAAGCGGATTTGTCGGCCCAACGTTTTTGTTTATTATGGAAACTAATTTAGTTTTTTTACGAAACCCGCCATTTGCGTTATACGTTGTTGCCCACAGTACTTTTTCTAAATACTATTCCAATTAGTCGTGGAATTCCAATTTGATTTTCTTCGTCAAACCATTCTTTCAATTCCACCAATTCAAATCCGTTTTCGCTCGCTACGTTTAAATATTCAGAAATATGATGAACATAAGTTTCTAATTCTTGTGTTCCGTTTTCGGTTTCAAATTTTGCTTTACTGCCAGAATATTGTTTAAAAGGATGAAGTTCACTTATAAAAAAAGCTCCTCCGTTTTTAAGTTTTTTATTCGCCTGGTAAAAAATAAAATCCAAATCTTCAATATGTTCAAGAACTAAATTACAGGTTATTAAATCTGCAGAGTCATTATCAATTTTCCATTCAGTTGTCAAATCTGCTTTCCGAAATTTAACTCGTTTATCATTAATTTTCAGTTTCGCTTTATTCAACATTTCTTGAGAAAAATCTAAACCAATTATCTTCTCAGCTTTTTTTATTAGGAAAATTGTATTCTTTCCTGTTCCGCAACCTAGCTCGATAACGCTTGAGAACTCAAGTTTACTCAATGTTTCAATTGTAGATTTAGTATCTAAATCTCTGGTTTTATTTGAGTTCGTATCGTATTGGTCAGCCCAGATATTATATGCATTTTCTACTTTCATTCTTTATTCGAATTTTGTGTATTGTGGGCAACGGTCTCCTTTACTTCGCTTATTAATAAATATACCTTTGAAATGAAGAAGGAGGAGAACTAAAACGGTCTCTAGATTTCAGGTCCAATATCCGTAAGAGTCCTCCATTCTTCATACGGGTAGCAAGAACCATTTGGAATACCAGGTCTTTTATGGACCCGTTAAAGGAGTTAGTTAATGCGCCCTTCAAACAATAATTTTTTAAAAATATGAAAAATTACCAAGAAGTAATCGGAATTGATGTTTCAAAAAACAAGTTAGATGCCTATAGTCACAATGGTGGTTCCCACCGTGAGTTTAGTAATGACGTAGCGGGTTATAAAGCTTTGCTTAAATAGGCTAAGGTTAAGGGACAAAGAGTATTTTTCTGCTTTGAGAATACCGGCCATTATTCCTTGAAGTTAGCGATGTACTTAGCCTCAAAGAAACAAGTATATGTGCAGGAAATTCCCGTGGTAATCAAACGTTCTTCCGGAGTGATCAGAGAGAAGAATGATGTGATAGACGCGATAATGATCGCTCGGTATGGTTGGCTTCACCGAGAGGAACTTTCTCCAAGTGAGCTGAAAGATAATGAACTATTAGAGGTGGGCAGATTGCTTGCTTTGCGTGATCAGTTGGTACGTAATCGTACGGGATTGAAAAGCACACTGTCAGAGTTAAAGAAATTACTAAGCAGTAGTTCTACCGATACCTGTTGCAAGACACTTGTTAGTTCTATTACTCATCTAACATCTCAAATAAATAAAGTAGAGAAGCAGTTAAAAACACTTATCAAGACTTCTGAAGCATTATCGCAAAATTATAAGTTGATCACTTCCTTAAAGGGTATAGGTTTGGTTGTAGGCGCCCAGTTGCTCTACCATACCAATAATTTTAAACGTTTTGATAGTTGGCGACAATTCTCCAGTTATTGTGGGACGGCTCCCTTTGGCCATAGTTCGGGAAGTAGTATTCATAAAAAACGGAAATGCCACCCAATGGGAGATCGTCAAATGAAGAGCTTGCTTAGTATGGCGGCCTGTACAGCCATTCAATACGATAGTGAATTGAGACATTATTATAAGAAAAAGCGAGAAGAAGGTAAATTAAAAATGATTGCACTAAACAATGTACGCAATAAGCTTTTATCCAGGGTATTTGCGGTGGTTAAAAGGGGAACCCCATATGTGGAACTACACAAATTTGCTGCCTGAGAAATAGTAGAAAAAGCTTGGATTTAACGATCTCGGTTATCGCCAGTTGGCGGAGTAAGGGACGCGGATTTGTCGGCTTAGTATTTTGTTGTTGGTCAAGTTAATTATTTTCTTACTAACGGTGCCGCTTATTGGCGATGAACCGATGTTGTATGCTGTTGTTCTGGATTTATTTTATTCTTTCAAATTCGAAATTTTTTGCAATTACATAATGTTGTTTGAAATTATAGTGATTGGGACAAACATCAGTATTTCCAAAAATTAATAATTTAGAGTTTGGTTTATTATAGAATCCCAGGTCTTTCCCAGTTTGCCTTTTTCCAGATCTATAGTGGATATTATATTTACCACATATTGTTTTAACCGTTTCAAGCAATGAATCAGATATCGCTAAATATTTCTCTTTATCCTTTGTAAAACAATCTTCTAAATTCCAGAATAAATCATCAAGTTTTATCCAATTACCAAACTCTTTTTCCAGAATCATACTAATCTCTCCATAGAATTCATTCAAATTTAAAGGAGCATCTTTTATGAAAAAGTCGGTTTTGCCTTCTTGGTATTCTAAGAGTAAAGGATGTTTTTCTATAATTTCTATTTTTATATAGGGCAAAAGAATTTTATTATTAAAACCTCGAAAATCGATTGTTTCTTCACATTTTATTTTCCATTCTTCATGCTCAATTGGAACATCATAACTAGCTTGATTAATTGAGAAGGTTAATTCGAAAAGTTTCTTTTTTGCATCAAAATAGGTGGACTCTAAATTAAAATCACAATCGTGATAAAATTTAATACTATTAGATCTTTCTATTAATTCACTCATTTTAGTCAGCGGAATTTTGTGAACAATTGCATACAACGGTCTCGGTTCGTATGTTAGCTTTATCGAGGTAATTTAGCTAAAAATAGGAATTAATAATTAAACCAATGGAAGGGATAATGAGGTTTCGGTAGATACATTTTATTTAATGATATCGTGCGATAGAAATTCCACCCTTCCATTTTTCTCTCAGAACTTGAACAGTACCTGGATCCTTTTTAGAGATCGTATCAAAGACGAGCAAAAGTGATGGAGAATTGGGTTTATAATTAAACAATTATGGAGCACCACATTTTAAAAGTAGCCTTGGGAGTAGATGTATCTAAAGATAATCTGGCCGTCTGTCTTTGCCGCCTAACGGTTAACCTAACAAAAGAGTTTGAAGATCCTTTTGAAGTTAGTAATGATCTTCCCGGATTTAAAAAACTAATACGATGGCTTGATAAGCAAGTAGCCTCTCGTGAGAATCTGTGGATTGTAATGGAATCTACAGGTATCTATCATGAAGCCTTTGTGTACTACCTCTATGAAGCTGGTTTTAATGTGAGCGTGATGCAATCTGGTCGTGTTAAGCGTTATGCCCAAAGTCTGGACCAAAGATCCAAAACTGATGCATTGGATAGCCGTATGCTAGCTATGCTTGGCTGTGAACGAGCATTACCTTTATGGACACCACCTGATCCAATTTTAAGAGAATTAAAAGGTCTTAGTAGGGAACGTTCATTTTTGTTAAAGGAGAAGCAAATAGAAAAGAATAGGCTTCATGCTAGTGAACATTCTGTATACAGCAACAAACGAGAATTAAGACGTTATAAACAACGCTTAAAATTGATTGCTAGGCAATTGGAGGAAATAGAGAAAGAGATGATGGAATTGATCAATGCCAGCTCTTATTTAAAGGGTAGAATAAAGCATTTGGAAAGTATTCCGGGAATCTCTTTTGTGTCTGCAGCTACGGTAGTAGGTGAAACCTTAGGTTTCACTGGTTTTACCAACGCCAAGCAACTTACGAGTTACGCAGGGTTTGATGTAGTGCTGAAAGAATCTGGAGCTTATAAAGGCAAGACCAGAATTAGTAAGAAAGGGAATAAAAATATCCGTCGGGCACTTTATATGCCGGCGATGACCGCTGTTCGATGTAATCCCACATTGAAGAAGTTCTATGAACGCGTGAAACCTACTAAGGCTAAACCTATGATTGCTTTGGTGGCGGTAGAGCGCAAGTTATTAGTACTGATGTACAGCTTATGGAAGAATGAGATCAATTATGATCCGGAATATGAACAAAAAAAGACAGCAAGAACCGAAGTCCTTGCTGCACAGGATAGAAGCAATTTAGCATTGACTTCTTCCTAAAACTTTAATCAAAAATATTTGTTTTATAACACAGTACCTATCGCCAGTTGGCGGAGTAAGGGACGCGGATTTGTCGGCTTAGGTTTGGTTTGTTGGTTAAGTTAAATAATTTATTTTTAACGCTGCCGCTTATTTGCGGTGAACCGTTGTTGGCAACCGGAACGATTTTCCCAATCTTGTTTATTAAACCGAATTTCAGGCAAACAAGATTTGTTTTTGAGTTTGGTTTATAAAAAATGTAATTATTCAATCTTCCTAAACTTAAAAGTACAGCCTTCTGGACAACCTGGCTCTATAGGTTTTAAATTTAAGTGACCATTTTTATCAAAACTGTATGAATGGGTACTTTGAAAGAATACTTCAGGATTGATGCATGTAATAGTAGTTTCTATGATATTTAATTCAGATTCATTTTCAATTAAATAGATGCTACTATCAATTTCATTACAATTTGCTGGACTTATTTCAGATTCATAAGTGAAATCTTCGTTAAAAGTGATCTTATAGCCATTCTCAACTTGCTCCCAATCGTTTGGTGATCCATCAACGTTATTTGCAGTTCTTCCAATTAGTTGCCAAGTCCCATTAATAGAATTGTCAGTTGGATTATCTTTTTCGTTTTTGCTACATGAAACTAAGGTTATTAGAATGCTAAATATTAAAACTATATTTCTCATAATTCATCCATTTTAAATTTGATAAATTTCTAATTTTCTCTATTCATTAATTTTAGATTTTTTTCACCTCTTATATAAGATGCATCAAAATTGGTTTGGTTGCTTGTGAATTTATTAAAAAATAGGTCTTAATGATTTTCTTGTTAATCAAAACATTCTTTTTAAAATGAATTATCATCGTTCTTGTTGCCAACGGTTACGGTTACCGCAAGTTACGGGAGTAGGGACGCGGACTTGTCGGCTTAACCATTTTCTTTCCTGGTTTCTAAAATTACACTTTTTCTACAATTACCCGTTATTTGCGGTGAACCGATGTTGGCGATAGTTTTACATATAGAAACTATATTTAATCTGAGGTTTTTGGTCATCACTCAAATATTTTAAAACTTCTCCAACATTCCGACTGCAATCTATTGTAATAGGAAATTTTCTATCAAACTGTGTATTGTTCCAATTCATCTTTGTTAATGATAAAATTTCATTACAAATTTGTTCAGGTGATTCATCATAGGAGAAAAGTCTTATTTCTATTGGGCTTGGAATATATCTACCTGGATAAGTACCGTAATAATCTACAAAACCTCTTGTATATAAAAAGTGTCTTTGTTTGTCGAGACTCAGCATCGTACCTCGAAATGGAGGATAATTACCTTCTCTATATAAACGAAAATTTGTTGGCATTATCGTAACTAGATCTAATGAATTGATATTCATTTTTTCAGCAACTTGTTGAAAACCTTCAATTTCATCTTCCGAATAATTTGAACTTTTATGTATAACTAACCGTTGCGGATAAATTTTTACAGCTTCATAGTATTCTTTAAGAGAATTATAGAGTAGATCAAATGCCTGCTTTTCCGATAAATGCGGTTGTTTATCTTTTTTACTTTCCTTAACAGGTGTACCTCTAAGAATTACACCATTACCTTGTTCGTTGAAAATTTGAGTAACACTAGTTTGAGTAGTTTGCTTATCTCTGCTCTTATAAAAGCTTATTCCTGCAAAACAAGTATTACTTGTCGAATCTTTTTTTAGAGCCCATGGTGTTCCTGAAGCTTTATAATATAGTGCCGTAAAAAAATTCCAGGCTATTGTGGCTTCATCTTGCATGTCTTTAGACGGCTCTACAATTCTATCTCTAACAATTTGAATTGGAATATTATATTCCATGGCTTTTGCTTTTAGTAAGCGTCTAAAATTAACTTCTATTGAAAGACTATTATCATCATCTTCTTCTTCGATTTCCACCGTTTTGGTACCATAAACCATATTAGTGAATTTCTCGTCTAAAACGCATAATATTACGTCTGGATTCTTATTTTTTGCCAAAAATTTAATCTCTGTAAGAAACAAATCAACTCCTTTAATAATTAAATCATTAATATCTTCAGAAGATTTTTTTACTTTTTCAAAAATCGAATTGTTGATTTTTCGAACATATGTTTCGTCGTAGGAAATCTCACTTTTAAAGCCAACTTTCTCATTGAAGCCTGGAAAATTCATAAACAAATTGGGCTGCTTACTTTTTTTGGGATCTATATGACTTTTACAAGATTTAATCCAACTGATTAAACTTCCAATACTATCGCTGTTTCCAACAAACCCCAAAACTATTTTATCAGGTCTCACTTTTTCAAAATCTGCAACACCATATTGAAATATTCCTGTTCTTGGACATACGTGTTCACCATTCTGAAATTGTAGTAATGGTTCTTCAAGTAATTTAATTTCCATAATGACTTTTATATGTTAGATCAAGTTTGAAAGGTTCTTTGAAGTTTATTAGATTATAGTCTTCTTCGTCTTCACTTAGTTTATTGTTTAAACAATAAGATATGAACATAAAGTGCTGATACACCGCGTTATTTGATTCAAGTTTCTTTTTTTGTGTAATTAAGTCACTCTCAAATTTATGAGCTTGGTAACCATTATAAGTATAACTCCAAGTGGGTGTAATAGCTAAGAACCACCTTGTTTCTGATAAAAACGATTGAATTTTAAAAGATAATTGTTGAAAATGAGTAATTTGAGTTCTATCCTTATTCCATACCTCCTTCACAACTGTTCGAGTTGCAGTTTTTTTGTTTTTCCATTGGACCTTTCTTGATCTAATTAATTTTGGTGGTCGAAATCTGAACATTCTTTCTTTACGAACCCATTGAATATCTTTTTTATGGACTAACTCCTGAATTGTATTATCAATTAATCTAGATAGTGCAAGCTCATATTTATATCCTGTTTCCGCAAACTCATCTATTGAAAATTCTTCGACCGTACCTATTTCTATTAATTTATTTAGGGGCTCAGAATTATTATCTAATTGTTTAAATGAAATAATATTTTTTTCAAATACGTGCCAATCTGTAGAATATGGAATATTATAATGTTCAAAAGCTCTATTAAGTACACTTCTATCAGGAGCGCTTTTCTTCAATTTATATTTAGTCTCCCAAGATTTAGTAATTATTTCATCTCTATTAATTCCAATTTTACCAACGAATACTTTGTCAGGTAATTCAATTTCTAAAAGGTTTGGATATAAGGTTTCATTAGTTAATTTATCCTTATTTTTTAAAATATGTTTTCTATATTCAAGTTTCTGATCGGTAAATTCCTGTTCAAATAATTCCAGTACGCCCTGAATCTTGTGAAGTGAAATCCAAGAATTTATTTCAGACAGTAAATTTTCAAAGTCTAGAATGTTTTCCGATGAATTGAATTCAAATTCACTATCGATAATTTCATCAAACTTCTTATCATTATATGATTTTTGTTTTTTTGTTATTATGTAGACCAATAATGAATCAAATTCATCTCTTTGTTTATGTTTTTTATATTGTTCTAGAGTATGTTTTATTTTCTCTGAATTTGCTGTAGATGTTACTTGTATAGCAACCCGATTTTCTTTATCAATTAAATCTACCGCAGAGTAATTTTTCTCTTCTAGATTGGCATTTTTTAAATTAAGGCCATAAACAAAATTTAAAATTGGAATAATTACATTTTCGGCGTGAATATTTATATCATATAAGCTTTGACTATTCAGAGTTTCAACTTCAGCTCTAAATCTTGCAATTAGTTCTGCTATTCTATCTATTGTCTTCTTTTTATTCACAGGTTTTCTTTGTTAAAATTATCGCCAACGGTCTCGTATAACGACAATTGGCGCGGAGTTTTGCATGCGAATTTGTCGGCTTAATGATTTTGTTTTTTATGGAAACTAATTTACTTCTTTTCTATGAAACCCGCCATTTGCGTTATACGTTGTTGTGCGTAGTTTAATTAACTCCAATTATGATATTAATTGGTAAATGGTCAGAACCTATATTCTTACCGGTTGATCTTTCTATCACCTCTAAATTTTTCGAAATAAGGAAATGGTCTAATGTTGTTTGTAACATTAGATAGTTTGCCGGCCAAGTTGGTAAAAGTCCAAAACCAATTCTACTATCTTTTAGATCTCCATTTGTAAGTTTACTAAAATGATTGGAGAATGATGAAGTATTAAAATCTCCTGCAATAATCAACCTTTCTGAAAACTTAGATCTTTTGTTCAAAATATTAGAAAGTTGTTTATTTCTATTTTCAAACGTATGTTGATTTATAGGAGGAATTGGGTGTGTAGCTACCAATGAAAATTGATCACTCCCAATATTTAGATCTGCAACTATTGAAGGCTTGTCATTAAGCTCGAAATAATCAATAGAACTGTTCATTTCATATTTGCTCAATAGAGCAATTCCAAAATTGTCATTTCTCGGAACTAATTTTTTATATTTATAATTGTCAATTATTGGATTTAGTTTGAATTGCCAATTTGGAGTGAATTCCATTAGGATCAAAATATCTGGATCTTCTTCAAATATATAATTTTGAACTAAATCAATTTCTGAATTACTTGAGAGCAAATTAATACTTGAAATTTTGACCTGTTTTTTAGATTTAAGAGCAGTATTATCACTAAAATAGTAAGGAGCAATAAAATAGCCGTTCCATAATATGGTTGAAATTAGTAATATTAAGGCTAAAACTTTCTTATTAAAAAATAATAAAGATATGAGAAATAGGAAGATTGATATTATTAAATATTGCAATTTGAAATTGGAAAATATGTCAATAAACCAATAATTAGAAATAATATTTGGAAGAATAGATGCGAATAAAACTCCTACTATTAATATCCATGTCAGTTTCTTTAAAAACAATATTTTCATAAAATTAAATTACGCACAACGGTCTCGTATAACGACAAGTGGCGCGGATTTTTAGATGCGGATTTGTCGGCGTAACGATTTGGTTTGTTATGTAAACTAAATTAGTTCTTTTCTGGTAAACCCGCCATTTGCGTTATGCGTTGTTAGCCACTGTTACCTTTCGATATTTAATTTTCTTTGGTTTTCTAGCTCATCAACAATCATTTCAACCATTTTTTCAACGGTTTTCACATAAGTTAGATAGTCATTTTTTGTCAATTCATAGTTAAATTCCAAGTTGTGAATAATATTATGTCGTGAGTTAATTAAATCCTCTAGCTTATTTAAAATTCTTAAAATTTTACCGTTAACTTTTTTTCGTTTACTTAGAATTGAAAATATATCTATTTGAACAAACTTATTGTAAACTTTATTTATACTATCGAGATTTTGAAAATTATAGTTCTCAGCTACGCTCTCCTCAATTGATTTTTCTTTATTTTCAATTTTCACAACTTCCGAAATTCCGATTTTAAAGTTTTCTTTAGCAATTAATTCCTTCGCAACGGGATCATATCTTATAATTGCTATAAAAATTTCTCCGAAGAAATACTCAATTACCGATACTAGAAATGGGATTAAACTATTATATAAAGTTACGCTTGGATCTTTAGTCTTCAGTAAATCTTTCAATGCAGGAATATTAATACTCTGTAAATTATCGCTTAGCGAGTTTTCGTAATTCTCTACACTATTGGTAATTTGAAATAGCTTTTCTAATGCATTCTCTCTTATATTAGAAATTGCTTTTTCGTGAGGTTGAAATCTCGGATAGTCATTTAAGTCAATATATCTGTTTGTTCCATATCCATCATTATAAAATGTTCCTCCGAACTGCTTTCTAGCACTTTTTATTATCTCGTTTTGTTTCGCTTTATCTTCAAAACTTCCATTGGATTTTGTTCTTGTGTGCAAAATCCAGTCTGAGCATTTAAACTGTTTTTTTAAGTCATTATCTACTTTAATGATTGTTGATTCTACTCCAGTAGTTGATTCATTATTTTTTGAGCCGAACCACATATAATGAAGATTGTTTTCATCATTAAAAGAGTCTATGAAGTGTTTTACTTTATAAAAATCGTGATCTCGTAAATATTTGATCAAACTAGATTTTGTTGCTTTCTTTGTATAAAGTGTTATTTCTATGCTCATTATGGTAATTGTGGCTAACTGTCTCGGCTATAGCAAGTTGCGGGAGTAAAGACGCGGATTTGTCGGATTAGTTATTTTCTTTCTTGGTTTCTAAAATTACACTTTTTCCTGAATACCCGTTATTTGCGATGAGCCGTTGTTGTGCGCTGGCATTGCGTTCCCATCATCTTGTCTAAAATTTTTTATGTTTTTTAATTTTGTGATTTAGTTTCTAGCATTTTAGGAACTTGATCGTAATAGTCCTGAGTTAAGACTTCTGTCCATTCTGTTGGTTTTTCTCCGCTATAGAATGCTAAATATGTAACATCACATTCTTTAGTAGATGAGTGCCAATGCTCAGTTTCTTTTTCGCATCTAATTACATCTCCCTCTTTTAGAATTATAGGCTTTTTACCCTTTTCTTGATAGTAGGCTTCACCATCTACAATTACTAAAACTTGAACAGAACCGTGTTTGTGCCAATCTAAAGTTGAGTTAGCTTTGAAGGTTGCTTTGGTAATGTTGTAACCTAATTCTTCATCATCGTGAATTAGAGGATTTAACCAAGCTTCTCCAATGTAATGAGTATTGGGTGCCTTAGTTCCTTCTGTCTTATAGGAAGATACTTTATAATCAGAACTTTGGGCAGCTATAAATAATGGAGCGAAAAATATCAGTGTAAGAATTGAATATTTCATAATTGTTTTTTTTATTAATTATTTTCTTAAATCCTTCTTCGTCAATGCTTGCGTACAACGGTTGCGGTTATCGCAAGTTGCGGGAGTAGGGACGCGGACTTGTCGGATTAACACTTTTCTTTACTGGTTTCTAAAATTACACTTTTTTTGCTATACCCGTTATTTGCGATGAACCGATGTTGGGCTGCGTTTTATTACTCTAAACTTAGTTCTTTAATTAATCGGTTAATTTTGTCTTCTGATTTATATGCTCCTTCTTGTGTGGGGTAATCTCCTGTTTTTAGCTGGTATGTTCTTCCTAAATATAATTCGAACTGATTTGAATTGATGTCATTATCTAAATAAGCTTTTTTGAGAATTTGGAAGTATTTATTTCTAGTATTAATATCTGATGAATGGTGAATTACCAGCCACGGTGCGATATTAGCACTGTGAGAAAACCTTTTCTTGTCTGGATATTGAAAAGTATTTAAGTAAAGATCTACTCTTTTCAAATTTAATTGATCTACAGAATCCATTTTCCTATATAACTTTTGCAATTCTTTTGAGTTCTTTCCGTATTTAAGTAGAATTTCTGAACTCTCTCCGTTTCTAATATCTTGATCTGTTTTATGTATTCTTTCTAAAAATGCTTCTTGATCGGAACTGGAAGTCAAACCCATAATCTCCTTTGCTATATCGATTTTCTGTGTTTTCTCATTTTCTTGACAACTGAAAATAATGATTAGTGAAAAAGTCAGAAATATTCTTCTTAAACTCATATCTGTAAAATGCTGCCCAACTCGTTATATCCTGAACAATTTACTTATTTAATAAGAAATATACCGGGATAAACGCAGTTTTTGTTAAATATAAATTATTGGTGTTAAAGTAGATTAAGGAAGAATTTAAAGAGGGATAGTAGGATTTAAAATATGAAAATTATTTTTCCAAATCTTTTAGAGTAAAGCTAAAATCAAATAATTCTCGAGCGTGAATATCAAGTCCTCTTGCTAACTCAATTATAGTGGTAAGCGTAATATTTCTCTTTCCTCTTTCAATTTTGTTTAGATCTGCATAATCTATATCGCATTTTTGCGATAAGGATCTAAAACTTAAACTTTTACTCCGCCGAATCTTGCCGAAATTCTCTCCAAACTTAAGTAAAAAGTCTTCTTTGTAATTTTTGTTCTGCATTGTAGCCCTATCTACAACTAAGATGATCAAATATTTTACAAATTATGTTGGAATATATTACAACATAAATATTTTATTTATATATTTATCTCATATTAATATATTTGCGAAACTTCTTTAAGTAAAATATTAGAAGCATTCGCTTTGAATCTTGTGTCAGAAAACTGGTAATTTTTAAGGAACGAGATGATAAGTGGTAATGCTCACGACCCGGGCGTGAGCTTACTTGTCGTTCCATGGTATACCAGTACCTCTGATACAATAAGTTAAGTCTCATGCCCTTTCTTTTTCGACTTACTTTCAAAGCTACCTTCTCTTTACAACTTGTAGGAATTCGCTTAAGCTAATCCATTTAAAACCTTGAGGTTGTTACCTCCACTTAAAAGCGACTGCTTATGTTACAGCGTATTTTTGAATTATTACAACAAGGACATCCCGATGCCTTGGAGTTTATCCATACAAAGTACCACCGCAATATCTTCTGGGTGGGCAAGCAAATTCTGGATGATGATTTTGCCGTGGAAACCCTGGTGCAGGATACCTTTCTAATACTATGGGAGAAAAGGGATCGGATAGAACGACCCGAACATATTTACTATTTCCTACGAATGGTAATGAAGAGGGAATGCTACACCTACTATGTTCGTCCTAAAAATAAATTTTTCAAAACCGTCAATTCCTTAGAAAGTTTCGAAAACTACCAGGAGTATTTGCACGGTTATGATCCAGAAAAAGATGATCTGCACTTATTAAATCACGAGATTCAACAAAAAGCTTTTGACCGGATAAGTCGTGTTTTACCCTTACTCAGTCCTGAAAGACGACGCCTGATTGAACTCTGTTTAAAGTATGATTTTCGCTATAAAGCTATTGGTCAATTAATGGGAACCAGTATTACCCACACCAGCAACGAGGTAAAAAAGGCTATCGTGGATATTAAAAATATCATTTGCCAGCGGAGTATTCAGGAAACAAAACCAAAACCAGTTCTGGCAGTAAAGATTCAGAGGGAGATGACCCAGGAACAGGAAAAGGTCTTGCAGCTGCGCACGGAAAGACAATACTCCTTTGCAGCTATTGCCAAAGAATTGAACCTTTCCGAAAAGGAAGTGCACCAGGAATTTATGTCCGCCTATAAGCTGATGCAATTAAAACACGAACAACAACAATCGGCTTAGTGATGGGAAAGGACACAATTACACTCACCCGTAGTATCCGGTTAGAGATCGACCTGCCAACCCAGGAAGAACGCCAGGAGGCTAAAAGTAAACTGTACCAATGGCGTTACCGCTGTCATAAAGCTGCGAACCTTATCGTTTCCCATCTATATGTTCAGGAAATGATCCAGGAGTTTTTCTATCTATCAGAAGGGGTGAAGTATAAGCTGGTGGACGAGAAAAAAGATGAACTGGGTATCTTTAACCGGTCGCGGATGAATACCACCTACCGGTTGGTATCTGATCGCTATAAAGGGAAAATGCCCACCAACATTTTATCCCAACTCAATAGCATCATTCAAAGTTCCTTTAAGAAAAACCGGGAGGAATACTGGAAAGGCGAGCGTTCCCTGCAAAATTTCAAAAAAGAAATGGCCTTTCCCTTTACCATGGAGGGTGTTTGTGGGCTGGAATTCAATCCTGAGAAAAGTGCCTTTTGCTTTCGGTTCTTTTCCATCCCGGTAAAAACCTATATCGGCAGAGCATTTAATGACAAATGGAAATTAATGCACCAGTTAACAAAGGGCGAGATTAAAATGCGCACTTCTTATCTCAAGTTAAAAGATGGTAAGATCTTTATGATGGCCGCCTTTGAAATGGAGAAAGAAAAACACCAACTAAGGCCAGAGGTGTTTGCAGAAGCCAGGTTGTCCCTGGAGTATCCAATTATAGTGAAAATTGGTAAGGCAAAGCTTAGCATAGGGAGCAGGGAAGAATTTCTATATCGGAGGTTGGCTATACAAGCCGCCAGAAGAAGAACCCGGGAGGGTGTGAAGTATGCCAGGTCTGGTAATGGGCATAAACGGAAAACAAAAGCGGCAGCCAGGTTTAAAGATAAGGAACGCAATTATGTGAACCAGCGACTGCACGTATACAGCCGAGAACTAATAGATTTCTGCGTAAAACACCAGGCAGGAACGCTCATTTTAGTAGACCAGGAGCAAAAAATTGAACTCGCCAAAGAGGAAGCATTTGTGCTAAGAAACTGGGGCTATTATGATCTAATGACCAAAATAAAATACAAGGCCGAAAAAGCCGGTATTGAACTGATCATTGGTTAAAATATTTTCGAGGGTGCTTGTACACCCGCAAGGTGAGCTGAACATTTCACTCACTAAATGCGCTTAGCATATACAACGCGTGGGTATCTCTTAATTTCATTAGAAAAAGATCTTAAGCCGAGCATAGTTGAAAACTTAAAAATCTATCAGCACTTACTATTGCTAGTAAGGAATTCCCTAATTTAATGCCTTCCTTCGACGAAAATTTGATATTTTTAAATAAGGTTATCCAATTTCATTTTTTAAGAACAGTAAATTTTACAAAGTCGAATGCAATTAAAATTACCTTTAAGAAACTTGATAAGGAGTTCATAACCAAATTTCTTACTTATTTTAAAAAAACAGACTATTGACTTATCACTCTTATAAGACTAATCAGGAAAAAAAACCAATTACAAAGCACATCAAAACAATAGGTGCCATATTAGGAAAAATTGAAAAGTCTCTCTTTTTAATAATCTTTTTAAGTCTTTTAGTAAGCTGTAAAGAAGCTTTAAAAACCCCAGAATCTGAAGATAAGGACAGTAATAAAATAGTAATTGATCTTAAAAATACATCTGATGAGCTATTTAGTTTTGAACCACTTTTTTCAGAAACACCGGTGTATTCTTTAGAAAAAAAATATCCAGAATATTATGATAAAAAACTACAGAAATTTAAAGGATTACCGTCAGTAGACTCATTTAGAATAGTTACCAAAAATTTTCAATTAAAGCCTTTCATTCAAAATCTTTACGAAGATGGATTTATCAGAAAGGACAAAGCACTTGAAACATTTGAAGCTAGTGAATTAAAAAATTTATCTGCAAGAGTAGACACTTTGTATTTTCAGTTAAACATTTTTTCTGGTTTTAGGGGGAACAAACAGCTAATAATAGCAGATCTGGATCACGATAATAATTTTGCAAATGATGAAACCCTAGAATTTCAGATAGATTATAGAAATAAAAAACATATTGAAAAAAATGAAAATATTCCAGTCCTAAATCTCCCTTATGAAGTCTTTCTAAATGATGAAATTTATAGTCTAAAAAGAGGCATCAAAATATATCCAGAAACTAAGCATCCGCACATTTATTTATTTGAAGATAATGTATTAGATGATACTACGAATGAGTATACTGTAATGCTGAAGTTTATAGATTACAAAAAGGGAGAGCATCAATTGAACGATATGGATTATTCATTCGGAGTTCAAGGATTGTATGGAGAATTTATGCGATTAAAAATAATACCAAACTCCATTACAAATCCTAAAAGCAGAAAATCTGATAATTTTTTGTATTCAATCTCAGATACATTGCGGGCTGGCAATAAATTTTATGAAATTGAAAGTGTTTCAGGAGATTTAGCCAAACTTACACTGAAAAAGATAGATATTGATACCGAGAAATTTACCGGGTATAGAATTGGTGATAAGATTGATAACTTCAACTTACTTACATTAGAATCTAAAAAGGTCAACTTATTAGAGTCTATCAATAAAAATAAGCCATACACGCTACTTGACTTTTGGGGTACCTGGTGTGCTCCTTGTATTAAAGGTCTTCCCGAACTGAAGGATTTTCATAATGAATTTTCAGAAAAGGTAAATCTAATGAGTTTTGCTCTTGACAAAAATATAAGTGACGTGAAAGAATTCAGTATGGAGAATGATATGTCCTGGCAGCATTTTTTTATTAATAGCAATAATCGAAAAGGCAGCATAATTGCAGGTATGAATATAACGAAGTATCCCACTTTTATTTTATTAAATGAAGATTTTGAAATAATCTACGAAGGGAATTCAGGTTCCTTAGCTGAAATTAAAAAGTTGATAGAGTAGCTTTTACAATTGGCAGCATAATTCAAACCCGTTCAGCCCATTCCCACTACATTTCGCAAAAGCTTCATTCCGGGAAAAGCGCTTCTCTACAAAGGTCTTGGACACCATCGAAGAAATTGCGACTTCCATTACGCTAACCCGATGAAAAATCGGAACGCTTCATTCCTCTCAAAATTTTTCGATGAAGTCCGCTAGGTTGAGGTCAGATCATGGTCCTTCTTCCTCACAAAGTGGTGGTTTTTCCTGATCCATATGCAAATATCATCCTTACGCCCCTCCCCTTTTTAGGATGCAAATAACAACATCCTTTCCTGGACAGCGGCATAAAGCCGATTCGGCTTTGCCTACTCTTTTTATACGCTTTACCAGGCCAGGATGTTGTAAAACAAATGCATCGAAAAAAGGTAATTTGACGGCGCTATAGGAAGTAAATAAAAAAGGAAGCGGTAGCCTCAGTTCAAAACCTTAAAAAGCTTTGATTTAGTCTATGTTTAAAATTCAAAAAACTTAATTCAATGAAGGGTAGATTATTAATTCCAAAATTGGATATATTTTTTAAAGACAACACTGGAAATTTTTAAATGGTTTTTCGTCTCCGTATTCAAAAATCTGCGTTTTCAAAATTCTTGAATTGAAACAAATTGAAATTTTTACCTCAAATTAATTCAAAATACACCAAATCATACGAAAATTTCATTTTCAAAAACACCCCGGAAACAGTATTTTAAAGTGTTGATTTTCTGTTTTATATCATTACAGAAATTCTTCGGTTTTGACTTTCGCTAAATAATAAAATGCTTCAAAAAGGAATAGGACTTTTCTTCATTCCTTTTTTAAAAAAGCAGTTGGTGCAAACCAACATGTATGAAAAATTTTGTCCCGCCTGCGGGACGAAATCGAATAGCAAGAGGGTAACACGTTGCACGGTGTTACAATTTTGTAAATTGCTCATTTTTAGACACTTATTTCATATGGTACCTATTGTTTTTTATCAATTTGCGACAAATGGCTTGGAAAGCCTTATAAACAGGCGATTATTTGCGACAAATTTTAAAAAAGCAAATGGATTAAAGGAAGGTTTAGCTTTAACTCCTTTAATGTCGTTTATTTTTTAAAACTTTTTGAATACCAAAAATTATTAATAGTAAGACAATAAAATATACTAAATATGACCGTGGTTTCCCTTCGCCTCCAACTGTGGTAAACATCCTATCCCATCTGATTTTATTCCATCCTTCCTCCATATTATTTAAGCTTAACCAGATAAATACAGGCTTACCAACTACATGATCAAATGGAACATATCCCCATTTCCGGGCATCTAATGAATTCTGACGGTTATCACCCATCATCCAGTAATAATCCTGCTTAAATGTATAAGCGTCCGTTTGTAAACCATTTATAAATATCTCACCGTTTTTTATTTGTATCTGGTTGTCCTCATATTCGCTAATAATTCTTTTATAAAAAGGTAAGTTGCTTTTATTTAATTTGACGGTTGAGCCTTTCTTTGGAATATAAATAGGGCCGTAGTTATCCAAATTCCAGGATAAGGTGTCTATATATGGAAATACACTTTGAGGTTCACCCGGTTTACTTAATAGTTTTCTAACGTCTTTAACCACTGGATTTTTACTGATCAAATTTGCTTCAGAATCGGTAAGGGTTAACAAATAGCCTCCATCTTTATTTAATGCGAATTTTCCAGTTGGATATTTCAAACCTTCCCGAGCTCCATATCTTTTATTCAGTAAGTTTTGGTCTATTGCTTGTCCCTGAGTATTTATAAAAAAGTTATATTGAGGTTTTGCTCGATCGGGTAAAACTGTTCGCTTACCATTTATATAGATATATCCCTCCTTGATTTCTAAAGTGTCCCCAGGTACCCCAACAGCCCTTTTTACCAGATTGGTTTTTTTATCGACAGGCTTATAATAATTACGCTCTGGACTAAAATCATTCATATCCAAGAGAGTATCCGCTGGCTGGTTGAACACTACTAAATCATTTCTTTCAATTTTTTCAAAACCGGGAAATCTCAAATATGGGAATTGAAATTTATTGATCCAGGAAGAATTTTTTTCCTCTTTCTCATCATTAAAAAGGTACGATTTACCTAAGCCGGGGATAGTATCATGAACCATTGGCGCCGCAATGGTAGTCATAGGTATCCTTGCTCCATAATTGATCTTACTAACCAATAAAAAATCACCTACTAATAAGGTTTTTTCTAAGGATGAAGATGGTATGGTATATGGCTGTATAAAGTAAGTGTGCACAATTGTGGCCGCAATAATCCCGAATAGAATAGAACTAACCCATTCACCAACGGAAGTTCTTGGTTTAAGGCTTCTGTCGTTTATATAGGAAACATCCAGGAAATAATTGAGGTAATAAATATAAAACCCAAAGGTTAATATTGCCAACCATGTGTCTAATTTTGAATGTTTCCCAAAACTTCTAACTGTTTCCACCCAAAGGACAGGGAACATTATAAGGTTTACAATTGGAATAAATAATAAAATAGTCCACCACCAAGGCCTGTTTATAATTTTCATTAAAACCACAGCATTATAAATAGGAATTGCTGCTTCCCAGGGTTTTCTTCCTGCTTTTTTATAGAGTTTAAAGGTACCTAAGAAATGGATCACTTGAATTCCTACGAAAAGTAGAAACCATTGAGAAAATGTCATGGAATGATTAATTTATTGATAGGTAATGAAAACATAAGAATCGTTACAACTATTCCATAATTTAGGTAGATCAAAATTTTAAACCATAATAGAAAATGACAGCAAGAGGATAACACGCTACGCTGTGTTGGGTAGTCATTTTCGTAAATTTTAGGGCTTTATGATGGTAAATAAGGTGAAATTATTTTAGTCTGGAAAATTTGAAAATAATTTTTCACGGAAAAATGTTTCCAGCCCAGTGATACCGGTGATTTTTTCACGGAAAAGTTTAATTAACAGTGCCATTCACCACTTTTATCTACACTGCGCAAAAGCTTAGTTTCAATAAAAGAGGTTCATTATAAATGGTCTTGGACACGAGCCAAAAAGCTTTTAAGATGAATAGGTAAATTTGATTCTCTAGTTTGAGCTTTTTAACTCAAGTCCGCTTGATAGTAACTAAAATTCAACGATCAGGATTTCAAAGCTTGAAGATAAGAGGTATCAAAAGTTGGTTTAGATAGCACTGGAAGAAGTTAATGAACATTGAGTTTGTTCTATTTTCAATGGCCTACATTTTTTCGGGAGAAATTCCATAGAAAATATGAAAGAATGCCCACTTTTTCCTTTTTGATCTGATTTTCTTAATAAATTTGAATAAACTCTTTCAACACGGTATGCTATGAATTTTTCTCAGTACTTAATAGAAAAGTTTGGTGTCCAGGAGTCAGACCTTGCCTATATCAAAGAATTAGCCGAGATCAAGAAAATTTCAGCAGGATCCTTTCTCCTAAAACCGGGGGAAATATGCAATCATACTTTCTTTGTTGAAAAGGGCTTATTGCGTTTATATTCCCTTTCTGAAAATGGAAAAGAGCACATCCTACAATTCGCATCAGAGAACTGGCTGGTCAGTGATAGGGATAGTGTATTCTTCAAGGAACCCTCTAAATTTTATATTGAAACTATTGAGAATTCTCATTTGATTCCTATTAATGACAAGATCATAAATAAAATTGCAGAGCTAACACCTAGCTTCAGAGAGAAAAATGAAATTTTACTACATAACCATATCCGCCATTTAAATCAACGAATTAATCTGCTCCTCAGTGCTTCCGCAAAAACCAGATATTTGGAATTCGTTAAGTTGTATCCAGACTTGCAACTTAGGATACCCCAGTGGATGGTGGCTTCTTACCTTGGCATAACCCCTGAAAGTTTAAGCAGGGTGCGCAAAGGTCTGGCTGATAGACCCTAATTTTACTTCTTACCATAGATCAAGAGCTATTTGGACCTTAGCTTCTAACTTTGTAGTAAATATTAGAAATTATGGCATATACTTTATACCAAAATACCGTTGATCATAGATTTGAAGTCAAGCTGAATGACCAAATTGCCTTTGTAAATTACAAACTACACAAAGATGTGATTAGTTTGATACATACTGAAGTTCCAAAGGAATTAAGCGGGAAGGGAGTAGGATCTTTTTTAGCCAGGAATGTTTTAGAATTTGCTAAAAAACAGCAACTAGAAGTAAAACCATATTGTCCTTTTATCAAATCGTATATAGATAAGCATCCGGAATATCAGTTTATTTCCAGGTTGCATCAAAATTGATAGGCATTAAAAGAATTTTGTTTCAAATTAAAATTTTATGATATGAAAACTAAAAATATAGAATTAGTTGCAAGCCCACCCAATCCTCATTTTGTAGGAGATGGCTTTAGGGTCCATAACTTTATCCCTAGTGGTTTTAGAATGGATATGGAGCGAATGAGTCCTTTTATATTGTTGGACTACAATTCAAAATTTACTTTTCCTCCCTCAGATAAACCAAAGGGAGTTGGCGTACATCCACATCGGGGATTCGAAACCGTAACTATTGCCTACAAAGGCAAAGTTGCACATCATGATAGTAGTGGTGGCGGTGGAATTATAGGTGAAGGAGATGTTCAATGGATGACAGCCGCTTCGGGAGTTCTTCATAAAGAATATCATGAGGCAGAATTTAGTAAGAGAGGTGGCGACTTCCAAATGGTTCAATTATGGGTCAACCTGCCGGCAAAGGATAAAATGTCAAAACCTAAATACCAGGCAATTTCGCAAGCTGAAATGGCAATCCATTCATTACCTGGTGATGCAGGGCTTATAGAAGTTATTGCTGGAAACTACAATGACTCTAAAGGACCGGCAAGTACATTTACCCCCTTGCATATGTTTAATGCCAGGTTAAATGAAAAAGCTAAGGCAAGCTTCTCATTTCCTTCTCATTATAATACCGGGGTATTGGTTATTGAGGGGAGCATAAAAGTGAATGATTCAGAAATTGCACTAACAGATCATTTTGTGCTTTTCGAGAATGAAGGTGAATCTTTTACTGTTGAAGCCCTGGAAAAATCTGTTGCTCTAATTTTAAGTGGAGAGCCAATTAACGAACCTATCGCAGCTCAAGGTCCATTTGTAATGAACACTAAGCAGGAAATTAGGGAGGCTATCAATGATTTTAATATGGGAAAATTCGGTTACCTTGAAGATTAATGAGTGTAAAATCGTATTTTCAATTAGCCAGAATGTATGGTTCTGGCTAATTTCTTTTAATTTAATTATATCAACTTCATAGTTCATATTTTATGTCTAATATAAAAATGATAGTTCCTGAAAGAGCTGCCGAAATAGGAAATTTCCTTGTAGGTAGACTTTTACCTTTCCGCGAAAAAAGAATGATAGGCCCTTTTGTATTCATAGATCATATGGGGCCGGTTAGCATGACAAAAGACCAAAACTTTGATGTGCCCCCGCATCCGCATGTTGGACTATCTACCCTCACTTATCTCTTTGAGGGCAGAATCATGCATCGTGATAGCTTAGGAAATGAGATAGAAATAAACCCTGGTGCTGTTAATTGGATGACAGCAGGTAATGGAGTCGTGCATTCCGAACGTACCCCAGGTTCATTACGAGACAAAGAAAAGTCTTTACATGGCCTACAGATATGGGTTGGTCTTCCTAAAGAATTGGAAAATATAGAACCTTCTTTTAGTCATATCGAAAAACAGGAAATTCCACAGTGGACTGAAAACAAAATTTCTTATAAATTAATTGCCGGGGAATGCTTCGGCAAAAAATCTCCTGTTCCCGTATATAGTAAATTATTTCTTCTGGAATTGAAAAGTAGTGAAAAAAGAAAACTGAATCTAAGTATTGATCTTTTCGGAGAATCAGGTATCTATATTCTGGAAGGCAAAATTAATAGTGATGGGAATACTTATGAACCAAAACAAATTTTGGTTGCCAAAGATCATAAACTATGTGAATTTGAAATGGATAAGGATACAACTATTTATATTCTGGGAGGAGAACCTTTTAAAGAGGAAAGACACATCCATTGGAATTTTGTAGCTTCTGATAAAAATATCATTGCTAAAGCCAGGGAAGACTGGAAAAATCAAAACTTTCCTAAAGTGCCTGGAGAAACTGAATTTGTTCCACTACCAAATTAATTACTCATGAAAACCGGAAGACTGGAAGCTTTTAGTGATGGAGTATTGGCTATTGTGATCACCATTATGGTTTTGGAAATGAAAGCTCCTGAGGAAACTGATTTAAAGAGCTTGTTGGAAACATTTCCCATATTTCTAAGTTATTTGTTAAGCTTTATTTACCTGGGAATCTACTGGAATAATCACCATCATTTGTTACAGGTTACCCAAAAAGTTAACGGGAAGATTTTATGGGGTAATTTACATTTATTGTTTTGGTTATCATTAATTCCTTTTGCTACCAGCTGGATAGGGGAGAATTATACCGCAGCTTTACCTATTGCTTTATATGGATTTATATTACTTATGGCAGCAATAGCTTACTGGATATTGGAAATACAGTTAATTAAATTTCACGACGAAAACTTTCCCTTAAGGAAGCTAACACAGCGAGGAGCTAAAGAACATCTATCAATTATCATTTATTTAATTGCAATTCCCGCAGCGTTTCTAAATTACTGGATTTCAATAGCCTGTTTTGTAGTCGTGGCTGTTATGTGGATTGTTCCAGACCGAAGATTGGAAAGTGTAGCATAATTAATTTCTCTTAGAGGATTTTCTATACCTTCAATAGTGAATCACCTATATAGAGGAGCTCAAAAATTATGCCCAATTTTTTGCAAAATGCATGGATTCTAGCATCATGATCTCTCTGTTCTCTAATCCCCAGAATTTATGTATAGTTACAGAGGCAATAAGTAAAAATATACATAACCCGATAATACCATACAGAAGATAAAAACCTGAGATTAAAGTTATTCCACCAAAACATAATAATATGCCACTTAATTTGATCATTAATTTTGAGGCTAGGAGGCTCCTTTTCTCAGCATATTCTTCTAAAATTTTTGAGTTTAAAAAATGATTTAATCCATTTAGGAGGAAGAATATACCTAGTAAGATCAGTAATATTTGTTTTATCATCTATGATTCAGATTTGAATTGAGAGTAAAATTAAAAATTATCCTCTAACCTTTCCATTTTAACTTAGTCTTAAATTCTCGAACTAATACAATATAACTTCGGTGCTAAGCTTGTCTGAAAAGCAATCTAAAGATATTATGCGAAGTTCTATATAGAACATATTATTTATAGTTTAATTTATATAGTGTTACCTCAGCCATTCACCACTTTTATCTTCACTCCGCAAAAGCTTTGTTTCAATAAAAGAGGTTCATTATAAATGGTCTTGGACACGAGCCAAAAAGCTTTGAAAATGAATTGGTAAATTTGATGCAATAGCTTAAGCTTTTTGACTCAAGTCCGCCTGGTAGTAACTAAAATTTACCGATCAGGATTTCAGTGTTTTTTAAAGTCTTTCTTACACCGCATTACTTTTTGCTGCTAAAGGAACAAGCCTTGAAATTAACCGGAGTACATAAACCGCCTTGCTATTTATAACTCCTCTATAATTTCAAAACTTGAAAATGAATGTCATCAAAAGGTAATGCGATGGCGCTGGAAGAAGTAAATAAAATTCATAGCACTTTTTATTCATCCTGAGCTGCACTAAGTTTTAACTGGAATGCAAAAGGAAAATGCTTAAGATGAAAAAAGTAAATTAGTTTGTATTAAGCTATTCTTTTTTTAAGAGCTATACCCTTCAAAAAAGATAAATCTAAAATGGACAAACTGTTTAGATCTTCTGCCACTCCTTTTTAGGCTAATTTAAAATTTAGTTAATATAAACTTAAACATAAGAAAATCTTCGCGGAGAAAGCAACTTATAGTTTTGAAATCAAATATCAGACACATTAGAATCTAACTCTAAATAAATATTTATAAGAAAAGATAAGCCTTTGAATTAGCGAAAAAAACAGCCCATTCTGCTGCAACAGAATGGGCTTAATTAAGACTACAAACAATTAATTTATAGCCACTTGTAATGGACACAAAAATACAATTTTTTTTAAAGAAAGTATATGTCATATGCTTTCTATTGATTTTCTCGGAAGCTTTTGCTTCCAATTTTAATCCGGGGACAATCCTTGAATCTGTTGATTTTCAACAAACTATTCAAGGAAAAGTTCTGGATGAAACCGGATTGCCTTTGCCGGGAGTAACTGTACAAATTAAAGGATCTTCTAAAGGAACAATCACTAATTTTGATGGAGAGTTTACCTTAAGAGTACCGGACCAGGACGCAATTCTTGTTTTTTCTTTTTTAGGATATAAGTCAAAAGAAGTTACTGTTGAGTCTCAATCCACGTTTGAAATAACAATGGTTCCGGATTCAGAAAGCCTCAACGAAGTTGTGGTTGTGGGTTACGGTACTCAAAAATCAGAAAATGTTGTTAATTCGGTTAGTACCGCAGAGATTGGCGACGTTGTAACTCGACCATCGGCAGATATAGCCAGTTCTCTGCAGGGAACTGTACCCGGTTTGAATATTAGGTCGTCATCAGGTGGTGATCCTTCCGAAACTCCCGAAATAAATATTCGTGGTTTTAATTCTATAAATGGAGGGTCTCCTCTTATTATCGTAGATGGTATAGAAGCGGATATTGCCAATATAAATCCAAATGACATTGAAAGTGTAACTGTTTTAAAAGATGCTGGAGCGGCAGCAATTTATGGGGCACGAGGTTCTTTTGGAGTGGTGCTAATCACTACTAAATCTGGAGAGGCAGGTGAATTTAATGTTCAGTACTCTAACAATACTGGTTTTACTACAAATATTGCTCGTACTGACTTTGTAACTAATCCAGCTACCTATGCAAGATGGGTCGATGATGCAATTGGCTCATATCATAGCGGTTGTTATGTATGTTATGAAGATGATGATTGGGAAATTGCCGAACAAGTTGGTAATGGTGAAAGAGAACCTTTTTATGAGCAACAACCGGATGGCACCTATAAGTTTTTTGGAAATACCGATTTCTATGATGTCTTGTTTAAAGATCGTAGGTCACACCAAATAAATAATATCTCTGTTTCTGGTGGCTCTGATAAATTAACCGGTATTATCTCAGCAAGAAGCTATGAGCGTGAAAAAATTCAAAATATCCAGGATGCTGAGATGAGACGCTATAATCTACAGCTTAAACTGAGTGCGACTCCATACAACTGGTTAAAGTTAAATGCATTGAGCAGATTTAGTAGTAGGTATGATGAACAATATGCAGGAACTAAAAATGGTTGGGGTGACGAATTTGGGGTGAGTAAATGGCGTGATCTTTTTCCTAATCATCCTGCCTTCGTTGACGGCTATGGTGTAAGTGTTGGTCGAACCAGGAATGGATATGTTGGACGTTTAGGTGCCTTAAAAGAAGGCGCTGCACACCGGCAATGGCAGTATGAAAATTTAACTAATACCCTTGGAGCAGAGCTTAAGCCAATCGAGGGATTAGTACTTAATATGAATTATAATTATAGTATTGATCGGACAGATCGCACATTTTCCTATAAGCCATTTAGTTATCTGGCTGGTGAAAAGCTGGAGTTGTTAGAAGGGCAAGGATTAAATAGACATAATGAGTATCGCTGGAAGGATAATTATACTACTATAAACATTTATGGAACCTATACCAGGGACATTGCAGAAAAGCATAATTTCAAGCTAATGCTCGGTTTTAACCAGGAGGAGTTTGACCGTGATAGAGTGGGAATGAGAATTGAAGACCTGCTCACCCAGGACAAAGCTAATATTGCTTTTGGAACAACAATGCTTGATATGGAAGGTTCCACATTAGAATGGGCTATTCAAGGCTATTTTGGACGATTTAACTATGATTATGATGGCAAATACATATTGGAAGTTAACGCGCGTTACGATGGTTCATCGCGCTTCCCAGAAGAAAACCGATGGGGGCTTTTTCCATCTGTAGGCGCAGGTTGGATAATTGATAAAGAAAATTTTTGGACACCATTAGAAAGCGCAATATCCTCATTAAAGCTTAAAGCATCCTATGGTAAATTAGGGAATCAGAATGTAGGGGTAAATACCTTCAGGCAACTAATAGGAATGGGTAGAACCTCGTGGTTATTTGATGGAGAACAGGGTAATTATGCCAGAGTACCTTCTCCATTACCGGCTAATATTGGCTGGGAAAAAATCACATCAACAAATGTAGGTGTTGATATGGGATTTCTAGAGGATAAACTAACTGCCTCTGTTGAATGGTATGAACGTAATACACGGGATATGTATCTACCGGGACAACCGCTTCCCGCAGTTTTTGGTGCATCAGAACCTCGTAGAAATTACGCAGCAATGCGGAACAGAGGATTTGAGGCGACCTTAGGTTATAATGATGAATTTAATGTGTTAGGTTCTAAACTAGCCCTTAGTGCACAAGCCAATGTTTCAAATAACCAAGCTATAATTACAAAATTTGATAACCCAAACGGTTTATTAAGCACCTTTTGGGAAGGTCAGCAAATAGGTGAAATATGGGGTTATCGGGTAGATGGTCAATTTCAATCAGACGAAGAAGCCGCCGCCTTCCAAAATGAATATGGAAGAGATAACCTCTTTAGAGTTTATAGAGGGATACTTGATTACGGATCAAATAGTGATTGGAACCGCTTGCGAGGGGGAGATCTTAGATATGTAGATACTGATGGGGATGGTAGTATTGATAATGGAAATAATACCCTTGAAGACCCTGGAGATCTAGTGCCTATTGGTAATGCAATGCCACAGTTTCCATTCGGATTTAATATAAATGCTTCGTGGAAAAACTTTGACCTGAACGTTATTGGACAAGGAGTCGCCAAACAGGATTGGTACCCAAACGGTCCTTTATATTGGGCTACATTTCATAGACCATATACATCTTTTATAAGAAAAGATCTTTTAAATCAGGTATGGGATCCGGCTCAACCTAACGATCCCAATAGAATATTCCCTCAGAGACAAAGAGCCTACAGCGCTTTAAGTAATGGCCGTATGTCATATAACTATAATGACCACTTTTTAGAAAACATAGGCTATCTCAGGATTAAAAATCTTACTGTGGGTTATACCATTCCACCCACCCTTACTAAGAAAATTAATATTAAAAGACTTCGTTTTTTTGTGAGCGGCGAGAACATATTCACCTGGACTTTTGGAGGTTTAACTAAATACCTAGACCCCGAAGAGGTAGGAGCACATGTTAGTTACTCTAACCCAAATGGTGTGAGTGGAAGATCTGCTACAAACACACAATTATACCCAATGGGGAAGACTTATTCTGCAGGTATTCAAATCAATCTATAATTTGCTTTATAAATTTTAGAAGATTGTAAAAACAGATACACTAATAGTGATAAATATAAAAAAATGAAAAAAACACGAAGAATAATTCAAGTATTGGTATTACTGATCACACCGTTTATAATTGCAGGTTGTGAGGCCGATATACTCGAACAACCACCTGGTGATGCAGTAACTGCAGAAGAATTTTTCAACACAGGTGCCGATTTAGAGGCATATACGAATGATTTGTATGCCGTTCTCCCAACAAAATCTGTGTATATAGATGATTCCGACTCAGACAATATTTTAGGGGTAAGTGCTGGTGAAAGATTAAGAGGAGCACGTATTGTCCCTACAGACAGGGGTAGCGGTGGATGGTCCTGGGGCTATCTAAGAAGGATCAACTATTTTTTAGAGAATTATGATAGGGTAGATGATCCTGGCGCCACAGCCAAATACTCCGGAATAGCGCGATTTTTTAGGGCTTACTTCTATTTCGAAAAAGTAAAGAGGTTTGGAGATGTACCATGGTATAGTGAAGTGATAAATCAGGATGATGAAGAATTATTAACTAAAGCAAGGGATTCACGAGAATTAGTAATGGATTCCATTATGGCCGATATTGATTATGCCATTGAAAATATTCCGGCTGAAAAGGAATTAAATCGTATAACAAAATATACGGCACTTATATTAAAAGCTAGAATTGCTCTTCATGAAGGAACATTTAGAAAATATCATGGCTTGGATGATTATGAAAGATTTATAGAAGAATCTTCATCTGCAGCAAAGGAATTGATGGATTCGGGCGCTTACACCCTTTATACTAGTGGCGGTGAAGAGCAGGCATATCTAGACCTGTTTGCAATGGAAAATCAGAATACCACTGAAACTATTTTAGCTGTGGATTATGAATTTGGATTAAGAACACACGATCTGGCTTATAGGATGACTGCACCAACCCAAGGAAGATGGGGGCTTACAAAAGAACTGGTCAATAGTTATTTAATGACTGACGGAACACCGTTTACCAATCAATCTGGCTATGAAACACTGAGTTTTTATGAAGAGATGCAAAATCGGGATCCCAGGTTGACACAAACTACAGCAGGACCTGATTTTGCAACCTATGGGTCGCAGGATCCTGAGCCGGTAGATTTAGACATAACCAGAACAGGCTACAGAGTGATAAAAGGATTACCTCCTAAAGGTCCGCAATGGGGTTCGGGTGGTTCATTTAATGATGTTATACTTTTCCGATATGCAGAGGCATTGTTAATTTATGCTGAGGCCAAGGCAGAAATTGGGACATTGACACAGGGCGATTTAGATATGTCAATTAATAAATTACGTGATCGTGTAGGTTTGCCACATTTGAATATGGCGGAAGCGAATGCTAATCCCGACCCTTATCAGGAAAGCCTTTATGAGAATATTGAAGGACCAAACAAAGGGGTGATCCTGGAAATTCGTCGTGAACGAAGAGTCGAGATGGTAAACGAAGGGCTGCGCTGGGATGATCTTATGAGATGGAAAGAAGGCAATAAAGTTGAAAAACCAATAAGGGGTATATATTTTTCAGAATTAGGTGCTCATGATTTTAATAATGATGGCAATTTTGATGTATATGTTCACGATGGAGATACTTCCGGGGCGCCAGATGAAGTAACTTCCACCATAAATATTAATGAAAGACCCCTTACAGAAGGTAATTCAGGAAACCTGCTTTTATTCGAGGGCGGAAGCTTCGATGAAAATAGAGATTATTATTACCCAATACCGATGGAAGATCTTGAGTTAAATGACAATTTAGAGCAAAACCCGGGTTGGTAATAAATCAGTGAATTTTTAAAATAAAAAACAGGATGATAAAATTTATAATTACAGGCATTTGCCTTTTGGGAATATTTTCCGTTTCAGCCCAAGATCTTGCTGCCGGCACCGTGTTTGAAGATATCAATCAAAATGGGAAAATGGATTCCGGGGAAAAAGGTATAGAGAAAGTAGCCTTGACCAATGGGAGAGAAGTGACACTAACTAACAGTAAAGGGAAATATGAATTACCGCTTAGTAAGGATATGATAATTTCGGTAATCAAACCTTCAGGATATCGTGTGGCAAAAAATGCTGATAATTTGCCGCAATTTTTCTATATCCATAAACCTGAAGGTTCTCCAAATCTCGAATTTCCCGGTGTTGAACCTACCGGAAAACTGCCTAAATCAATTGATTTTGCCTTAATTCCTTCCGATGAAAAAGAAGATTTTACCTCACTAGTTTTTGGGGATCCGCAGCCATATTCCCAACAGGAAGTTGATTATTTTGCAGATGGTATCGTAGCAGAGGTAGAAGGTATAGAGAATGTACCTTTCGGATTAAGTCTCGGTGATTTGGTAGGTAATGATCTTGATCTTTTTAATCCTTATATAAAAGCTGTCAAGCAGGTAGGTATTCCCTGGTATAATTTACTGGGAAACCACGATATCAATTTCGATGTGGAAAGCGATACGCTTTCTGATGAAACTTATGAAGCACATTTTGGCCCTGCCAATTATGCTTTCAACTACGGAAAGGTACATTTTCTTGTTTTAGATGATGTCTTGTATCCAGACCCTCGGGATGGTAAAGGTTATTGGGGAGGTTTTAGAGAGGACCAGTTTCAATTTATAGAAAATGACTTAAAGCATGTTCCTAAAGACCATTTAGTAGTTCTTGCTATGCATATTCCCTTAAGTGAACCAGATGGTGTGGATACTTTTAGAGATGAAGACAGGGAAAGGCTTTTTGAACTTTTAAAAGACTTTCCTAACACCCTTTCGCTTTCAGCCCATACGCATATACAACGCCAGGATTTCTTTGGAAAGGAAGAGGGATGGATGCAGGCTGAACCACACCATCATTATAATGTTGGTACAACTTCGGGTGACTGGTATACAGGAAAATTAGATGAAAATAATATTCCGATTTCAACAATGAGAGATGGAACTCCTAAAGGTTATGCGTTTTTAAATTTCAATGGAAACGAGTATAACATAGATTATAAGGTTGCGGGTAAACCAGCCAACTATCAAATGGAAGTTTTTGCGCCTAAGGTAGTTGCTAAGGGCAGAAGAACTAAAGCAGGAATTTTTGTGAATTTTTTTATGGGAACCGAGGGCGATAAAGTCCTATATAGAATTGATAATGGGGAATGGAAGGACATGCAGTATATGGAAGAATATGATCCGTCTTATGTGGAAATGGTTTATGAATGGGACCTAACCGAAGAACTAATGCCGGGTAGGAGGTCTTCTAATCCTATTAAAAGTGAACATTTGTGGCGCGGAAATATTCCTACGGATCTTGAGACCGGGAAACATACCATAGAAATAAAAGCTACTGATATGTTCGGTAAAGTACATATGGCAAGCGACAGCTATCGCATTGCAAAACCTATTAAATAGTTGAGTTTTAATTCCAGTGTTTAGTTTGTTAGGCCTGCCCACAGTTCTCTATATTTACGGGTGGGCCTTTTTTAAAGTTATGAATATGAAAATTATAAAAACGGTATTGTTTGCCTTCCTTTTGATTAGCCTGTCTTGTAAGAATAAACAGGAAGAAGGGGCGAAAATTCAGAAAAATGAAGAAGAGCTCCAGGTACAGGTGCAGGGCCATCGTGGCGATAGGGGCAATTTTCCCGAAAATACCATTCCCGCCTTTATCAGCGCGGTAAAAAAGGGCGTTGATGTTATTGAACTGGATGTGGTTATTTCTAAAGATAAAAAAGTAGTGGTGTCTCACGAGCCATTTATGCATTCACTTTATGTCCTGACCCCTTCAGGAGATAGTATTTCCATAGACAAGCAAGAAAGCTTTAATATTTACAAGATGCCTTACGATAGCATTAAAAAGTTTGATTCGGGCTCTAAAGGGAATCGATTATTTCCAAATCAGCAAAAACAAAAAACCTACAAGCCGTTACTATCGGAAGCTATAGATTCTGTAGAAACTTATATAGCAGAAAATAATTTGCAACCTGTGAGCTATAATATTGAATTAAAAAGTTCAGAAGATAAATATGGTAATTATCAACCAGCCCCGGAAGAATTCGTGAATCTTGTGATGGAAGTAATCCAAAATAAGAATATTGAGCAAAAGATGAATTTACAATCTTTTGATGTGAACATTTTAAATGAAATTCATAAAAGTTATCCTGAAGTGGAAACTGCCTATTTAATATATACTGAGGGCATTGAAAAAAATCTGGCTTTACTCGATTTCCAGCCAGAAATCTATAGCCCACATTATGAAATGGTAAAAGACACTGCTTTTGTTGATTCTATTAAAAGTATGGAAATGAAATTAATTCCGTGGACAGTAAATGAGCCCAAAGCCATTAAAAAAATGATTGAATTAAACGTAGATGGAATTATTACCGATTACCCGGAACGAATTATTGAAAATTGAAATTCGAAGTCAGTTGCTTGAAGAAAATCAGCTATTTAAGCTTTCTTTTATTTTCACTAGCCGCCATTCGGTTTTTCAAATTATTCATATCCTCGCTTAATTTTTCATCTAATACTTTTGCGTAGTGTTGAGTAATTTTTATAGATCTATGCCCAAGCATTTTGCTTACGCTTTCTATTGGTACTCCATTTGAAAGGGTTACGGTGGTGGCAAAGGTATGCCTGGCAACATGAAATGTTAGTTTTTTTTGAATTTCACATAAATCAGCTATTTCTTTTAAATAACCATTCGTTTTTTGGTTTGATAGTACCGGTAACAAAGTTCCTTTAGGATTATCAAAGTCCTCATATTTTTTAATAAGCTCTTCCGGCACTGTTAAAAGAGGAACGCTGCTTAAGGATCTGGTTTTTGTTCTTTTAAACTTTAACCATTGGCTGCCATCAATTCCTTTAATAATATTCTGTTTAGTTAGCTTTTTAATATCGGAATAAGAACACCCGGTATAACAAGAGAACAGAAATGCATCCCTAACTTGTTCCATTCTTTGAATGGTAAAAGTTTTTTCCATTATTTTAATGATTTCCTCTTTAGTCAAGAACTCTCGGTCAATAACCTGACGCTTTTGCTTGAAATTATAAAAAGGATCCTTTTCCAGCCATCCATTAGCAACTGCAATTCGAACAATTTTTTTCAAATAGGCTAAATATTTTAATGCCGAATTATGAGAATGGTTAAGTTCTGTTTTGAGGTAATACATAAAACTATTGATGAATTTAATGTCAATATCCTTTACACGAAAATCATCGGCTTTATAACTGGATGATATAAAGTTGGTTAAATGTTTTTTTGTGGTTTTGTAGCGTTGCAGTGTTCTAAAGGAATAATCTTTATCAACCAGTTTTTCCATTCGTAGGTTATGATCTTCGAAGATTTTGAGAATTCTTTTGTCATCTTTGTTTTTACCGAGAAACTCATCTTTAATGTTTACTGCTGTTATTTCTTCGCCATTTTCTAAAAATTTCTGATAAATCTCATAGATGCGATTCTTAATGATATCAAGATTCCGATTTACTTGTTTGGCTTCAGCAGAAGTACCACTCATTTTATTAGCCTTAGCGTTCCATTTTGAAAGATTAACTTTCCTCATTGTACTAGCTTCAGCTCGTTTACCTTCATATGTAATTCTGAGGTAAACCATAGCATGAGTAGCACTTTTATTCTTACTTTTTCTTACGTAAAACAATACTGAAAATAAATCTTGCATCTTTTTAGGTTTTAAAATCAAATAAATTTAGCCTAAAAAATTTAATAAGTTCATTTGTAATATGTTATTTAACAGTACTTTACGACGATTCGGGCGCACCTTTTTTAATTTGTCAAGTGCCACCGAATGAGACACTTTTAATACCTATTCAAATGATATTATTTGATATCAATAAAAAAGAAAAACCCCGTAAACAGTGCAGTTTACGGGGTTTTGATTGAATTTAATATGTTAAAAGTACTCGAGGCGGGAATCGAACCCGCACAACCGAAGTTACTGGATTTTGAATCCAGCGCGTCTACCAGTTCCGCCACTCGAGCAAGTGGACGGCAAAATTATAAAAATTTACCTACTCCGCACGTTTTTTTTTGCTTTTTTTCGAAAGGGATAAGGTGAAGGCTGAAATGAATTTTTTGAAACTATTTTACTGCTATTAAAAGCTTATTGGGAATGATTAAAGTTGCTAATTTATCGGTTTAATCAAATTTTACTTCAACTCGATCCTGTCAATTATAAGTCGGAAGTCTTCAGCCCTTTTATTTCCAATTAAAAACCGCACTTCCTGAATTTCATCTCCAGGAAAGTTAGGGATATCCAGTTTTCGGCCTCTGAAGGTTGGCGTCAATTTATTTAATGGAATCTCCACAGTTTGCCAGTCTCCTGTAGTTTTGAAAGTGTAGATATAGGAAGCTCTATCGTTTAGATTAGACTTCACCCTGAACTGATATTCCTTTCCGTCTCCTTTTATTTTAATAAATGCTTTAGTGTAATTTTTGATGTTTTTAGAAGGAAAATGGTATTGCAATGAAGCAAAACCTCCATTGTTTTCCAGGGAAACGGTACCTTTAAAAACAGCATTGCCTTCAGGACTGCGTTCCAGTTGGCTGGAAGAATTTCCTCCCATCACCACATCGTTTTCTACTTCCCAACCCGACCAGTCATTTGTAGTACTAAAGTCGAAAATGAGTAAACTGCTCATAATAAAGGGTATTAAAATTAAAGCATATTGCTGTTGAATCATTTTTTCTTTTAAAGTTAATATTTTTCTGATAATAAACCATATACGGGTTTATCCATAGCTTCCGAATATTACAACTTTAAATTTCCCGGGTATTTGCTTTAATTTTCCCCGCTTTAATCGGCTAATGCTAAAATCCTATTTTTTAACACGAAGTAGCTTGTTTTAAAGCCTGTCCAGAAAGAAATAAATTTATAAATT